>CAZMBS010000068.1:0-14283 GCA_964564295.1 uncultured Streptomycetaceae bacterium
CTTCGTGCCGACACCGGCCGGCCCCGACGAAGTGGATCGCGTGCTGCGCGGCATGATCGCGACGTTTTCGCGCGTCGTGCGCGAAGCCGGGCTGCGCGCACCCTGATCGAAAATGGCGATATCATGTGCGGCGGCCGAAAGTGCGCCATGCCTTGCGACACGCGGACTTCGCGTGCCGCCGGGCCCGCCGGCATCCCCGGGTTTTGACTCCGACTCCGAAAGCGAATCATGAAAATATCCGTGTTGCACGACTATCCCGATGCGTTGCGCGGCACCCGCGCCTTTGCCCGGCTGAGCGGGCATGATGTCAGGGTGCATACCGACGCCTACACCGATCCTGCCCGCGTCATCGAACAGGCTCAGGGATGCGAGGCGGTGCTGCTCACGCAGCAGCGCGTGCGCCTGACGCGGGCCATGCTCGAGCAGCTGCCGGCGCTGCGGTTCATCAGTCAGACCGGCCGCAACGTCGGCCACCTCGACATCGCGGCCTGCACCGAGCGCGGGATCGTGGTGTCCGCCGGCAGCCACGGCGGCGGCAGCCCGTACTCCGTGACCGCGGAACTCGCGTGGGCCCTGATCCTGGCGGCGCTGCGCAATCTGCCGTTCGAAGTGGAACGCCTGAAACAAGGGCACTGGCAGTCCACTGCGGGAACACGGCTGTTCGGGCGCACGCTGGGAATATACGCGTTCGGTCACATCGGCGCCGCGGTGGCGCGCGTCGGCAAGGCGTTCGGCATGAATGTCGTGTGCTGGGGGCGCGACGGTTCCACGGCGCGCGCCAAGGCGGAAGGATTCGCGGTCGCGGCGAGCCGCGAGGCGTTTTTCGAGAGCGCCGACGTGCTGAGCCTGCATCTCCCGGAAAACAAGGAGACGCGCGGCATCGTGACTGCCGCGGATCTCGCGCGCATGAAGCCGACGGCGCTGCTGGTCAACACGAGCCGGGCGCCGATCATCGCGGCCGGCGCGCTCGCGGAAGCGTTGCGCAACGGGCGGCCCGGTTTCGCCGCGGTCGAAGTGTACGAGACGGAGCCGGTGACCGGCGCTGCGCACCCGCTGATCGGAATGCAGAACGCGCTTTGCACGCCGCATCTGGGATATTGCGAAAAATCGAGCTACGAGTCGATCTACGCGGTCGCGGTCGATCAGTTGCTCGCCTGGGCGGACGGCAAGCCGATCAACGTCGCCAATCCCGACGCGCTGTCGAAGCGCTAGGGGAAAGCCTCGGCCGAGTACATCATCCCCATCGACACGGAGCAGCACGTGGACAAAGTATTTGCATCACCCGAAGTCGCCATCGCGGACATTCGCGACGGCGCGACGATAGCCATCGCGGGCTTCAGCGTCGGGCACCGCTTCGCGACGAGCCTGATCCTCGCGCTGCGCGACCGCGGCACGAAAGAACTCACGCTCGTCTGCAATTCGCTCGGGGACCCGGGCGCGACGCGCGGGCAGATCCTCGCGGAAAACAAACAGGTGAAGAAACTGATCGCCGCGTTTTCGGTGCGCCCCGGCACGCCCACCGCGAGCGAGGACCAGATCGTGGCCGGCGCGCTGGAAGTCGAACTCGTTCCGCAGGGCATATTGGTCGAACGCTGCCGTGCGGGCGGCGCCGGCATTCCCGCGTTTTATTCGCCCACCAGCGTCGGTACCGACCTGGTTGCCGGACGCGAGATACGCGAGTTCGACGGCAAGCCGCACGTGCTCGAACACGCAATCCATGTTGACTACGCCTTTCTGCGCGGCTATCGCGCGGACCGGCTCGGCAACGTGCAGTTTCGCGGCGGCAGCCAGAACTTCAATCCGGCGTTCGGCAAGGCCGCGCGGGTGGCCATCGTCGAAGTGGACGAAATCGTCGAGCCGGGCGTAATTCCTCCAGAACTCATTGATTTACCGGGAATTTTTGTGTCGCGCGTCGTGAAGACCACGCAGCAGGTGGACGGCAAGGCGTGGCGCAGGCCGGAACGGCGGCCGTCGGACAAGCCGCGCCTGTACAACAACAAGCCGGCGCTCACGCGCGCCGGTATCGCGAGGAACGCCGCGCGGCTCGTGAAGGAAGGCACTTACGTGAATCTCGGCGTGGGCATACCGACCATGGTGTCGAATCACCTGCACGGCCGCGACGTGATCCTGCACGCGGAAAACGGCGTGCTCGGCTATGGCGAAATGGTGTCGACCGACGATCGAATCGATCCGGATATCTACAACGCGGCCGGGCAGTTCGTCTCGATCAATCCCGGCGCGTCCTTCTTCGACAGCGTGACGTCGTTCGAGATGGCGCGCGGCGGACATATCGACACGGTGATTCTCGGCGCGTACGAGGTCGACCAGACGGCGAGCGTCGCCAACTGGAGCACGTCGGACGCGAAACGCGGCGGCATCGGCGGCGCGATGGACCTGTTGTCGGGAAAGGGCGATCTCATCATCGTCATGGAGCATGCCGACAGCAAGGGTCGTCCCAAGCTGCGGAAAAAATGCACCTACCCGCTGACCGGCAAAGGGTGCGTGAGCCACATCGTCACGGATCTCGCGCTGCTGCGATGGGACGGCTCCCGATTCGTGCTCGACGCGGTGGCGCCGGGATTCACCGCCGACGAAGTGATCGCGTTGACGGAAATGGAAATTACCGCCGCGCCTGTCGTCGGCACGATGGCGTAGCGGAAACGCAGCACCCGGCCGGCCGGTGGGCTGCCGGTACCATCGCTTTACGGATCGGCGGTACGCGCTTCGCGCGCGGCTCCGCAGTTCCAGCAGGACGTGAACTGACCCTCGAGGGTTTCCCCGCAGCCGGCGCAGGTCCAGCGATCGTGGCCGGCTTCCGCGGCGGGCGTGCCTTTCAAGAATCGCACGAGCAGCGCATTGGCTTCCGCGGCGCGCTCGTCATCGATGATCCAGACGCCGCAGAGATCCACCGGCAATTCCCCCCATCCGCCCGCGAGCAGGTCGCCACGCACCGTCGCGGCGATGCCCTCCGACTCCAGGTAGCCCTTGACCAGGTGTGCTTCGGGCGCATGGCGCGCGACGTGGACGCGTTTCATGGCGGGATTACGCCGGTGCGCGGCTGTGTCCCGAACCGCTCGCGAGCATGTGGCAGGCCACTGCGTGCGCGGGCGCGTCCGGCGGTGCCGCGAGCGCCGGCGCCGCGCGCTCGCAGACGGCTTCGGCAGATGCGCACCGTGTGCGAAACCGGCAACCCGACGGTGGATTGACCGGATTCGGCGGATCTCCCGACAACGGCGATTTTTCGATCTTGACGTCGGGATTCATCGACGGGCGGGATGCGAGCAACGCCTGCGTATACGGGTGGCGCGGCCGGCGGTAGATCGCCTCGACGGGGCCGGTCTCCATGACCTTGCCGAGATACATGACCAGCACGTGGTCGCTGATGTACTGGATCACATTGAGGTCGTGGGAAATGAAGAGATACGTGAGCTGAAGCGACGACTTGAGATCCATCAACAGGTTGAGCACCTGTGCCTCGATGGACTTGTCGAGCGCGGACACGGCTTCGTCGAGGATCAGCAGCCGCGGGTCCAGCGCGAGCGCGCGCGCGATGTTGACGCGCTGGCGCTGGCCACCTGACAGTTCGTGCGGGTACCGGCGTCCGAAAAGATCGGGATCCAGACCCACGAGCCCCAGCAGTTCGCGCGCCTTGTGCGTCGCGGCGTCGCGCGGCACGCCGTGCGCGCGCGGGCCGAAAGCGATGCTGTCCGCCACGCAGAGCCGCGGATTGAGCGATGCGTAGGAATCCTGGAACACCATCTGCATGTTGCGCCGCAGGCTGCGCAGCGCCGCGGTGCCGCCGGTCGCGAGCGGCTTGCCGCCGAGTTCGACTTCGCCCGCATCCGGCACGATGAGATGCATCAGGAGCCGCGCGGTGGTCGACTTGCCGCAGCCCGATTCGCCGACGATGCCCAGCGTTTCGCCCGGCCGTATCGAGAAATCGATGCCGTCTACGGCCTGCACCAGCAGCGGGGGCGCGCCCAGCCGCTCGGCGCGGATCGGAAAATACTTCCGCAGGCCCCGTACCGTGAGCAAGGCGTCGTTCATGATCAGAACCGCACGTCCATCGCGCTGCGCAGTCCGTCGCTGATCAGATTGAAGCACATCGACGCGACGAAGATCATGAATCCCGGCAGCAGCGAGATGAGCGGCGCGAGGTAGATCGACTGGCGCAGCGTATTGAGCATGAGACCCCATTCCGCCTCGGGAGGGCTTGCGCCCAGACCGATGAAGGACAACCCGGCCGAGATCACGATCGACACGCTCACGAGCACCGTGGCGTAGACGAACACCGGCCCCAGCACATTGCCGAGAATGTGGATGCGGATGATGTCGAACGTGCTGGCGCCGCTCGCGCGGGCGGCTTCCACGAAATCCATGGCGCGCACCTGCGTCGTGACCGACTCGGTCACGCGCGTGATCGGCGGTATGAACACGATCGTGATCGCGATCAACGTGTTGGCGACGCCCGCGCCCAGCGAACCCGCGATGGCGACCGCGAGCAGGATCGACGGAAACGCGTAGAACACGTCGGTCGTGCGCATGATCAGCATGTTGATGCGACCGCCGAGAAAGCCGGCCGTGATGCCGAGCGTTCCGCCGATCACGAGAGCGAGCAGCACCGGAACGATGCCCATGGTAAGCGACAGTCGCCCGCCGTGAATGAGTCGCGACAGCATGTCCCGGCCCAGTTCGTCGGTGCCGAGCCAGTGCTGCGGGGATCCGACCGGCAGCAGGCGTTTTCCGGAATCGGACGCGAATGGATCCGCGAGTCCGAGCCAGGGCGCCAGTGCGGCGGTCGCGACGAGCAGAAACAGGATGGCCGCGCAGGCCATCGTGACCCGATCACGCGCGACGCGGCGCCATACGCCCTGCCAGTAGGTGCGCGCTTCTCCGGAACCGACCGGCACATCCATGACCCCGCCGCCCAGGTCCGGCGCCGGCACGGCGATCCGGGAACTGTTGCTCATGCGCGGCTGATCCGCGGATCGACCCACGTCTGCAGTATGTCGACCACGAGATTCGTCAGCACGAAGAACATCGCGAGCAGCAGGATCGTGCCCTGCAGCAGCGGCATGTCGCGATCGAAAATCGCGAGGTTCAGCAGATACCCGGTGCCCGGCCACGAGTACACGGTTTCGATCAGGATCGAGCCGCCCAGCAGATGGGCGAACTGCAGTCCCATCACCGCGAGCACGGTAGGCATCGCGTTGCGCGTGACGTGCAGCAGAATGCGCCGCTCGGACAGACCGCGCGCGCGCAGGGCCTCGACAAATTCCATGGACAGAATCTCCATGACGCAGGCGCGCGTCGTGCGCGCGACGATCGCGCACGGTATCGCGGCGAGCGCGAGCGCCGGCAGGATCATGTGAGGCAGCGATTCCAGCGCGAACACCGTGCCCGCCGCGCCCGCGCCCATGGCGGGCAGCCAGCCGAGTTCAACGGAAAAAACGATCACGAGGATGATGGCGAGCCAGTAGCCGGGCATGGAAACCCCGGTGATGGCCGTGGCCGAGACGATCTTGTCGAGCGCGGTGCCATGACGGTATCCGGCGAACATGCCAGCCGTCACGCCGAGCGCGAATCCGGTGACCGACGCGAGCAGGCCGATGCTGATCGTGTACAGCGTCGCAGGCAGCACGATGCCAAGCACCGGCGCGCCGCTGCGCAGCGAATAGCCGAGGTCGCCGGTCGCGACGTTGCCGAGCCAGATGAAATACTGGATGACGAGCGGCTTGTCGTAGCCGAACTGCGCGCGCATCTCCGCGAGGAGCCGCGCATCCACGTCGCCGGTGACCGCGGAGAGCGGATCGCCCGGCGCGAGATGCACGAGGGAGAACACGACCACCGAAACGCCGAAGGCGATGGGGATCGAGTACAGCAGCCGGCGCAGGATGTACTGCAGCATCAGCGCGCGGGATGAAAAATAAAATTCAGCAAAAACAAACGCTTATGATGACTTAATTTTCGACATAGACCGGCGCGATGTCCTGGAACCAGCTTTTTGCCTGCACGAAGCCCTTCACCTTCGGCGACATCGCGCGCGGCCCCACGTCGTGCACGACCCACACGTCCACCGCCTGATCCACGATGTACGCGTGCGCATTCGCCAGCGCGTACGTGCGTTTCCGGTCGTCGAACTCGGTGAACGCGCGGTCCATCATCGCGTCGAGCACCTTGTCGCAGTAGAACATGTAGTTGAAGCCGTTCGGCGGCGCCGACGCGCATCCGTACACACGCTTGAATGCGCCGAACTCGTCCATGGTCTGCGATGAGTTGTTGATGCCGTGCACCCCCTGGCATACCTGCGAGCCGGCGCCGGAGCGGCGGCAGTTGCGCACCGATTCCCAGTCCACCGTCACGAGTTCGAGATTGATCCCGACGGTGCGCAGGTTCTGCTGGATGTACTCGTTCATCGGTTTCGGCAGCATCTGCCCGGACCCCGATGGCGCGACCATCACTTTGAGGGTCAGCGGCTTGTCCGGACCGTAGCCGGCTTCGGCCAGCAGCTTGCGCGCGCCGGCGGGGTCATGCTTGATCTGAAACTTCGGCGTGCCGAACCACGGACTGCCTTTCTCGATGAAGCCGTACGCCGGCGCCGCGTAGCCGCCCAGCAGCTTGACGATGCCGTCGCGGTCAATGGCGAGGTTCACGGCCTTGCGAACGCGGATGTCGGTCCACGGCGAGCCGTCCTTGAAGCTCATGAAGTACGGCCAGAAATGCGGGTACGGATTCGACGTAATCACGAATTTCTGCGCCTTGAGCCGCGGAATCATGTCGGGCGGCGGCGCCTCGATGAGATCGACCTGGCCCGACAGCAGGGCGGAGGCGCGCGTCGTCGCCTCCGGGATCGGCAGCAGGATCACGCGTTCGGATTTCGCGACGCGCTTCGCATCCCAGTAATTCGAATTGCGGCTGAGTTCGGCGCGTTCACGCGGCGCGTAGCGCTCGAGACGGAACGGACCGGTTCCGGACGGCGCATCGGCGAACTTGACCCAGCTGCGGCCGAGTTTTTCGTACTGCGCCGGGCTCGACATGAGCACGTAGGTGAGCTGTCCCGGAAACGTGGCATCCGGCGCGTGCGTCGTGAGCTCGATGGTGGTGTCGTCCACCTTGCGCCAGCCCTTGAGCGACAGCACCCGCCCGACGATCTGCGTGGCCTGCTTTGCGTCGTAGTGCGGAGCCGCCTTGTTGAATATCTTGTCGAAATTGAATATCGCCGCGTCGGCGTTGAATTCCGATCCGTCATGGAACTTCACGCCCTTGCGCAGCCGCACGATCCACCTGGTCTTGTCCTTGTCGTCGACCTTCCATTCCGTGGCCAGCCCAGGCATCAGCGTGGGCGACAGCTTGGGATCGTCCAGTTTCCAGTTGACCAGCGCGTCGTACAGCGTGTAGCCCGTGAAGCGGAACCCTTCGAATCCGCCGTCGGGCGCGCCGGTCGTCGTGGAGATTTGCGAGAGCGTCGTGCCGATGCGCAGGGGTTTCGACTGCGCGTGCGCGTCGGCGCCCGCCAGTGCCGCGGCGATGGCGATGCAGGCGAGCGTGGGACTGCGGTACCGTGCTGTCATGGTGTTCTCCTCGTGGTTGATCGTTGCCGCCCGCGGGTTTCATCCCAGTGCGCGGCGTGTCCATTCCGCATGCAGGTAAAGACCGGTGTCGCCACCGCCTTGCGCGATGAGTTGCACGCCCAACGGCAGCCCGGACGGCCCGAGGCCCCAGGGCAGTGTCATGCACGGCACGTGCAGCAGCGACCACATGAGCCCGAAAACCGGCTCACCCGTGCTGTCGATTCCGGGTGCCTCGCCCGGTGCGCTCGGCGCCAGCAGCACGTCGAAATTCCGGAACACGTCGGCAAGCCGCCGCCGGAGATTCGTCGCGAGCGTCACGCCGGCCTCGTATTGCGCGCGCGTGACCTTGCCACCGGCCGCGAGGCGCCCGGCGAGGCTCGCCGAAAGCAGTTCCGGGTGGCGCGTGCGTTCGTGCGTCAGCGCGCGGAAAAATTCATAGGCGCTGATGGCGATCTGCGTGGCGTTCGCCGCGGCGAATTCTGCGTCGAGCGTCACGTCGGTCACCACGGCGCCTGCGCCGGAGAGCCGGCGGGCGGCCTGCTCGAGGTTGGCCTGGCTCGCGGCGTCGGCCTGCTCCCAGAACGGCGTGCGGCAAAATCCGACGCGCGGCTTCAGCGCGCCGACCGTGTCGAACGGCGCGGGCGCCATGCCCGACAGGGATTCCGTGATCAGCGCCGCGTCCGTTACGGTGCGCGTGAGGGTGCCGAGCGTGTCGATCGAATCGGACAGGATCTTGAGTCCGGCACGGTTGAGCAGGCCGAACGACGGCTTGTAGCCGACGACACCGCAATAGGCCGCCGGCCGGATGACCGAGGAGGAGGTCTGCGTGCCAAACGCGATGGGAACCATGCAGTCCGCCACGGCCGCGCCGGATCCGCTGGACGAGCCACCCGGTGTGCGCGCGGGATCGTGGGGGTTGCGGGTCTTGTTCGGGTGACGGGTCGCGAACTCCGTGGACACCGTCTTGCCCAGGATGACGCCGCCCAGTTCGCGTACCTGGGCCACGCTGGCCGCATCGCAGGTCGGGCGGTTTCCGCGGTAGATCGCGGACCCGTACTCGGTCGGCATGTCGCACGTGTCGATGACGTCCTTTACGCCCACCGGGATCCCGTGCAGGCGCGAACGCCGCGGCTCGCGGTCGCGCGCACGGGCCTGCGCGAGCGCGAGTTCCGGATCGCAGTACGCCCATGCCCGGACGGTGTCTTCGCGCGCCGCGATGCGTTCGAGGCACGCGGACACGATTTGCTCCGAAGTCAGTTTGCCCGCGGCGATCGCCGACGCCGCGTCGGTCGCGCTGACGAAATTCGAGGTGAGCGGCTTATTCATGCAGTGGCAGCTTCCGGTTGACCGACCCGGTCGGGATACAAGCAACGCGAGACGTGATCGTAACCCAGATGCGAGCCCACGGTAACGGCAGGCGGTGTATCCGCGCGACAGGCGGTCATCGCGTAGCGGCAGCGCGGCGCGAAACTGCAGCCGGGCGGCAGCGCGGCAAGGTTCGGGGGCGAGCCCAGAATCGGCGTGAGCCGCTGGCCCCGGGGCACATCGTGCACGGTGGAGCCCATCAGGCCTTCGGTATAGGGATGGCGCGGGTTGCGCACGACTTCAGCGACCGGGCCGCTTTCCACCACGCGCCCGCCGTACATCACGTTGATCCGGTGCGCAACCTCGACGGCAACGCCCAGGTCGTGCGTGACGAATATCATCGCCATGCCCAGTTCTTCCTGCAGCGTGCGCAACAGCAGCAGCACCTGTATCTGCACCGTGGCGTCGAGCGCGGTGGTCGGCTCGTCGGCGAGCAGCAGTTGCGGCCGGCACGCCAGCGCGATCGCGATCATCGCGCGCTGGCGCAACCCCCCGGAGAGCTGGTGAGGGTAGGCGTCCAGCCTGCGCTTCGCGGACGGAATCTGAACCTTTTCAAGCAATTCCAGCGCGCGCCGGTCCGCTTCCGTCCGCGACACGCCCTCGTGGTGCACGCTCGTTTCGGCGTTCTGGCTGCCGATCGTGAATACCGGATCGAGCGCCGTCATCGGCTCCTGGAAAATCATCGCGACAGTGGGCCCGCGCAACGCGGCCATGGCCCGCGGATCGAGCGACATGACATCCCTGCCGTCGATGTCGATTCGACCGCCGATGCGCGCCTTGCCGGGCGGCAGCAGGCGCATGAGCGCGCGCAGCGTGACGCTTTTGCCCGAGCCGGACTCGCCGAGTATTCCGAGCACTTCGCCGCGCCGCAGCGTAAACGACACGCCGTTCACGGCGCGCACGGTCGCGTCGGGGCTCACGAAGCTCACCGTCAGGTCCTCCACAGTCACCAGCGGTCGTTCCGGCACGGAGGCCATGCTTTCGGCGGCTACAGTTGCGGCACGCACGCGTGCCAGTCAGTTTCCTGCTGGTACTGATGCGCTACACGGAACAATTCCGATTCCGCGAACGGCCGGCCGATCAGCTGGAACGCGAAGGGCAGCCCGGATTCCGAAAATCCCGCCGGAACGGAAAGGGCGGGGAGCCCGAGATAGCTGGTGGGACGCGTATTGCGCGTGATGCGCGCCACGACGGCGGCCACATCGCCCGTCGCGCGCGGTTCGGTTTCTGCGATCGTCGGCGGCGGCATCACGAGCACCGGCGTATGCACGAGGTCCACCTTGCTGAAAACAGTATCGACAAATTCGGCGAGCACCCGCGCGCGCAGGTTCAGCGCCTCGAGATAGGTCGTCGCGGGAATGTGGTAGCCCGCTTCCACACGGCTGCGCACGTACATCGAATAATCCTGCGGGCGCTCGCGCATCCAGCGCGCGTGTATGACCGCCGCTTCGCTTTGCGTCACCGTGTTGGACAGCAGAAACGTCTGTTGCGGATCGGGCACCGTGATGTCGACGATGCGCGCGCCGAGCGACGCCAGGACCGACAGGCTCTGCTGCATTGCGCGCCGGACCTCGTCCGTCGCGCCTTCGTAGTAGTGGTTTGACGGCACGCCGATGCGCAGGCCCCGGATGCGCCGGTTGAGCTCCCGTTCGTAGCGCGGCACCGGGTGCGCCGCGCACGTCGGATCGCGCGGATCGCGCCCCGCGATGACCTGCGTCATGCGCGCGCAATCGCGCGCCGTGCGCGTGAGCGGGCCGACGGTGTCCTGCGACCACGATCGCGGCATGATGCCGTACCGGCTCACGAGCCCGTACGTGGGTTTCAACCCCACCACGCCGCACGCGGCCGCCGGCAGCCGGACCGATCCGCCCGTGTCCGACCCGAGCGACCCGTAGCTCGCGCGTGCGCCGACCGCGGAACCCGATCCGCTGGATGATCCACCCGTGATGTGCGCGGGGTTCCACGGGTTGCGGCAATGACCCCAGTGATCGTTGTGCCCGGTCGGATTGGCGGCGAATTCCGCCATGTTGAGATTGCCGAGCCAGATCGCTCCGGCCGCGCCCAGGCGCTCCACGACGGTTCCGGTGACCTCGGGACGGTAGTCCCGCAGGATTTTCGACCCGCACGTCGAAATCCGGCCGGCGCGGTAGTACATGTCCTTGTGCGCGAGCGGAACGCCGTGCAGCGGGCCAATTTTCGCGGCCTTCTGCCGCAACCGGCGGTCGGCGGCACGCGCCGCCTTCAGCGCGTCCTCCGCCTCGATGGCGATGAAACAGTTGAGTCGGGGCTGCACGTGCTGCGCGCGCGCGATCGCGGATTTCACGACTTCGACCGACGAGACCTTGCGCCGGCGTATGGCGTCAGCGACTTCCACGAGGCTCAATTCATGCAGCGGCTTCATCGACGCCTGCTCCCCGACGCGCGCGCGCCGTCGAGCCGGGCCTGGAAACGCCCCGGCTCGTCATTGAAGTCGACGCGCGTTGCCGCATCCAGCACCGCGCGGCTCAATCGTTGCACTTCGACGGCAAGTTCGCCGGCGCGCGTGGCGTCGACTTCGAGGCCCCGAAGTTGCCGGCCCTGGGCAAGTATCAGATCAGCGGTGACTTTTTCCGACATGCGGGTTCTCCGTTACTTGACCATGCCGAGTTCGGTCAGCAGCGCGCGGGACTGGTCGTATTCCTTGCGCAGTTGCGCGGTATTGTCGCGGGAATTCCGGTAGCCCAGCTCCCAGCCGCCCACTTCGACGAATTTTTTCCAGTCGGCGTGGTTGACGGTCTTCAGCAACGCGTCATCCCAGAACGCGATTTGCGCGGCCGTCATCCCCTTCGGACCGACGAACGCGTACCACCCGTCCATCAGCACGTCGAACCCCTGTTCGCGAAACGTCGGCACGTCCGGTATCACGGCGGAGCGCTTGGGCATGCTGATGCCGAGGATGCGCATTTTGCCGGCCTGATGGTGCGCAATCGCGTTGTTGGACGCCTGCGACATCGCGTCGATGTGTCCGCCCAGCAGGTTCGTGACGGAGACCGCGCCGCCGTCGAAAACCAGTATTTTCAGCAGCTTGGGGTCGATCCCGGCGGCTTTCGCAAGCAGGGCCATCGTGAAATGGTTGACCGCGCCGCGCGTGCTGCCGACGGAAATGGCGAGCGAGGCGGGGTCCTTGCGCAGTTGTGCGACGAAATCCTTCAGTGTCTTGTACGGAGAGTCCGCGCGCACGGCCAGGGCCACCGGTTCGGTGCCGATATAGGGCAGGATCGTCACATCCGTGAACGGATTGACCGGACTGCGGCCTGTAATGTGATTGGTCAGCAGGCCTGCCTGCGCGGTGCCCACCACGGTTCCGTCGCCGGCCTTCTGGCCGATGTAGGTGTAGGCGAGCGAGCCGCCGCCGCCCACCTTGTTGACCACAGAAGCATCCATGAACTTCGACTCGTGCCAGATGCGCTGGATGTAGCGCGCGGCCTTGTCGTTGCCGCCGCCCGGCGCGGCGAACACCACGAGTTCGACGGATCGTTCCGGTTTCCAGGACTGGGCCTGCGCGGTTGCCGCGAGTGCGGTCGCCAGTATTGCGGCTGCCAGACGAATCCATCCGGAACTGAGTGCACGAAACATGGTCATGATCGGATTCTCCTCGACTCGTTTGCGACAGGGCGGATTGCGGCAACAATAATACCCGCTTGAGACGATTGCCGGTAAGACGTCGCAAGCAGGCGGCGAAGCGCCGGCGGACCGGGATCGTGTGCACGTCGGAGCCCGCGCCGGCGGATGGAACTGCCGGTCGGATGATAAAATCCATTGCAGCGGGTGAAACGTTCGCCTGCACCCCCGCCGGTCTCACGAGATCTGCCACGACATGACTCCCGACGAACTTGCGCTGCTCAGCGTGGCCGAACAAGGCAGGCTCATCCGCGACCGGAAATTGTCGCCGGTCGAACTCGTTGAAGCGTGCCTTTCGCGCATCGCGCGCTACGACGAGGTGTTGCGCGCCTACATTACCGTGTGCGCTGAGCAGGCGCGCGCGCAGGCAAAGCAGGCGGAACAGGCCATCGCACGCGGAGGGTACCTCGGACCGCTGCACGGCATTCCGTTCGGTGCCAAGGACCAGATCTGCACGCGCGGCGTGCGAACGACCTGCGGGTCGACGATCAAGTCGGACTATGTGCCGGATCATGATGCGACCGTCGTGCAGCGATTGCAGGCGGCGGGAGCCATCCTGATCGGCAAGGAGAACCTGCACGAATTCGGAAAAGGCGGCACGAACGTCTTTCCGTACGGGCAACCGCGCAATCCCTGGGATCCGGAGCGCACCCCGTCGAGTTCTTCCAGCGGTTCCGGCATCGCGCCGGCGGCCGGGTTCAGCGCCGCATCGCTCGGCGAGGACACGGGAGGCTCCATTCGCGGACCCGCGGCGGCGAACGGCGTCGTGGGATTGCGTCCTACATACGGTCGGGTGAGCCGGCACGGCTCGATCATGTACGCGTGGCATTCGGACACGATCGGTCCCGTCACTCGGACGGTTGAAGATAATGCGTTGATTTTAAAGGTTATTTCCGGAAATGATCGGGAGGACCCGTTAACCAGCACGCGACCGGTGCCGGATTATGCGTTGGGGCTGATCGGCAACGTGCAGGGACTGACGCTGGGCGTGGTGCGCGAAATGGCCTGGCCCGACGGCGTGCATCCGGACGTGCGCGGCGCGTTTACCGATGCGCTCGACGTGTTGCGGCGACTTGGCGCGCGCATCACCGAGGTGTCGCTGCCGTGGGCGCGGTATGCGATCCCGCTTCAGATGCTGACGTCGGACGCGGACGCCTCGTCGATGTATCTGGATCTGCTGCGCACACGGTGGGATGCGTTCGACGTCGGCACGCGCACGCGCATGGCCACGGCGGTGCTCGTGCCGGCCGCCGTGTCGAGCCGCGCGATGCGCGCGCGCGCCGTGGTGCGCGCGCAAATACTCGAAGCGCTGAATCACTGCGATGCGCTGCTCACGCCGACCAATCTGAAGCCGCCCGCGCTGATCGACGACGCACGCGAAAAAGTGGAATCGATGGAAGATGTCGCCGAGCGGCTGATCCTGCGGCGCATCAGCACGCATCCGTTCGGCGTTGCGAACGTGCCGGCGCTTGCGTTGCCGATGGGTTTCACGGCCGATTCGCTGCCGCTTTCGCTGCAGATTGCGGGACGGCCGTTCGCGGAAGAGACGGTCTATCGCATCGGGCACGCGTACGAGCAGGCCACGCAGTGGCACAAGCGCCATCCCGATCTCGATCGCACGCTTGCGGGCCGATTGTCGCCTGCCGTAACGAAGGGAACCGCGTGATGGAACTCACCCAGCAGCAGG
>CAZMBS010000069.1:0-14225 GCA_964564295.1 uncultured Streptomycetaceae bacterium
AGGCTGGTTCGGTTCGAGCGAGGACTTCGAGCGCCAGCAAATCGACAAATTGCTTGCCTGTCCGCTGTGCGGGAGCGTGGAAATCAGGAAGCTGCCGCATGCTTCCTACGTGAATACCGGTGCCACCGAGCCGAAGTCGTCCGGGAAAACAGCCGTTTCGCCGCGCGCGGCGTCCCAGCAGTATGCGAATCTGGACAGCGAGGTGCTCGCGAAAGTCATCGAGCACATCATCGAGAACACCGAGGATGTCGGGCCGGCGTTTCCCGAAGAGGCCCGCAAGATCCATTATCGGGAGGCGCCGGAGCGGCACATTCGCGGCACCGCTTCGCTTCGGGATGTCTCGGCCCTGAAGGAAGAGGGCATCGAAATCGTGGCGGTGCCCGTGCCGCCGCATCGGACCGGCACGCGGCACTGAGCGGGAGGCGGCATGCCCATGTTCAAGCACGTGCTGATTCCGACCGACGGCTCCCGTCTGTCCGATCGTGCGGTGGCGCGCGGCATTCAGTTTGCGAAGTCGATGAAAGCGCGGGTGACGGTCGTGCACGTGTTGCCCGCGTTCCGGATCGTTGCAGACGAGGGATTCGTTCTGCCGCTGAGCGTCGAGCTGCAGGTGCGCTACGAAAAGCAGGCAAAGGCGCGGGCATCGACGCTGCTGGAGCGCGTGGGCAAGCGCGCGCGCGCGGCGGGCGTGCGCGGCGATACCGTGCTCGTGATGGGGGATGCGCCCTATCAGCAGATCATCAAGACCGCGCGGCGCAGGAAATGCGACGTAATCGTCATGGCGTCGCATGGACGGAGCGGGTTGTCGAGCCTGCTGCTCGGCAGCGAAACCGCGAAAGTGCTCATTCATTCCAGGTTGCCGGTGCTGGTCGTGCGCTAGCCGCGGACTGTTGCACGTGACGTACGCTGGATGGATTCCCTGCAGCCACTGCTGAACCCACGCTCGATCGCCATCATCGGCGCATCGTCCGACGCGGCCAAAGTGAGCGGCAGGCCACTCAAGTTTCTGCTCGCGAAAGGTTACGCCGGCGCGATCTACCCGGTAAATCCCGGGCACGCGCGCATCGGGGATCTCGCGTGTTATGCGAACATCGCGGCGCTCCCGGAAGCTCCGGACCTCACGATCATCGCGGTTCCCGCGACCCGCGTCGTAGCCGAAATGCGCGCGTTGGGCCGGCGCGGGGGCAAGGCGGCCGTCGTGTTCAGTTCGGGGTTTGCGGAGACCGGAGATGCCGGCCGCGCGCTCGAGCGCGAACTGGTCGCGGCGGCGCGCGAAACGGGAATACGCCTGTGCGGTCCGAATTGCCTGGGACTGCTCAATGCATTCGACAACGTCATGGCGACGTTCGGGCAGTTCGCCGACGGGCCGACGCCGCCGGGCCCGGTCGGATTTGTCACGCAATCGGGCGCATTCGGCACGGCGATCGCCGCGCTGGCGCGCCGGCGTGGCCTCGGTCTGGGATATTTCATCAACACCGGCAACGAAGGCGGCGTCGCGTTTCCGGAAATGCTGGCCGCCGTGATCGAGGATCCGCGCATACGCGTGGCTGCCGGCTACGTGGAAGGTTTGCGTGACGATTCCGGCCTGGCAGCGGCTGCCGGGCGCGGGCTCGTGCTCGGCAAGCCGATCGTCGTTACCAAGGTCGGAAAAACCGAGGGCGGCGCACGCGCGGCGGCATCGCATACCGGCGCGCTTGCGGGCGCGGATGCGGTGTTCGACGGCGTGGTGCGCGGCATGGGCATCGTTCGCGCGCGCAACGAAGAGCACATGCTGGACATGGTTGAAGTCATGACCTGCTGCGCGCTTCCCGGCGGCGACGGGCTCGGTATCGTCACGCAGTCCGGCGGCGCCGCCGTGTTGATGGCCGACCGCGCGGAGGAAGTGGGGCTCAGCGTTCCGGTCCTTGCGGAGTCCACGCGAGCGAAACTCGCCGCCGTGATGCCGGCCTTCGGTACCACCACGAATCCGGTGGACGTGACGGGACAGTTTCTGGCCGAGCCCGGACTGTTGCGCGAAAGCGTGAAATTGGTGCTGGCCGACCCGCACGTGCATGTCGGCATCGTGTGGCTTCAGCTCATGGATGCGTACGTGGATGTTCTCGTCGAGATATTCACGGAGATACGGTCGTCCGTCGACAAGCCCTTCGTCGTCTGCTGGGTTGCCGCGCCGGAAGCCGCATTGCAGGCGCTGCGCGCGGCGGGGATAGCGGTGCTGCGTGGCGCCGAGCCGGCGGTGGATGCGTGCGCGGGACTCGTGCGTTATGCGCAGGCCAGACGTCACTGGTTTTCGGATGCGCCCGCGCGCGATGCGTTGTCGTTGCCGCCGTTGCGGTTGCCGGCGTCGGATGGCGTCGTGGGCAGTCTGGAGGCGCGCGCTCTGCTGGAGGCGAGCGGCGTTGCGGTGGCAACAGCGGAACTGGCGCGCAGCGCGGAAGAGGCGGTGGCGGCGGCGGGCCGGCTGGGATACCCGGTGGCGCTGAAAGTGGAATCAACGGATCTGCCGCACAAGACGGAAGCGGGTGGCGTGAAACTCGGCTTGAAGGACGAGTCGGCAGTGCGGTGGGCGTATCAGGCGGTGCTCGACGGCGCACGGCGCTACCGGCCTGACGCGCGCCTGACCGGCGTGCTGGTCCAGCCCATGGTGGAAGGTGAAGTGGAACTGGTCGTGGGGCTCAAGCACGACGCGGTGTTCGGAGTCGTGGTCATGGTGGGCTTGGGCGGCATTCATATCGAAGTGTTGAAGGACGTGGTGTTTCGCAAGGCGCCGGTGACGCAGGCGGAGGCGCAGCGCATGCTGTGGGAATTGAAGAGCCGGGCGCTGCTGGATGGGGTGCGCGGGCGACCGCGGGTGGACGTGGCCGCGGTGGCGCGGCTCGTCAGCGCGGTCTCGTGTCTGGGCGCAGCTGCGGGAGAGCGGCTGGAGGAACTCGATCTGAATCCGGTGCTGGCCGGTGCGCACGGTGCCGTCGCCGTCGACTGGCTCATGGTGACCCGGAAATAATTTGCCGCAATGCGTTGTCGGTGACCGATCCGGGCGGGTGGCGGACGGGACCGATCGGGTACACTAGCGTCCCCGCACTGTTCAGAAAGTCCATATCATGAATCATCCCGGAAACGCCGTCCCGACGCTCACCGACAAGCTCGTTGCCACCAAAGAGGGCGGCATCGGCTGGATCACGTTCAACAATCCCGAGCGCCGCAACGCGGTGACGATGGAGATGTGGCAGTCCCTGCCGCTGGTGCTGGAGGACTATGTCAACGATCCGGCCGTCCGCGTGGTGATCCTGCGCGGCGCGGGAGACAAGGCCTTCATCGCCGGAGCGGACATTTCGCAGTTCAAGGAGCGGCGCACCGGGGAAGAAGCGGTGAACGCCTACAACGCGACTTCCGACCGTGCGGCGGAAGCCCTGCGCAATTGCCCGAAGCCGACGATCGCCATGATCCGCGGGTTCTGCATCGGGGGCGGCACGGCCACCGCGACCAATTGCGACATGCGCATCGCGGCGGAAGACGCGCGCTTCGGCGTTCCTGCCGCGAAGCTCGGGCTCGGGTACCGGTATTCGGGAATCCGCCGGCTGTCGGCGCTCGTGGGCCCGGCCAAAACCGCGGAAATATTCTTCACCGCGCGCCAGTTCACGGCCCAGGAGGCCTACGAGATGGGGCTCGTCAACCGCGTGGTGCCGGTGGCCGATCTCGAGAAAGCGACGCGCGAGTACGCCGAGATCATCTGCAACAACGCGCCGCTCACGATCGCCGCGGTCAAACGCGCGATCATCGAGGATCTCAAGGATCCCGCCGAGCGCGATCTCGCGCTGTGCCAGAAAATGATCGACGCCTGTTTCGCGAGCGACGATTACAAGGAAGGGCAGACGGCCTTCATGGAGAAACGAAAACCGGTGTTCAAGGGGCGATAGGCATGCCGTCCGTGAAACGCAAAGGACCGCTCGCACGATTTACCGTGCTGGACCTCACGCGCGCGCGGTCGGGACCGACCTGCGCGCGGATGCTTGCCGACTGGGGCGCCGACGTGATCAAGGTCGAGGAACCGGGAGACCAGGACGGCGACGGCGGGCCGTTCGACCGCCGGCACGGTTCCGATTTCCAGAATCTGCAGCGCAACCGCCGCAGCATTACGCTCAACTTCAAGTCGAAAGAAGGCCTCGCGGTGTTCCGGCGCATGGTCCGGAAGGCCGATGTCATTGTCGAGAACTTCCGCCCGCGCGTGAAGCACCGGCTCGGCATCGACTACGCGAGCGTGCGCCGGATCAACAAACGCATCGTCTACGGCAGCATCAGCGGATTCGGCGAAACGGGTCCTTATTCCGACCGTCCCGGACTCGACCAGGTGGCGCAGGGCATGAGCGGCCTCATGTCCATCACGGGGCTGCCGGGGCACGGACCGGTGCGGGTCGGCTGCGCGGTTGGCGATACGACCGCGGGCATGTTCTGCTCGATCGGCATCCTGATGGCACTGCTCGAGCGGGAACAATCCGGCGAGGGGCAGTGGGTGCAGTCTTCGCTTGTGCGTGCGCTGATTTCCGTCATGGATTTTCAGGCGGCGCGCTGGCTGATGGACCGGGAGATTCCGCTGCAGGCCGGCAACAATCACCCGACCGCGATACCGACCGGCGTCTACCGCACCAGCGACGGCTACATGACGATCGCCGGTTCGGGCGCGCTGTACGAGCGCTTGTGCCGGGCGCTCGGGGCGCCGGAACTCATTACGCATCCGGACTACAGCAACTTCAAGGCGCGCCAGAAGAATCGCGATGCGCTCAACGCCGAAATCGAGTCGCGCACCAGGACGAAAAGCACGGCGGCCTGGATCCGGATCATCAACGCGGCCGGCGTGCCGTGCGGTCCGATCTACAACATCGCGGAGATGTTCGCGGACGAGCAGATCCGCCACGTGGGCATGTCGGTGCCGGTCAAACACTACAAGCTCGGCAATATCAAGCTCGTCGCGCCGGGCGTGAAACTGACCCGCACGCCGTACCAGATTCGCACGGCCGCGCCGGATCGTGGCGAGCATACGGAAGCGATCCTGAAGGAATTCGGTTACAACAAGACGCAGATCGCGGCATTGCGCGCGAAAGGCGCGGTGTGAACGCGGTCGGTTGCGAGCCCGGAAAATTGACCGGTTTGCACGCGCGGCACTATAATCGGCGCGTGTATTCCTTCTGCGGCGTTCTCACAACACATTGATTTTATTGATGTTTAGAGCGACGCTTCGGTTCGGCCGAGCAGGACGCCGGACCTGAATCACAAACAGGACAATCCATGAAGCTTGATGTGAATCGACCCGACCTCGTGGTCGGTGTTATCGGTACCGGCGCGATGGGGCGCGGTATCGTGCAGGTGGCCGCGGCGGGCGGCATCGAGGTTCTGATGACCGATGCGCGTCCGGGCGCCGCACAGGAAGCGCGCGATTTCATCGCAAAAATGCTCGAGCGCGCGGCCGAGAAGGGCAGCTTGTCGAAAGCGGACGCTGCGGCGGCGGTCGGCCGGATCAAAATCGCCGGTTCGCACCGCGACATGAAACCCTGCCACGTCGTGATCGAGGCGATCGTCGAGAATCTGGATGCGAAACGCGCGCTGTTCGGGGAACTCGAGGACATCGTGACGCCGGACTGCATCCTCGTCTCGAACACCTCTTCGCTGTCGGTGACCACCATCGGCGCGAAAATGAAATCGCCGCAACGCTTCGCGGGCTTTCACTTTTTCAACCCCGTGCCTTTGATGAAGCTCGTCGAAGTCATCTCGGGACTGCAGACCGAGGAATGGGTGTGCGACGCGCTGATGGCGCTCGGCAGGCGCATGACGCGCGAACCGGTGCGCTGCACCGATGCGCCGGGATTTCTCGTGAACCAGGTGGGACGCGGCTTTACGCTGGAAGCGTCGCACCTTGTCTATGAAGGCATCTCCACGTTCGCCGACGTCGACCGCGTGATGCGCGACGTCGGGGGGTTCCGCATGGGCCCGTTCGAACTCATGGAACTCACCGGGCTCGACGTCACGCAACCCGCGTCGGCGCTCATCTACAACCAGTTTTTTCAGGAACCGCGCTACCGCCCCAATCTCATCATGCAGGCGCGCTACGAGGCCGGCGTGCTCGGGCGCAAGAGCAAGAAGGGGTTTTACAACTACGATGCGGACATGAAGCCCGTCGTCGCGCCGGAACCGCCCGCGCCGACCGCGCGGCCCGACAGCGTGTGGGTCAGTGCCGCCGACACCGCGGGGCACGGGAAGCTCACGGAACTGCTGAAGAAACTGGGCGCGCCGGTCGAATCCGGCCCGAAGCCGTCGGCGAATGCGCTGATACTCGTCACTCCCGTTGGACAGGACGCCACCACGTGCGCGGTCGAACAGGGCCTGGACCCGCGGCGCACGATCGCCGTGGACACGGTATTTCCGCTCGTGAAGCGCCGCACCATCATGGGCACGCCGCTGTTCGACCCCGCGTACCGTGACGCTGCGCAGGGTCTGCTCGCGTCCGACGGCGTGCCGGTCACGGTCTGCCGCGACAGTCCCGGATTCATCGCGCAGCGCATCGTCGCGATGATCGTGAACATCGGCTGCTCGATCGCGCAAAGCCGCACCGCGGTGCCGGGCGATATCGACAAGGCGGTGACGCTCGGTCTCAATTATCCGAACGGTCCGCTCAAGTTCGGCGACGTCATCGGCGTCGCGAACACGCATCGCATCCTCGACACGATGCTCGGGATATACGGCGACCCGCGGTATCGCCCCAACATCTGGCTCACACGCCGCGCGAAGCTCGGTGTGTCGCTGCTGACCCCTGAACCGTAGATAATATAACGAATTGTTTTTAAAGGAGTAATTGCCATGCTCTCCGCCTATCTTTACGAAGGACTGCGCACCCCGTTCGGACGCCATGGTGGCGTGCTCGCCAAGGTTCGGCCGGACGACCTGCTGGGCGACGTCATCAAGTCGGTCATGAAGCAGTCGAAATTCAAGTCCGAGCAGATCGAGGACATCGTCGTGGGTTGCGCGAATCAAGGCGGCGAGGACAGCCGCTGCGTCGCGCGTCACGCCGGATTGTCCGCAGGGTTGCCGATCGAAGTGCCGGGCACGGTGCTGCAGCGCAACTGCGCGAGCGGCCTCGGCGCGATCGCGCACGCGGCGCATTCCATCACCGCGGGGGAAGGCGACGTGTTTCTCGTCGGCGGCGTCGAAAGCATGAGCCGCTCGCCGCTCGTGATGAGCCGCGCCGAATCCGCTTTCGATCGCGGCATCAAGCTCTATGACAGCACGATCGGCCCGCGATTTTCGAATCCGAAACTGATCAAGCAATTCGGCGACGACCAGATGCCGCAGACCGCGGACAACCTGGCGCGCGAGTTCGACATCAAGCGCGAAGAAGCGGACACGTTCGCGTTGCGCTCGCAGCAACGCTACGCCGTCGCCAAGGGCGAGGGATTTTTCGCCGGTGAAATTGCGCCGGTCGAGTTGCCGGCCGGGCGCAAGGGCCCGTTGCCGCCGGTGGCGGACGACGAGCATCCGCGCCCCGGGAGCGACCTCGCGACGCTCGCCAAAATGAAGGCGCTGTACGAAGGCGGTGTGACCACCGCGGGCAACGCATCGGGCGTGAACGACGGCGCGGTGGCCTTGCTGCTCGGGTCGCTGGCTGCCGGCGAAAAAGCCGGCGTGAAACCGATCGCACGGGTGATCGCGACCGCATCGATGGGCGTGCCGCCGCGCATCATGGGCATCGGCCCCGTGGCGGCCTCGAAAAAGGCGCTCGCGCGCGCGGGCCTCGACATCAAGGACATGGACGTGATCGAGATCAACGAGGCATTCGCGGCGCAGGTGCTGTCGTGCCTCAAGGGTCTGGGCGTCGCGTTCGACGACAACCGGGTGAATCCGAACGGCGGCGCGATCGCGGTCGGGCATCCGCTCGGCGCCTCCGGCGCGCGAATCGCGCTCACGGCGGCGCGGCAGCTCCAGCGCACCGGCGGACGTTACGCGCTGGTGAGCCTGTGCATCGGCGGCGGCCAGGGCATGGCCGCGATACTCGAACGGGCCTGACCCGGCGCGGGTGTGGCGGCACCGCACGACAAGCCGGCGATTCAGTGCGCCGGCTTTGTTTTTTCCGGAGAGCTGACATGGCAGTGAAGAGCGCGGTAACCCTGAGCGGGGGCAGTTTCCAGTGGGACGATCCGCTGCTGCTGGAGGACAGCCTCACCGCGGAGGAACGCATGATCCGCGATACCGCGCGCCAGTTCGCGCAGGAAAAACTCATGCCCCGCGTGCGTGACGCGAACCGCAGCGAGTCCTTTGATCCGGCGATCATGCGTGAAATGGGCGAGCTGGGCTTTCTCGGCGCGAACCTCGACGGGTACGGATGCGCGGGCATCGGCTACGTGGCCTATGGGCTCATCATGCGCGAACTCGAGCGCGTCGACTCGTCCTACCGATCGGCCTGCTCGGCGCAGAGCGGGCTCGTCATGACTCCGATTTACGCGTACGGCAACGAAGCGCAACGCGAGAAGTATCTGCCGCGCATGGCGAAGGGAGAACTGCTGGGCTGCTTCGGCCTCACGGAGCCCGACCACGGTTCCGACCCGGGCGGCATGAAAAGCCGCGCGAAAAAAGTCCCGGGCGGGTATCAGCTGACCGGGACCAAAATCTGGATCACGCATGCGCCGATCGCCGATGTGCTCGTGATCTGGGCGAAGGACGACGAGGGGACCGTTCGCGGGTTCATCCTGGAGCGCGGCATGAAGGGCCTCAGCACGCGGAAAATCGAGGGCAAGTTTTCTGTGCGCATCAGCCCGACGGGCGAAGTCGTGATGGACAACGTGTTCGTGCCGGACGACAACGTGCTGCCGAACGGCAGCGGGCTCAAGGCGCCGTTCGGCTGCCTGAACAATGCGCGGTTCTCGATCTGCTGGGGCGCATGGGGCGCGGCGGAGTTCTGCTGGCACGCCGCCCGGCAGTACGTGCTCGACCGCAGGCAGTTCGGGCGGCCGCTCGCGGCCAATCAGCTCATCCAGAAAAAGCTGGCCGACATGCAGACCGAGATCGCCGTGGGCCTGCTCGCGACGCTCCATGTGAGCCGGCTTCGGGAACAGGGCAAGGCGACGCCGGAAATGATGTCGCTGCTGAAGCGCAACACCACGGGCAAGGCGCTCGACATTGCGCGCGTGGCGCGCGACATGCACGGTGGCAACGGCATATCGGATGAATTTCATGTGATACGCCACTGCATGAACCTCGAGACCGTGAACACCCTCGAAGGCACTCACGACATTCATGCGCTGGTGCTCGGACGTGCTCAGACCGGCATTTCGGCATTCAATTAGGCTGCCATCCCGCCGTCGCGAAAATTGCCGCAGCCTGAAGAAACTCCAAAGAAATTATGGACTTGCATCTCCGGGCCAAAGTCCGCATACTATAAGAAAAAGTGCCGCACCACGGCACCGATGCAGACGGCGAAGCGATTGAGGGGTCGTGAGCGAAACTGACATCATTACCGCGCTGAAGAGCGGCATTCCCGTGCCCGCCCAGAGAGTCATGGAACTGCGTTCCAAGGGCATGCACGACATCCGGTTCGAGCTCGTGCATCAACTGTTGCGCAGCGGCGTGTGGGTCAACACGATATCCGTGTATTGGGAAGGGCAGCAGGAATTTCTGAAGCAGCCGATGCTGCACGACACGGATCGCAAGCTCGTGGTGCGGCAGCGTACGCCGGTCGCCGGGCTGTTCAAGGACCTGTGGCTCATCGGCTACAGCGAGGACGCCGAAATTCGCAGACTCGTCGATGCCGAAATCGCGCGCATGCTGGAAGGCGTGGTCGCGCAAAGCAGCGCGTCGGTCTGAGTCCCGATTGCGTCGTCCCGGCGGTTCCCGCCGTCGGTTAGAATAACCGTCATCGCAAGGCCGGATCGCCGCGCGCAGTGCACGGCGTGCGTGCATTGCAGGCCTCCCATCGCGGCAGGATCATCATGGACGAAATGCGCATTTTGTCCCCGACCGGTGTCTGCGGTTCCGGGTTCCTCGAAAGCTCGTTCGAAGCGGCGCTCGCGCTGAAACCCCATTTCATCGGCTGCGACGGCGGGTCGACCGATCCGGGTCCGAGCCATCTCGGCAACGGCGAGCCGGCTTTTCCCCGCAGAGCCGTCATGCGCGATTTCGCGATCATGCTGCGCGGCGCGCGCAAAGCGAAGATTCCGCTGCTGCTCGGCTCGGCTGGCACGGCCGGCGGCGACGCGCACCTCGACTGGATGGCGAAAATCGTGCGCGAAGTCGCCCGGACGCACAAGCTCAAGTTCAAACTCGCGTTGATACACGCCGAGCAGAAGAAAAGCTACCTCAAGCGGCGTCTGAAGCAGGGCCGCATCCGGCCGCTCGATCCGGCGCCGCGCTTCGACACGGAGGTGATCGACCGCGCCGAGTGCATCGTCGGCATGATGGGCGCCGAACCGTACCTGCGCGCGCTCGATGCGGGAGCCGATGTGGTCATCGCCGGGCGTTCGAGCGATTGCGCGATATTCGCGGGCCTGCCGATGCGTCACGGATTCGACGCGGCGCTCGCATGGCACGCCGCCAAGATACTCGAGTGCGGCGCCGCGGCCGTGGTGAACCGCAAGACGCCGGACTGCATGATGGCCTATCTGCATCGCGACGACTTCGAGGTCGAGGCCCCGGACCCGGGACTGCGCTGCACACCGCAATCGATCGCCTCGCACAGCCTCTACGAAAACGCGGACCCGTTCCTGCTCGTGGAGTCCTCGGGCACCCTGGACCTCACGCACAGCCGGTACGCGGCGGTGACGGAGCGCCGGGTGCGCGTTTCCGGCAGCCGCTTCCGGCATGCGCAGCGCTACACGGTCAAGCTGGAGGGCGCGGAGAAGGCGGGTTACCAGAGCGTGCTGCTCGGCTCGATTCGCGACCCGTTTTTCATCCGCCAGATCGACGACTGGGTGGCGCGGCTGAAGGAGCGCATCGCGATCCGGGTCAAGATGGTGTACGGGGACAGCCTGAACCCCGACGACTACGTTCTCAACATCCGCATCTACGGCAAGAACGGCACCATGGGCGATCTCGAGCCCGTGAAGGAAATCCGTTCGCACGAATTGTGCCTCGTGTTCGAGGTCACCGCGCCGACGCAGGACATCGCGAGTTCCATCGCCGGCATCATCCGGCACCAGGGATTGCACCTGCCGATTCCCGAATGGAGCGGGCTCATCACGGCCCTGGCATGCCCGTACAACCCCGCGCATCTCGACCGCGGAGCAGTGTACCGTTTCAACGTGAATCATGTCGTCGAGCCCGACGACCCGTACGAAATGTTCCCGATCGATTACTACAGCATCAACGGTGCCTCCGCGCGCAGGGTGAAACCATGACCACGCTCGCGAATCTCGCGCGGCTGATCCGCAGCAAAAACGCGGGCCCGTTTCAGTTGACGTTCGACATCATGTTCGACAAACCGGACGTGTACGAGCGCGTGAAGCAATCCGGCGCGGTTACGCGGGAAGTCGTCGCGCGCTGCTACGGGCTCGACCCGAAGAACGTGCTGTTTTTCTACGTGGACAATGCGCTGGCGATCAAGGCCTCCATTCCGCGGCCGGCGTTCCAGGGCGATCTGCGGGATGCCGACGGACACGGCGGACAGCAGTACGCGCCGCTGATGGACATCGACGTACCCTGATACCGGCGGCATGGCGGCGCGCAAGCTCAAAGTGGCGGTCACGGGCGCGGGACTCAAGTCGAGCCCCGACGGCCGTGAGGGCTGGGCCGTGCGGGCGCATGTGCCGGCGCTGAAGGCGCTGCCCGAAACATTCGACCTCGTCGCGGTCTGCACGACCCGCATGGAGACCGCGCGAGCGGCGGCGAATCACTTCGAAGTGCCGCACGCGTTCGACGATGTCGATCGCATGCTGGCGGCGCTGCCGGAACTCGATATCGTCTGCGTGAGCGCGCGTCCGGTGCACCATCATCGCATTGTCATGGCGGCGCTGGCGGCGGGAAAGCACGTCTATTGCGAGCAACCGCTCGGCATCAGCACCGCGCAGGCGCAGGAGATGCACGCGCTCGCGGCCAGAATGGGCGTGCGAACGGTCGTGGGCCATCAAAGCCACTACGAACCGGCGGCACTGCACATGGCACAGTTGGTGCGCGACGGTTTCGTGGGCAGACCGCTCGCGTTTTCGCACACGTATTTCGTAGCCAATTACGTGGTGCCCCGGCCTTCGCACCGCCAGTGGTTGTTTCAGTCCGACATGGGCGGACATCCGGGCTATCGCAGCGGCCACAGCCTTGAACGCGTCGCGGCGGTGCTCGGTGAGGATATCGCGGGCATTTGCGCCGACATGGGCGTGCAGGTGCCCGAGCGCCGCGCGGTCGACACCGGCGGCACGATTCGCAGCGACCAGGTCGATAACATGAACTACCTGCTGCGCACGACCGGCGGCGCCATGGGAACGATGCAGACCTCGTTCACGGCGTGGTACGGCACGGGCAACCGGTTCGAAGTCTACGGTACCGCGGGCATGCTAATGCTGACGTCGGGTGAAACGCCGAAAGCCTGGGACAAGGCGGCCGGGCACGGCGATCCGACGCGCGGCGTGTCGCGGCTCTTCGGCGCGCATGCCGACATCGACAGCTATGTCGCCCAACCGACGCCACCCGAGCGTCTGCAGCGCCGGTTCGACGAGATCGCGATACCGGATCATCACGTCGCGGTGCGCAACGTGGATCCCGCGCGCGCGACGTTTGCCGTCGCGCAGACCTGGGCCGGATTTGCCGCGGCGATCCGCGAAAACCGGCCCTGCGCGCCGAGTTTTCGCGACAAGCTCAAGATTCACCACGTCTGGGATGCGGCGGAACGATCCGTTGCCGAGCGGCGCTGGGTGGACGTCGATTATCACGGCGTGGCGGGGCCGGAATGAGACTGCGGCAGATCCTTGTACCGGCGGGAGCAGTGGCTTTCGCTTGCGCGAATGCCGCGCTCGCGCAGCCGTATCCGAACAAGCCGATCCGCTTCATCGTCCCGAACGGCCTCGGCGGCACCACCGATCTCGTCGCACGCTCGATCGCGCAGAAACTTTCCGAATCGTTCGGACAGCAGGTCGTGGTCGACAACCGCCCGGGCTCCGGCGGCATACTCGGCACCGAACTCGTCGCGCGCGCGCCGGCCGACGGCTACACGGTGCTCATGGGCACCATCGGAAACTTCGCGATCAGCCCGAACCTGTATCGGAAGCTCGCATACGATCCGGTTCGCGATTTCACACCGGTGACCCAGATCGCGGCGTCCGCCTATCTGCTCGCGCTGCATCCTTCCGTCAATGCGCGGTCCGTCAAGGACTTCGTAGCGCTGGCGCGCGCGAAACCGGGCGTGCTGAACTATGCGTCGGCCGGCAGCGGCACCGGCTCGCACCTGACGATGGAACTCTTTCGCAGCATCACCGGCATCCAGATCGTGCACGTTCCTTACAAGGGCGGCACCGCGGGGCTCACGGAAGTTCTCGGTGGCCAGGTGCAGGCAATGTTCAACGGCATACCGTCCACGCTGCCGCACGTGCGCACGGGGCGCGTGCGCGGACTCGCGGTCACGACGCCGCGCCGGTCTCCCGCGGCGCCGGATCTGCCGACCGTTGCCGAGGCCGGATTTCCGGGTGCGGAATCGACGTCCTGGACCGCGCTCATGGTGCCGGCAGGAACCCCGCGCGAGGTCGTTACGCGGCTGCATGCCGAAGTGGTGAAGGCGCTCGTCGTGCCGGAAGTCAAGGAACGCCTGCAGGCCGACGGCGCCGAACCCGTCGGCAGCGCCGGTGCCGAACTGGCCGCGTATATCAAGGCCGAACTGGTCAAGTGGGGCAACGTCGTGAGGCAGTCGGGCGCAAGGGTCGATTGATGCCGCGTCTGCGAAGCGCGATGACAGCCGCCGCGGTGCTGCTGTGGGCCGCTTCCCACACCGTGTCGCTGGCGCAGCCGTTTCCGGCAAAGCCGGTGCGCATCGTGGTGCCGTACCCGATCAGCGGGCCGTCCGACATTCGCGGATCGGCGCGCATGACGCGCACCTACAAGCTCGTCGCGGCCAACGCGCCGCCGGCGATCAGCGACACGCTCGCGCGCATTGTGGTCCGCAGCCTGCAGGCGGCGACACCGCACGCGGTCGGCTTCGACCGCCAACCCGGTGGGCTGACGACGCGCGGCGCGGCGCTCGTCGCCAAAGCGCCGGCGGACGCGCATAC
>CAZMBS010000070.1:0-14206 GCA_964564295.1 uncultured Streptomycetaceae bacterium
GGCGCAAGCATGCCGTTCCACGACGTGACTTCGTAGCCCGCGATGCCGGCCTCCGCCATCGTCGGCAGTTCCGGCATGCCCAGCGCGCGCTTGGCGCTCGTCACCGCCACCGCGCGCAGCTTGCCGCTTTTCACATGCTGCACGATCGTCGCGGGCTCGCCGAATATCATGCCGATCTCGCCCGACAGCAGCGCGATTGCCGCAGGCCCGCCGCCCTTGTACGGCACGTGCACGATTTTCACGCCGGCTTTCGAATTGAACAGTTCGCCCGTCAGGTGATTGATCGCGCCGTTGCCGCTCGAGCCGAACGTGAGCTGGCCGGGCTTCGCCTTCGCAAGCGCGATCAACTCCTTCACGGATTTCACGGGCACGGAGGGATGCACCACCAGCACCTGCGGCACCGACGACAACCAGATGACGGGCGCGAAATCGCTCTCCTTGAACGGCATGCGGCTGTAGATGTGCGGATTGACGGTATGCGTGCCCGAATACGCAAACACGATCGTGTAGCCGTCGGGCGGAGATTTTGCCGCGAGTTCCGCACCGATGTTGCCCGCGGCGCCGCCGCGGTTGTCGATCACGATCTGCTGTTTCAGGGCTTCCGCGAGATGCGGGCTCAGGATACGCGACAGCACGTCGGCGCCGCCGCCGGGCGGCCACGGCACGATCCAGCGCACGGGTTTCACCGGATACGCGCCCTGCGCGTGCGCCGCGTCGGGCAACAGCACGCCCGCCGCAACGGCAGCCGCGGCGAGGAAATGGGTCAGGTGTCGCATAGGGGCACTCCCGTCATGGAACGATACGTTGCGCGCGCAGCGCGTCGAAAATCGAAAACAGCGTGGCGGCGCTGTCCGCAGACTGCGTGAAGCCGTCGCGCCGCGCTTTCGACATGCCGGAGATTATGTCCCATTCCGGGCGGAACACATAGTTGCCGTACGGCCACGACACGAGATCGGACAGTCGCGTCGCACGCAGTCCGTGCCGCCGGACCACGGACTCCCACACGGGCTGTTCATTCGCCGTCGCGCCAAGATCCACGGGCCGCGGGCCGGCTGCGGGCATGTCGAAGTAGGCGGCGATCCGGGGCCACAATTCGGCCCAGGCTGGCGTATCCCCGTTCACGATGTTGTAAGCCTGATTCGCGCACGGCGGCGCGGTCGCCATCCACACGACGGCGCGCGCGAGCAGCGGCACCGCGGTGAACTGCGTGCGCACGCGAAAGCTTTTCTCCGTGCCCGGGTACGCAAGCGCGACGCCGCGCTCGCGGGCCACCGCGGCATATGCCGCGATCAGCAGCGCGAGGTTGCGCGGTTCGGTCCAGTCCGCATCGAGAAACGCGTGCGGCCGGGCGATGCTGTAGCGCCACTGCGCGCGGCTGGCGCGTGACCGCAGCAGATCTTCCTGCACGAAGTAGTAGGTCGCGCCCGCCCCGCGCGGGGACTCCTCCGTCAGCGGCACTTGCACGGGACCCAGATGATGGCCGTAGTGTTTCGTGCCGTGCACCACGTTCACGTGCCGCAGCCCGTGCGCCACGGGTTCGAGCGCATCGAGCAGATTGCGCAACATCGCGCCGTTGATGTCCTCGGATTCGACCTGCCCCTCGGGATGGTCGTAGCGCGCGCAGTAGAACAGATGTGTGACCGACGAGAGTTCCGCGAGTTTCCGCCGGCAGTCCGCGGCATCGGTCAGATCGACCGCGAGTGCGGTAGCGGCAGATGCGTCCGGCGGACTGCGACTGAGTCCGGTCACGCGCCAACCGCCCTCGGTCAGCAGAAGTTCCACCACGCGCCGCCCGATGAGCCCCGTTGCCCCGGCAACGAGCGCGTGGGGAGTCGTCATAATCTCAATATAATCAATTATTTATAGTCGTAACTGGACGGTAGCACGCGCAGGCGCCGGCAGCCGCGATGCGGGCGCCTTCCGCGGCGGCATACACCGCGATGCCGCGGCACGGCGTCGAGATATCGATGGCGACGGCCCGCAGCCACGCAAATGTCGCGCAGGGTCCGCTGCGTTCCGGTTCGACGCGATCGGCAACGAGCAGCACGTCACCCGCCGCGACATCCGGCGCGCGGGCCAGTCCGTCGAACAGGTTGCGCCGGTAGTATCGCCGGTCGATCAACGCCAGCCACTCGCCCATGCCGCGCACGGAAAGGTAGTACGGATCCTTGAAAACGTCGGCCGAGGCTATGGAATACATCGCGAGCGATGGCGGATGGCCCGCTGACTCGGTCCGGAAGCGCTGCGCCGACGACACCCCGCGCACGGTGCGCATGATGCGCAGATGCTCGACGTACCACGCGTCCCAGTCCGCCTCGCGCGCGGGATCCGTGATGCCGCTCTGACTCATGAATATCACGGCGCTATCGCTTCGCGTCCGCCGCCGCGTTGCGTCCCGCAATGCGTCCGGAAATGAACGCCCAGCCGAGATGATGGCCGTGGCCTTCGAGCAGCAGCCCGCCCTGGCCGGTCGCGCCAGCCGCATAGAGTCCCGGAATCACCGAGCCGTCTTCCCGCACGACTTCGAGCCGCTCCGTGACCTTGAGGCCGCCGTCGGTGAATACGACGTAGCTTTTCACCGGCCCCAGCGCGAAATACGGGCCCCGATCGATCGCGGGGCGCGTCTCGCGACCGGCCGCGTTGTAGTCCGCGAGCGTTCGCGCGAGCGCATCCGCCGGCACGCCCATGCTGCGCGCGAGCCCTTCGACGGAATCCGCCGTGTGGTAGATGTCCGCGCGATTGCGCCGATAATCGTCGAGATAGGCATAGGCCACGCCCGGCGCGGTCGACACGTAGTGCGGCCACGCGGAAAACTTCTCCGCGACCCTGCCGTCGAACACGATCCAAGCGATGCGGTCCGGCTGCATCGCGGTTTCGAGATTGGGATTGCCGAGCTCGTCGGCATAGCGCTTGCCGTCCTTGTTGACGAGCACCGCACCCTGCTGGTACAGGTCCGGCGACGGCCCGAGCGCCGTCGTCAGAAAGCTCAGGAAAAACGGCCGCAGCATCCACTGCGGCAGATGATCGAGCGACCAGGCCATCGCCTGGGCGAGCGGTTTCCACGGCGGCAGCCGGCGCAGGACATTGGGCCGCGTCGGCGGTACGAAGCGCATGATCGGCCCGCGGATGAGGTCGCCGTGCGGCACGGTCGCGCCCAGCGCGAGCGCCATGTGATGCCCGTCTCCGGTGTTGGTCGCGTTCACCCCGTCGACGAACCCCAGCGCTTCCGAACCGAATCGCGCCTTGAGTTCCCGTCCGCCGGAGTAGTCGCCGCTCGCGAGTATCACCGCGCCGCGCGCGCGTATCGTGCAGCTCCTGCCGTCGGTCTCCGCTTCGACACCGACGACGCGCCCGCCCTCGACGACGAATTTGCGCGCCGCCGTGTTGACGCGGATATCCACGCCGAGGCCGCGGCATCGCTTCGCGATGTGGTAGGCGAACGAGCGCGAATTCGGCACCACGTTGTGCATGCGGTTGTGGCGGTGCGGCGGCTCCGGCATGGGGCCGACGAACACGACGCCGAGCGACATGAGCCACGCGAGCATGTCGGTCGTGTTGTCCGCGAGTATGCGGCGCAGCGCCAGGTTGTCCCGCGGCGCGAGCGCACCGGCATGCTTTTCGAGATCCTCGAAATGCTCCTGCGCCGAGTCCCGGATGCCGGCCTTGCGCTGATGCGGCGTGCCGGTCGCGGTCACCGAACCCACGGACCACGACGTCGAGCCCCCCGGCTCGGCATTCTTTTCGAGCAGGATCACCGAGCGGCCCAGTCGCGCGGCCTCGGAAGCCGCGGCAAGCCCCGCGCCGCCGCCGCCGACGACGATGACGTCGGCTTCCATCTATGCCGACTTGAGTTTCTTCACCTTTTTCAGCGCGCCCGGCTCGGAGAGCCTGCGCAGCAGGCTGCCGCAGTGCCGGATGCCGGGATCGACGCCCATCGCGTCATAGGCCTGCCACGCGGAAGCCTGCACCGCGGAGTACACCGGCTTGCCGAGGTCGCGTTCGAGCATGTCGACCACTTCCAGCGCGCGCAACTGCGTGCAGGCGATGAAGACCGCCTCGGATTTCGGCGTCGTGATTTCCTTCACCTTGCGGTAGATCTCCTCCGGCAGAACTTTCGCGTGATCGAACATGTCGAGCATGTCGAAGGTGCCGAGTCTCACGGTGTCGATGCCGTGTGCTTTGAGAAAATGCTTGAGGCGCTCGTTGGTCACGTCCACGTACGGCGTCACGACATCCACTTTCCGGTGCCCGCCGGCCATGAGGCACGCGGCCATGCCGCCCGCCGTGGTCACCGTGGGCGCCTTGGTGATCGCCGTAAGCTGTTCGCAGATTTTCTTGTTCCACGCCGGGCCTTCGAAAAAGCTGCCGCTCGTGCAGCCGTAGACCACCACGTCAGGCTCCACGTTCGCAATATCCTTTGCGGCGTTCTTGCTTGCGTTTTCCATGCCGCGCAGTTCCTCCGGCGTGCCGTGTCGCCCGCCCGAGATGCGCGCCGAGTGCACGGACACGCCTTCCGGCGCGATGCGCCAGAATTCCGTTTCCATCGTGGTGTTGATCGAAGGCACCAGCAAACCGATCCGTCCGCGCCAACCGTACATGATTTTCTCCTAGTTCAGATTCTGCTTCGCCGCGGGCTTCAGCTCCCGCAACAGTTTTCCATAACCCGCCACGCCGCCGGCGCCCAGCATCCTCAGCGCGCCCCACACGCTTGCCTGCGTCGTCGAAATCACCGGCTTGCCGAGATCGCGCTCGAGGCGATCGATCACGTCCATGGTCTTCCAGTTGGTGCACGCGAGCACAATCGCTTCCGCGTCGGGCCGGTCGGCCTTGCGCGCAAGATCATACGCGGACTGCGCATCGAGTCTTCCGACGACGAGATTGTCGACGAGACCGAGGCCCTGCGCGTCGAGCACGTCGAAACCGTTTGCCACGAGAAATGCGCGCGCGATGGCGTTGACCTTGTCATCGTACGCCGCGGCAAGCACCACGCGTTTCACGCCGAGCTGGCCCAGTGCCCCGATCAGCGCGGTGGACGTGGTCGTCGCCGGCTTGCCGCAGGCTTTTTCGATGCGCTGGATGACCTCGCGGTCGTAGCCGAGCCCCTTCAGGAAGCTCGGCGCGGTGGCGCCGAGCATGATCGCGTCGACATCCGCGGAGGCAAGCAGCCGGCTCTGCGCTTCGATGTCGCTCACCATGCCGAGTATCGCTTCCGGCTTGATCTGCGTGAGGAAGAGCCGCGCAACGTGCACGGTCACGTCCTGCGGCAGCGCGCGATAGAACTCGGGCTCGACCGTGGTGTTCGAGGAGGGCACAAGGAGTCCGAGGCGTGGCATGCGTGCGCAGTTCGCTGTTCAATCGGGCATTTTACCGAAATCAGCCGGGAGAACCCATCGCCGGACGGTCCGCGATCCGCATGCTGGACACCGCTAGCGCATCGCGATCACGACCTTGCCGAGCACCGCGCGGTCGCGCACTGCACGCAAGGCCCCGGCGTAATCGGCGAGCGCATAGACCGCCATGACGCGCGGATGAAGCTTGCCTGCCTCATACAATTCGAACATGTGCTGCTGCGCCGCGCGCACTTTGCCGGGCTCGCGGTCGCGATAGTCGCTCGACTGCAGCCCGATCAACGAAATGTTCTTCACGAGCACGAGTCCGGCCTTGACCTCCGGTATGCGGCCTTCCGCGAAACCGACGACGACGATGCGTCCGCACCACGCAAGCGCACGCAGGCTGGCGTCGAACACGTCGCCGCCGACCGGATCGATGACGATATCGACGCCGCGCCTGCCGACCGCGTCGAACACCTGTTTGCGGAACGACTCGCGCAGATCGGGCACGTTCGTAAGCGCCACGTGGTCCGCGCCGCTGGCCCGGGCAACCCCGGCTTTCTCGAGGCTGCTTGCGGAGGCCACCACGCGCGCGCCGAGCGCCTTCGCGAGCTGAACGGCCGCAAGCCCCACGCCACCAGCCGCGCCGTTGACCAGCACGGTTTCGCCGGACCGGTAGCCGCCACGCTCGAGCAGCGCGAGGTGCGCGGTGATGTACACGAGTCCCATTGCGGCGCCTTCGGCGAACGACATGCGCGCCGGCATCACGTAAGCGTTCTGCTGCGGCACGATGCATCGCGCGGCGTAAGCGCCGTGCTCGACCTGCGCCATCACTCGGTCCCCCGGCCTGCAGGTCGTCACGCCATCGCCCACGGCCGCCACGATGCCCGCGAGGTCCTTGCCCGGCACGAACGGGCGCGGCGGCAGTTTCTGATACGTCCCGCCGATCACGAGCAGGTCGGGGAAATTCACGCTGGCCGCATGCACATCCACGAGCACTTCGCCCGCGCGCGGCACCGGATCGGGCAGCGTCGAGAGTTTCAGGTTTTCAAGGGGGCCGTGTTCCTCCACGACGAGTGCGCGCAATGTTCACTCCCGGGTTGAGGTCATGTCGTCCGAGCCGATTGCGTTCATCGCAGAAAGGCCGCCCGGATGCGCTGCAGTTCGGACTGCAACGCCCGCACCGAATCGGCGGGCGGCGCGGCGTCCGGCGTGCAGTTCGTTCCCACCGACGCTGTGAACGCGTCCCAGGCGTGCGAGGACGCCGGGCTGCTTACGACGTGGCGCGCGAGACTGCCGTCTTCCAGCCACTCCGCCTCGACGGTATGGCTGCCGGCATCCCCCTCGCAATCGGTCTCGTACACCGAGCGCTGCATCGCGACGAGTCGTTCGCCGGAAAACAGCGCCTCGTACGACCGCGTCCGGCGGCATCGCCCCGACCCGGTCAGCACACCGTACAACGACAGCCGTTCCACGGCTTCTCCATCGACTTGCAACTGTATCAGGTGGTTTCTCGACAGCTTCATGCCGGTCAGCGGTTCGGGAAACGGCTCCGCCATGCGCAGGCTGCGTTGGCCCGCCGGCGGGCGCGCGGGCGGATCGCTATGCACGTCCGACGCGAGAAACCGCATGAGTCCGGACACACGGTGGCGCGGGCGAAACCGGTATTCGCCATTGCCCAGCGCCACCACGTCGGCAGGACACGTCGGAGCGGAGTACTGCGTCGCACCGGATTCGCCGCTCCAGCGGTGGCGCAGTCGCAACCCGAGGTCGAAGGCGCCGTATCGGTTCAGCACGGCCGTTTCATGGATGCCCGACCGGGGCACGGGATTCACCAATCCGATCTCCAGATCCGGGACGGGTCGGCCCAGACCGCGTGCCATCGGCACGCGCAGCGTGAGCTGCAGCAGCCGGTAGTCGCCGTGGTCCGGGTGTACTTCGGGAACCTTGAATCGCAGCGTTCGGCCGTCCCGCGCAATCTGCGCGCCCCGCAGGCTTGCAGAGCGGGGAATCGCATGCAACCGGCTCCCGAGCGGCATCGTGCGCTCACGCCGTGCGGTGACGCCCTCGATCAGCCGAGTCGGATGGTAGACCGCCTCGATGCCGAGGCGCTCGTCCTTCAGCATCGCATCGAGTTCGGCGGCGGGCAGCATGCCGCCGACATGCAGCACGCTCACCTCGAAATCCAGCTCGCGGGCTTGGGCGGCGTTCGCACAAAACACCATCAACATCAAGGACTTGAACAGATTGCGCATCCGGCAAGTATCCGGTTGCCGGATCGCACCGTCAATCACGCCGGCCGGCCGGGCCGCACCGCCTAGTTCAGCAGCGTGTTGCCCTCACCCAGCACCGGATATCCCACGGCCGCGCGCGGCGAACGAAATTCCTCGACGACCGGCGTCGGCAGCGCGGGCATGGTCCTGTCGCCGGAAACCAGCGCGCGCGCGAAAACACCGCGCGCCTGAAAATGCGTGTCGCGCAGCGCCTCCTCGACGCTTGCAACCGTGCAGCAGCACACATCCTTGCCGGCAAATCGCGCCTGCCATTCCTCGGCGGTATGTTCGCGCATGCGCGCCGCAACGGCGCGCATCGTCGCCGCCGGGTCCCTGGCATCGTCGCGATACGGCTCGGGCAGTTCGACCGCCGCGCAGAAGTTCTCCCAGAATTTCTGCTCGAGCGGCGCGGCCGCGATGAATTTGCCGTCGCGCGTGCGGTAGATGTTGTAGCGCGCGGTGCCGCCGGTCACGAGATCGCCGCCGGGACGGGGCCACGCACCGGCGGCCATCCCGTTGCCGATCGCCCAGTAGAGGAAGGCGAACAGGTTGTCGCCCATAGCGATGTCGAGCTTGCGACCGGTGCCGGTGCGATCGCGCTCCCGCAGCGCCAGCAGAATGTTGATCACCGCAGGGTAAGTACCGCCGCCGATGTCCGCAACGAGTGCGGCCGGCGGCACCGGCGCGCCATCGGCGCCCGCCGCGAGCGACAGCATGCCGGATTGCGCGACGTAGTTGAGATCGTGCGCCGCGACGTCGGCGCGCGGACCGTGCTGGCCGTACCCGGTGATGGCGCAGTAAATGATGCGTGGATTCATTGCGTGCAGCGCGTCGTAGCCGAGCCCCAGGCGATCCATCACGCCGGGCCGGAACTGCTCCACGACGACGTCCGCGGCTTCGATCAGCGGCTTCAGACGCGCCACGGCGCCGGGCGCCTTGAGATCGATGGCGATGCTGCGCTTGCCGCGGTTCAACAACGCGAAGTTGACGCTGTCCGGCCCGAAGCGCGGCTCGTAGGATCGCATCTCGTCTCCGCGGCCCGGGCGCTCGATCTTGATGACCTCCGCACCCGCATCGGCGAGCAGCAGCGTCGCGAGCGGTCCCGGCAGCAACGTGCTGAAATCCAGTACGCGGATGCCGGTGAGCGGTTGCATGTCAGGCCGCCTGCGCATCATCGACAACGCGTGCCGGTGTGCCGCGCCACACCGGAAACACCGCGCTGAAGGTGCTGCCCTTCCCGAGCGTCGATTCGATGTTCAGCGTTGCCTGATGGCGTATCAGCACGTGTTTGACGATCGCAAGCCCGAGCCCGGTGCCCCCGGTCTCGCGCGATCGCCCGCGATCCACCCGGTAGAAGCGTTCGGACAGCCGCGGAATGTGCGCGGGCGCAATGCCGATACCGGAATCCGTCACGCTGAACGTGCCGCGTCCTTCGGCATCCGTTTTCCAGCACAACCTGACGGTTCCGCCTTCCGGCGTGTAGCGCACGGCGTTGCTCACGAGATTGCCGAACGCGCTGCGCAACTCCTCGCGGCTTCCCTTGAGGCGCGTGTCGTCGCATTCCACTTCCACGACGTGCCGGCCGCCGCTCAGGGCCTGCGCTTCCTCCGCCAGCGTCTCGATGACCGCCGGCATTTGGACCCACTCCTCGCGCGGCGGAGTGTCGCCGCCCTCGAGACGCGACAGCATGAGCAGGTCATCCACGAGTTTCAGCATGCGGTCGGACTGCTGCGCCATGAGCGCAAGGTGCCGCCGCGCCTCGGGCGTGTCGGCGATGGGTCCATCATTCATGTGTTCGAGGAAGCCGTGTATCACGGTCAGCGGCGTTCGCAACTCGTGCGACACGTTCGCGATGAAATCCCGGCGCGTGGTATCGGCGCGTTCGATCATCGTGACGTCGAAACTCATCAGCAACTTGCGGTCTTCGCCGAACGGAATGACCTCTATCGACAGCAATTGGTCCGGATTGTGCGGCGGACGGTGGTCAAACGATTCGCGCGTGGCGACCCTGCCGATGAATTCGGCCAGCCGCGGCGCCCGCACCAGGTTGGTCACGCGCAGCCCGTAATCATCAGCGCCGCGCAAACCGAGGTGCAGCTGGGCCATGTGGTTGCACCACAACAGCTGGTCGTGCTTGTCGAGCAACGCCATGCCGTCCGGCAGCGCCTCGGCGGCCTGCACGAACATCGCGAGTTCGGCGGCGATTTCACCGCGCTTCTTCAGTTCGTGGCGCCGGAGACGGTGCAGACCCGCGAAGACCGCGCCCCAGGATCCCCACGCATCGGGAATCTCCCGGTCTTCCGGCCGATCCAGCCAGCGCGCAAGCCGCGCCACGTTGCGCGTGTGCAGCACCAGCAGCAGAACCAGTCCCGCGCAGCCGACGGCCCAGCCGATGTGCGCGCCGAGCCAGATGCCGGAGACGGCCGCGAACAGCAGGATCGCGGCGAGTTTTCCGAGCAGGGGACTCCAGAAGGAATTCATGACGATCACGCGAAGCGTCCCAGGCGGGACGAACCGTGATTATAGCCGCGCGGCCGGAAATCCCCGGATCAGCCGATTCCCGACGTGGAGAGCTTGTAACCCGCGCCGCGCACGGTCTGCACGTATCGCTCGCCCTCGCGGCCGAGGGCCTGCCGCAACCGGCGCACGTGCACGTCGACGGTCCGCTCCTCGACAAACACGTGGTCGCCCCACACCTGGTCGAGCAGTTGCGTGCGGCTGTACACGCGCTCGGGATGCGCCAGCAGGAAATGCAGCAGCCGGAATTCCGTCGGGCCGAGCTTGAGCGCGCGGCCGTTCAGCAACACTTCATGGCTGACCGGACTCAGGGACAATGGGCCCACGGTTACGTCCGCGTCCGACGCATGCGGCGCGCGCCTCCGCAGCACGGCCTGGATGCGGGCCACGAGTTCGCGCGGGCTGAACGGCTTGACCACGTAATCGTCGGCGCCCTGATCGAGTCCTTTCACGCGGTCCGTCTCCTCGCCGCGCGCCGTTACCATGATGAGCGGCAAGTCCGCCGTGCGCTGCGACTCGCGCAATTCGCGCGCGAGCGAGAGCCCCGGTCGATCCGGCAGCATCCAGTCGATGAGCACCGCGTCGGGAAGTTCGTCGCGCAGCGCGGCGAGCGCGTCGCCCACGTTGGTCACCGCGACGACCTCCATGCCGGCCTGCCGCAGCGTGTAGTTGATAAGCTCCTGGACCGGCGGCTCGTCCTCGACAACCAGCACGCGCGCCGCCATCACGGTGCGCCGCCGGACTGCGGGTCTTTCGCCGTATGGCGCACGTCGGTACCGTGCACGATGTAGATGACCTGCTCGGCGACGTTTTTCGCGTGATCCCCGATGCGTTCGATGGCCTTCGCGATCCACAGGATGTCCAGACCGTTCGAGATCGTGCGCGGGTCCTCCATCATGAATGTGATCAACTGGCGCACGATGCCGCGAAACTCGATGTCGATGTACCGGTCCTCCGAAATGATCGACTCCGCCGCGCCGGCGTCGAGGCGCGCCATCGCGTCCAGCGCGCGGCGCAGCATCGCCGTCGCCTTGTTTCCGGTCTGCCGGATCTCAACGAACCGCGGCGTATTCAGGGCGCCGCGTTCGTAAATCTGCCGGGCCATGCGCGCGATTTTTTCGGCTTCGTCGCCGATGCGTTCCAGATCGGTGACGATCTTCGACACCCCCATGATGAGCCGAAGATCGCTCGCCGTCGGCTGCCGGCGCGCGACGACGTGCACGCAGGCGTCGTCGATCTCCTTTTCGCTCTGGTTTACCTCCCGCTCGGCATCGATCACGCGGCTCAATGCGTCCTGATCGCCGGTCGAGAACCCTTCGATCGCGCCGACAATCTGAGCCTCGACCATGCCGCCCATCTGCAGCAGCCGCGAGCGGATTTCCTCGAGGTCGGCGTCGAACTGCCGGGAGAGATGTTCAGTGGAAGCCATGCGTCCTTTCGTCGATCAACCGAAGCGCCCGGTGATGTAGGCTTCGGTCTGCGGGTTTTTCGGCTTGATGAAAATGTCGTCGGTGGGGCCGAACTCCACCATCTCGCCCAGATACATGTAGGCCGTGAAATCCGATACGCGGGCCGCCTGCTGCATGTTGTGGGTGACCACCAGGATCGTAACCTTCTTCTTGAGTTCCGACATCAATTCCTCGATGCTCGCAGTCGCGATCGGGTCGAGCGCCGAAGTCGGTTCGTCGAACAGCATCAGTTCCGGATCGGTCGCGAGCGCGCGCGCGATGCACAGGCGCTGCTGCTGCCCGCCCGACAGGTTGAACGCGAGTTCGTGCAGGCGGTTCTTGACCTCTTCCCACAACGCGGCGCCGCGCAGCGCCTCTTCCACCTTCTCGTCGATGAACGAGCGCTTGGTTTCGCCGCGCACGCGAATGCCGTAGGCGACGTTCTCGTAAATCGACTTGGGAAACGGGTTCGGCTTCTGGAACACCATCGACAGGCGCATGCGGACTTCGATGGGGTCCACCTTGGCGCCGAGCAGATTGGTGTCGTCGGGGAACAGCCGTATTTCACCTTCGTAGCGGTTCCCGGGGTACAGGTCGTGCATGCGATTGAAACAACGCAGGAACGTCGACTTGCCGCATCCGGAAGGCCCGATCAGCGCGGTGATCTTGCGTTCGTAGATCGGCATGCTGATGTTGCGCAGCGCCTGAAAGCTGCCGTAGTAAAAATTCAGATTGCGCGAATCCGCCTTCGGATTCAAATCCTGGGCCGGCGCGGATCTCGTGCTTCCCGAGACGTCCGGTCGCATCATGGTTGCTACCATTTGATGGTTTTCCTGATCTGGTACCGCAGATAAATCGCGAGGCCGTTCATGAGCAACGTCATCACGATGAGCACGACGCCGGCAGCGGCGGCGTTGGCTAGAAACGAGGTGTCCGGGCGCGAGACCCAGTTGAACATCTGTATGGGCAGCACGGTAAACGGTGCCAGCAGCCATGTGAACGGGCCGGCGGGCGGATCCCCGGTAAACGGCAGCGGCGGCAGAAACGCGATGAACGTCAGCGCGCCGATGGTGATGATGGGCGCCGTCTCCCCGATCGCACGCGACATGCCGATGATCACGCCGGTCAGTATGCCGCCGCGCGAATACGGCAGCAGATGGTCGGAAATCATCTGCCAGCGCGTGGCGCCGAGCGCGTAGGCCGCCTCGCGAATATTGCTCGGCACCGCTCGCAAAGCCTCCCGCGTCGACACGATCACGATGGGCAGGATCAACAGCGCCAGGGTCAGCCCCGCCGTCAGTATGCTCTGCCCGAGGCCGAGGATGTACACAAACAACCCCAGCGCGAGCAGGCCGTAGACGATGGACGGCACGCCCGCGAGGTTCGTCACGTTGATCTCGATGATGTCGGTGATGAGGTTCTTGCCCGCGTACTCCTCGAGATAAACTGCCGCGGCTACGCCCAGCGGAACCGCGGAAAACATGGTCACCAGCATGACCAGGGCGGTACCGACCCACGAAGAAAGGATGCCTGCCTCAGCAGCGCGGCGGGACGGAAACGACGTGAAAAACTCCGGGCGGAGCCGGCTCCAGCCGTCGACGAGCAGATCGAGAAACGCCGCGAGCAGCATGACCACCGCGAGCAGCATGCAGATGAGGCCGATCACGGCGAAAATATGGTCGTTCAGCTTGTGGCGCGCGATCAACGCGCGCATTTCCTGCAGGTTCCGGTCCATCAGTACGCCTCCCGGAAACGATGCCGAAGATAATGTCCCAGCACGTTGAAGCCGAGGGTCATGAGCACCAGCATGAGGCCCGCGGCGAAAATGCTCTGGTAGCCGATGCTGCCGTGCGGCAGGTCGCCCAGCGCCACCTGCACGATGTATGCAGTGATCGTCGCGGCAGGTTCCAGCGGGTTGAACGTGAACGTCGGCTGCAGCCCCGCCGCAATCGCCACCACCATGGTTTCGCCGATCGCCCGCGAAATCGCGAGGATGTAGGCGGCGATGATGCCGGACGCGGCGGCGGGCGTGATGACCCGCACCGCCGTCTGGAAGCGCGTGGCGCCCATCGCGTACGAGCCTTCGCGCATCGACATCGGCACGGCCCGCATGGCGTCCTCGGCGACCGAACTGATGTAGGGAATGATGAATATCCCGATCACAAGCCCCGGCGCCAGCATGTTGAAGCCCGGCAGATCCGGATAGAGCTGCTGCAGGATCGGCGTCACGAACAGCAGCGCGAAATATCCGAATACGACCGTGGGCACGGCTTCGAGCAGTTCCAGAAACGGCTTCACGGTTTCACGCACCCAGTGCGGCGCGAATTCGGAAAGATAGAGGGCCACGATCGTGCCCATCGGAATCGCAACGGCAAGCGCGACGAACGCCACGGTCAGCGTGCCCGAAACCAGCGGCAGGATGCCGTACTTCGGGTTTTCGAACAGCGGCGTCCAGACCGTGCCGGTCAGGAATTCGACGATCGACACGTGCGAAAAGAACCCGGCCGATTCGTATATGAGTATGCACACGATCGCCACGGTGGTCGCCACCGCCGACAGTCCGGCGAGCAGCAGCAGGAACTCGATCGCGCGTTCCTTGGCGTGCCGGAAGAACTTGCGTTCGAGCCGTTCGGAAACC
>CAZMBS010000071.1:0-14180 GCA_964564295.1 uncultured Streptomycetaceae bacterium
CGCCGAAGGCGGTGTTGATCAGCATCGGCCAGATCGAGCAGATGAAGATCACGAATATGGACGAGATCGAGCTGTCCTTGAGCGTGAACAGCGCGAGCGGCATCCACGCGAGCGGCGAGATCGGTTTCAGAACCTGGATGAACGGATCGAGGGCACGGTACACGAGCGGCGACATGCCGATCAGAAAGCCGATCGGTATCGCCACCAGCGCGGCGAGCAGGAACCCGGCCAGCACGCGCGCGATCGAGTACGCGAGCTGAATGCCGATGCCCTTGTCGTTGGGTCCGTTGTCATAGAACGGATCCGCGAGGTGATCCCACAGCTTGCGGCCGACGTCCGCCGGCGTCGGAAGCGCGGCCTTCTGCCCGGTCGCCGCTTCCGCGCCGACGAGCTTCGCGTATTCGGCATCGACGACCCGGGGACCGCCGTCCGGCCGCGTTCCCGCGTGCCACACCGCGAGAAACGCGAGCAGCAACGCGATCGACAGCAGCGGCGCGCCCCAGAATTGCAGTTTGCCGTTCATCTACGATCTCCGGATCGCAAAATTCGCGAGGTAGGCGTCGGGCTTCGCCGGGTCGAACTCCCTGCCCATGATCGCGAACTTTTTCATCGTCGACGACGGCGGCGTCATGCCCACGTCCTTCATGAGCCGCGCCGCGTCGGTCGCGAGATAGACCTCGCGCGCGACCTTCGCGTAGTCGATGTCGCCCTTCACCTGCCCCCAGCGCTTCATCTGCGTCATGATCCAGATCGCAAACGAATGCCACGGGAACGGATCGAAATCGATGCGGTTCGGATCCTTGCGCACCGCGCCGAGTCCGTCCGCATACGTGCCGGTCAGCACCTGCTCGATCACGGTGGCAGGCTGGTTCAGATAGTTGGCCGGCGCGATCGCCTCCGCGATCTGCTTGCGGTTCTCGGCCTTGCGCGCGAACGCGGTCGCTTCCATGATCGCGCGCAGCAGCGCCCGGTAGGTGTTCGGCAGCTTGGTGATGAATTCGCGGCTCGCGGCAAACGCGCAGCAGGGATGTCCGTCCCACAATTCCTTCGTGAGCACATGAAGGAAGCCCGCGCCGTCGAATACCGCGCGCTGGTTGAACGGATCGGGCCCGAGATAGCCGTCGATATTGTCGGCGCGCAGGTTGGCGACCATCTCCGGCGGCGGCACCGAGCGGATCTGCACGTCCTTGTCGGGGTCGAGCCCGTGCTCCGCGAGGTAGTAGCGCAGCAGGTAGTTGTGGATCGAATAGTCGAACGGCACCGCGAACTTGAAGCCCTTCCACCGCTTCGGATCGCGCCGGTCCTTGTGTTTCATCGCAAGCGTGATCGCCTGCCCGTTGATGTTCTCGATGGCCGGCACCGCGAACGGCACCGCGTTCGACCCCACGCCGAGCGTGATGGCGATCGGCATCGGCGAGAGCATGTGCGCCGCGTCGTACTCCCGGTTGAGCGTCTTGTCGCGGATGACCGCCCAGCCGGCGGTTTTCACGACGTCGACGTTGAGTCCCTGCCGGCCGTAGAACCCCATGGGTTGCGACATGATGATCGGCGTGGCACAGGTGATCGGAATGAAGCCGACCTTGATCGAGGGCTTCTCGACCTTGCCCGCGCCCTGCGCGAACGCCTCGCGCGCGGCGCCGAGCGGGAATATCGACGATACCGCCGCGAGCGCGGTGCCCGTGCCGACCGCGTTCAGGAAACGGCGCCGTGTCGCATCGTGCGGAAACAGCGCGCGCATCACCGCAACATCGACGGCGTTCGAGCAGGCCTCTTCCGTGTCCGCGGCGACATCGCGTTGCGCGGCCGCGTGCTCCGCGTCGCTCGCATGCCGGCCGCACGCACAACCCGGCGCAAGCCGGACGGAAGGGTCAAACGGATTCTTGCCGAATGCCGACACGATGGTCTCCCGGGTGATTCATGGCATGCCTCATTGCACGATGCATACCAGGAGCCCGGCACGCGTGATCCCGGCAGGCCGCGGCGATGACGCAAGTCCATGTTTCTGCGCGATTAATTTTTTTGTTCCCGAAACCATCGCAGGGCTTGTTTCGGGTACACGCACCGGCGCTTCGCACGTTTATCGTGCAGTGCGCCCCGAAATCGGGCACGGGCGCACCAACAGACGTCAACGTTACAATTTGCGCATGCAACCGACACTGATGATCCGCCTCTCGCTGCTGCTGATCGCGGCAGTACTCGCCAATTGCGCGACGAATCCGGTTTCCGGCAATCCGAACTTCGTCGTGATGTCGGAAGCGCAGGAAGTGCAGGTCGGGCGAACCGAGGATCCGAAAATCCGGGCGCAGTATGGCGTGTACCCGAACCAGGCGCTGCAGCAGTACGTCAACGAAGTCGGACAGCGCCTCGCCAAGTCGAGCCACAGGCCGCAGCTCGAGTACCATTTCACCGTCGTCGATTCGCCCGAGATCAACGCATTCGCACTGCCGGGCGGATATATCTATATCACCCGCGGCATACTCGCCTACCTCAATTCCGAGTCCGAACTGGCCGCCGTGCTGGGCCACGAGCTCGGGCACGTCACGGCGCGCCACTCGGTGCAGCAGATGGGAGCGGCCACGGCGGCGCAGGTCGGCGCCGCGCTGCTGCAGATATTCGTGCCGCAGGCGCGCGGGTCCCTCGGCGATGCGGCGATCAACCTCGCCGGCGGCGCGTTGCTCTCGGGTTACAGCCGCGAGCACGAATACGAGGCGGATCGCCTCGGCGCCGAATACCTGGCCCGCACGGGCTACGAGACCCAGGCGATCGCGCGCGTGGTTGGCGTGCTGAAGACGCAGGAACTGTTCGATGCGGAAGTCGCCAAGGCCGAGGGCCGCCAGCCGCGCGCGCATCACGGGCTGTTCGCCACGCACCCCGATTCGGATTCGCGCGCCGCGCAGGCGATCAAGGAAGCCGGGCGCTTCGCCCGGCCCGACGCGCGCGCCGCGCGCGAGGAGTTCCTGCGCCGGATCGACCGCACGACGTTCGGCGACAGCGCGGCGCAGGGCGTGGTGCGCAACAACAACTTCTATCACACGGAAATGGGGCTCGCGGCGAGTTTTCCGCAGGGCTGGCGCGTGCGCAACAGCGCCCGCAGCGTGGTCGCGCTGAGCCCGGCCGGCGACGCGATGGTCGATCTGCGCGCGGCCGGTCCCGCGCGGGGCAGCCCGGCCGACGTGCTGCGCAAGTTCGTGCAACTAGGCTTCGGCGCGCAGATCGCGTCGACGTCGATCAACGGCCTGCCCGCCGCGGTGACGACCACGTCGATCCAGGGCCGGCCGACGCGCGTCGCGGTCATTTTCCTCGGCAAATCCGCCTATGCGCTGGGCGCGCAGGCGCGCGACGGCCGCGCGTTCAACCAGTATCAGGGCGCGATCAACGCGTCGCTCGAGAGTTTCCGCGCCATCACCGACAAGGAGCGGCTGTTCGCGCGACCGCTGCGGCTGCGGATCATCACGGCGCGTGAAGGCATGACGTTTGCGGAGCTCGCGCGCACGTCTCCGATAGGCCGTTTCGCCGAAGGACATCTGCGGGCCATCAACGGCATGTATCCCGCGGGGGAACCGGTCGCCGGTGAGCCGCTGAAGATCGTCGAGTAAGTCCCGGAAGTGTCATAATTCCGGCTGGTCCCGACGAGAACGGGCGCACCGGAGTGTCCGGCGGCGCGCGTCGTTCAGCCGCCTGATGTCGCCACGCCATTTCCTGGTCGCCCTGCTGTGCCTCGCGTGGATCGTGCCGGGGCTCGTCGCGCACGATCCGTGGAAGCCCGACGAGGCCTACACCTTCGGCGTCGTGTACGATCTGCTGCGCGGCGGATCCTGGATCGTGCCGACGCTCGGCGGCGAACCGTACCTCGACGAGCCGCCGCTCTACTACTGGACCGCCGCGCTCGCGGCGACCTGGCTCTCGCCGCCCTTCGCGCTGCACGATGCCGCGCGCCTTGCAACCGGCTTCTACATGGCGATCGCGCTCGTTTTCTGCGGCCTCGCGGGGCGCGAACTCAACGGCCGCGGCCAGGGAACGCTTGCGGTGCTCGTGTGCATCGGCTGTTTCGGGCTCGTGGTGCGGGGCCACCAGATCATCACCGACGTCGCGGCGCTCGCGGGCGTGTCGATGGCGTACTACGGTTTTGCCGCCGTGCCGCGCGCGGCGCGCCGGGGCGGGTGGTGGGCCGGCACCGGCATCGGAGTCGTGTTTCTGTCGCAGGGCATGCTCGAAACCGCGATGCTCGCCGCGATCGGTCTCGCGCTTGCCGTGTGCGTCCCGGCCTGGCGTACGCGCGCAAGCGTCGCTGCGGGCGCCTGCGCCGCGCTCGCCGCCGCGCCATGGCTTGCGATCTGGCCGCTCGCGCTGCACGCGCACTCGCCGGACCTGTTCGCGGCCTGGCTACGCGCGGACGGCCTCACGCGATTTCTGTCCGGCAGCCACGCGGGCGCGTATTACATCGGCATTCTGCCCTGGTATGCGTGGCCGGCGTGGGCGCTCGCGTTGTGGGCCCTCTGGCGCGCCGGAACGGACGGCATCAGCCGGCCGGCCGTGGCGCTGCCGGTCACCGGCTTCGTGGTCTCGCTCGCCGCGCTGTCTTTCTCCCCGGAAGCGCGCGAGCTGTACGCGCTGCCGTTGCTGCTGCCGCTCGCACTGCTCGGCGTTCCCGCGATCGCCAGCCTGCGGCGCGGTGCGGCGAACGCGTGGTACTGGTTCGGCATCACGGGCTTTACGTTTTTCATCGCGGTGGCCTGGTTCTACTGGAGCGCGCTGGAGCTCGCGATGCCGACGCGCCTGCACCACCACCTGCACCGCATCCAGCCCGGGTACACGCCCGGATTCAAATGGCTGCCGTTCGCGATCGGTGCGTGTTACACGGCGGCCTGGTTCGCCGTGGTTGCGCTGGTCCGGCGCGGGCCGCAGCGGCCGGCGATCGTATGGGCGACGGGGGTCACGGTAATCTGGGGTCTGCTCGCGGTGCTGTTCATCGGATGGATCGATACCGGCAAAAGTTATCGCGGCATGGTGGGCAGCATGGAAAAGGTGCTGCCCAAGCGCCATCATTGCATGGCGAGCCGCGACCTCGGCGCGTCGCAGCGCGCGATGCTGCAGTATTTCGCCGGCATCGTGACCCGGCGCGACGACGGATCGCGCCGCGCGCGCGAATGCGACCTGCTGATCGTGCAGGGCCGCGCGGCAGAGGAACGCCCGCCGGGCCCGGGCTGGCGCAGGATCTGGGAAGGCCACCGACCCGGCGACAAGATCGAACGCTTCCGGCTCTATCAGCGCACCGGCGAAAACGTGCGGCGCAATGAGCCGCTCGCGGCGGAACGCGGTGCCGGAAGATCGCGGTAATTCCGGCAGTATCGCGCGCAGGCGCACGCTAGAATGCGGGGATGGACGATACGCTGCACCGCTTCCTGTTCGAGCACGCGCCGATCCGCGGCGAGATCGTGCATCTCGACGCCACGCTGCGCGCCGTGCTGGAGCGGCACGAGTACCCGGCGCCGGTACAGCGGCTGCTCGGAGAACTGATGGCGGCGGGCGCACTGCTTGCCGCAACGCTCAAATTCGACGGTGCGGTGATTCTGCAGATTCAGGGCGACGGTCCCGTGCGGCTCGCCGTCGCCGAGTGCACGAGCGCGAGCACGTTGCGCGCCACGGCGAAATGGGTCGGGGAGCCGCCGTGCGGCGACCTGCGCGCGCTGGCGGGCAACGGTCGATTCGCGATCACGCTTGCGCCCGAGAACGGCGGGCAGCATTATCAGGGCGTGGTCGATCTCGATCCGGGCGGCGTCGCCGCCGCTCTGGAACGCTACCTGCGCGACTCCGAACAACTGGAATCGCGGCTGTGGCTCGCCTCCGTCGGGAACCGGGTTGCGGGCATGCTGCTGCAGAAACTGCCCGCCGCCGCGGACCACGACGCGGAAGACTGGTCGCGCATCACGCAGCTTGCCGCCACGCTGACGCCCGGCGAGTTGATGACGCTCGCGCCGCACGTCGTGATCCGGCGCCTGTTTCACGAGGAGGATGTGCGGCTCTTCGGCGCACAGGCCCTCGCGTTCCGGTGCTCGTGCTCGCCGGATCGTGTCGTCGCGATGTTGCGCATGCTCGGACGCGGCGAAGTCGATTCGATACTCGACGAACGCGGCTCGGTCGACGTCCAGTGCGAATTCTGCAATCGCGGTTACCGGTTCGACCGCGCGGAAGCAGAGCGCGTTTTCGCGCACTAGCGCATCCGACCGGCATTGCGGGCGGAACCGCCGGAGAATTCTGGAAGTTGCTGGGAAAAATACGGAATTATATACTTGACACCACAAGAATAAAAATATAAGATGGGCGCGCTTACTCGAGAAACCCATCATGTGCAAATTAGACGAAGCCCGCTTTCACGACGATGTAGCCGCCAGAGAATACCTTGAGGCGACCCTCTGGCCAAATGGCCCGGTCTGCCCGAAGTGTGGCTCCATTGATGATTCCTACGCGACCAAGAAACCGGGCTTGTATCGTTGTGCTGCCAAGGAGTGCCGCGCTGACTTTACTGTGACCGTTGGCACCGTGTTTGAGCGCAGCAAGATTGCCCTGCATAAATGGCTGCTGGCTTCGTTCCTGCTCTGTTCCAGCAAGAAGGGAATGAGCAGCCACCAACTGCACCGCATCCTCGGCGTCACCTACAAAACGGCATGGTTCATGACGCACCGTATCCGTGAGGCCATGACTTGCAAACCGGTAGGCCAGCTTGGTAGCAACGGCGGCACCGTTGAGGTCGATGAAACGTATTGGGGCAACAAGAAGCCCTATGGCAAAGGCAAGCGCGGCGGTGGTGACAAGATGAAAGTGCTGTCGCTGGTCGAGCGCAACGGCAGCGTGCGTTCATTCCATATCCCGAACGTCACCGCCAAGACTTTAAAGCCGATTTTGAAGGCGCAAATAGCCAAAGAAGCCAACCTGATGACCGATGAATTCAAAAGCTACGTGAAGATCGGCAAGGAATTTGCAAGCCATGAGGCCGTGTGCCACAGTAGGGGCGAATACGTGCGCGGAACCGCGCATACCAACACGGTTGAGGGGTATTTCAGCCTTCTGAAGCGCGGGTTGATTGGCACGTTCCACCACGTAGGCGAACAGCACTTGCAGCGTTACGTGAAGGAGTTTGATTTCCGTTACAACCATCGCAAGGTAAGCGATGCAGAGCGCACTACGTCGGCATTGAGGGGCATTGCTGGCAAGCGACTGATGTATCGGGACTCTGATCCTAAGAAAGCGATTCACTGAATTCGCGGAGGGCATCATGAGCGATAGTGAACAGTTTGAATTCTGGATAGAGGCATACTCGCCAGAAACAATAGCGATGAAGCGGTTGGGCGAATATATGACCCAGCTAGGGAAGCTATTGGGCCAAGAGGATCGCGTTCACTTTGATAAGCTAAAAGGTGGCAGCACCACCATTGCATACAAGGTGGAGCGCGAAGCTGTGCCGAAGATTAATCAGCGAGTCAATGACATCAAGAGGTCGGAGGCCGCAAACGATGTGAAGTATGCGCACGACACATTAAACGCAATGCTTTATAGCGACGGTGCTGTAGCTGAAATCCGGCAAGTCGTTAGTGGAAAACCGGCTGCAATACTCCGATTGGCTGGGAGAGAAATTCCTAAGCCAGAGAAGGTCGGGCCATTCAGTGAGCCAGCTTCGTTTAAAGGTGAGTTAGTTCGCCTTGAGGGTGCTGACGAAACAAAACATGCCGGTATCAAGGACGCGCAGGGGCGCGTTTGGTCGGGCGATATGCCGATTGATTTGGCAGTGCAGATGCGCGAATTGCTGTTTGAATTGGTTTTCGTTGAAGGCACGGCCCGATGGATCAGACATGAAGATGGGACATGGGAGCTAAAGAGCTTCCACATTCATAGCTGCAAGGCCCTTCCTAAAGGGACCCTTGAAGATGACATAAAGGCATTGCGCGGCATTGCTGGAAACAAATGGAAGGAAATGACAGACCCGATCGGGGCAATTCGTGAATCGCGTAACGATAACGATGAGATTCATTAATTAAAATGGTCGTATTCGATACGTCCACGATTTTGCTGTCGATTGATCCGCTGGCAAAACCCCCGCTGGACCCAGCCACTGGTGCGCCAGTGGTGAAGTGTAAAGAGCGTGTCGAACATCTACTGAAGACACTTCAGGCATCGAAGACCAAAATACTTATCCCCACCCCGGTGCTGGCGGAGTATCTGATTGGCGCTGGCCCTAACAAGGGGGAATATGTAGATAAAATTGTTTCATCGAAAAATTTTGAGGTTGTACCATTTAACATCAAGGCGGCAATTGAGTTGTCCATGCTTGCTGATCTGGACCTAGATGCCGCCAAAAAACTTGATCCGAATACAACCAAGGCAAAGCTGAAATTCGATAGGCAAGTCATCGCAATTGCCAAGGCGGCAGGTGCTGTCCGCGTGTATACGGACGATAAAGGTCTCGCCGCATGTGCGCAGAATAATGGGATCGCCGCAACGCTGACCTGGGAGATACCTTTACCACCTGAGCCACCACAGATGGATTTAGGGTTGGAGCCCGCTCAGGATGGCCAATAAGCCAGCCAAGGCATCAAAACCTGTTGATCTGTCGGAATACGCCGAGGAGGCGGTTCCGTTCGATGCCGTGATGCGTCTGATACTGAGCGCCAAGCCAGTGCATCGGGTAGCGGCAAAGCCGAAGCCCGCGAAAAAGCCGCGCAAAAGCAAATAAACCCGCGAGTTAGGCCACCTTCTGGCGGCTACTTTCCTGTGGTGTCATCTATACAATCCCGGAAAAATACACTAAGTCATTGAAAAAATTAATAAATACTAAAGTGTAGGCTGTTGACACTTAGGCAAAAATTCTCTAACGTCGCGGGCGTGATTGCGACCACCCTAGCGCACGGCAGGCCGGCCCGCGTGCACACCGCCGCACGGCAAGCCGTCGCGTTGCGGCGTTCGCAGTCGCTGGTCAGCATCTGCCAGACCGAAATCGAGCGCCTGATTCTGGATGGCGCGCTCGCGCAGGGCACCCGCATCAACGAGGTTGCGCTCGCCACGCAACTCGGTATCAGCCGCGGGCCGGTGCGCGAGGCGTGCCGCTCGCTCACGCAGGCGGGCCTGCTCGAAACGCACGTAAACCGCGGTTTCTTCGTACGCACGCTCGCGCACAAGGAAGTCGTGGACCTGTACGACCTGCGCGCGGGACTCATGCGGCTCGCCGGCGAGCTGCTCGCGCGGCGCGCCACGGCGGCGCAGGTCGAACAGTTGCGCACGCTCGTCGACGCGATGGACGCCGCGCGCGCCGCGTCCGACATCGCGCGCTTCCAGGAAGGCAATGCCGCGTTTCATGCCGCGCTGGTCGAGGCCGCCGACAACATGCGGATGCGGGAAATCTATCAGGGGCTCGCCAACGAGATGCGGCTGTTTCGCCACCGCGGGCTCGCGTCGGACGCCGCCATGACTTCCTCCAATCGCGAACACCGGGAGATCGTCGAGGCCATTGCCGCGCGCGATCCGGTGCGCGCGGCCGCGGCCATGGAACACCACATCCTGCAGGGCAAGGCGCGGTTTCTGGCCGCCACCGCATCCGCGGCGGCGGGTACGACGTGACGACCGTTACGCTCGCCGTGTCGATTCGTGGCGCCGCCATGCTGGCCATCCTCGCCGGCGGCCCGGCGCTCGCGCAGGAGCGCTATCCCTCCCGCCCGGTCCGCATCATCGTCGGCTTTCTGCCCGGCAGCAGCAACGATCTGCTCGCGCGTTTTGTCGGAGCCGGGCTGACCGAGCGACTGGGCCAGCAGACGGTCGTGGACAACCGGCCGGGCGCGAACGGCATCATCGGCGGCGAGATCGCGGCACGCGCGACACCGGACGGCCATACGCTGCTGCTGATGTCCGTCTCGCACACCATGAGCGCCGCCGTGTATGCGCGGCTGCCCTACGATCCGGTGACATCGTTTTCGCCGGTGGCCACGCTCGGCACCGGCCCGCTCGTCGTCGCGGCGCACGCGGCGTTGCCCGCGCAGGGCGTGAAAGCCCTGGTCGAGCTGGCCCGGTCCCCGCCCGGCAGCCTCGCCTTTGCTTCCGCGGGCATCGGCGGAATCAACCATTTCGGCGGCGCCCTGTTTTCGCGCGTGACGGGCGTGCAGATGACGCACGTGCCGTACAAGGGCGGCGCGCCGGCGCTGGCCGATGTGATCGGCGGCCAGGTGCAGCTCATGTGGAGCACGATGCCGCTGTCGCTGCCACAGGTTCGCGCGGGAAAAGTGAAAGCGCTCGCCGTCACGAGCAGCACACGCTCGCCATTGTTGCCGGACGTGCCCGCGATCGGCGAGGCAGGCGCCCCCGGCGCCGAAATCAGTACCTGGTGGGGACTGCTTGCGCCGGCGGGCGTGCCCGCGCCGCTGCTCGCAAGGCTCAATACCGAAATCGGCTCGATCGTCCGCCGGCCCGAATCCACGCAGCGGCTCAGCACGGAAGGGGCCGAGCCCTGGCTGCAGACCGTCCCGGAATTCGCGGCGACGATGCGCAGGGAAATCGCGAAATGGACCCGCGTCGCGCGCGAAGCCGGCATCCGCGCGGAGTAGCGGCGCGGATGCACGAACGTTACAAGGATCGACCATGAAATTCAGCAATTTCCTGTTTCCGGCATCGATGCATCCCGATGAGGACCAACGCGTCATCGGCGAGACGCTGCAGGAAGCGAAACTCTGCGACGAACTCGGCATGGACATGTTGTGGCTCGCCGAGCATCACTTCGACGGCATCTGCGCCTACGTCGACCCGGTGAGTTTCGCGGCCGCGCTCGCGGCATGCACGCAGCGCATCCGGATCGGTTTCGCGGTCGCGCAGATGTCGCTGCATCACCCGATCCGCATGGCGGAGCAGATGTCGCTCATCGACAACATCAGCAAGGGGCGTCTCGTGGTGGGTCTCGGGCGCGGTACCGCCTACAACATCTACGACTATCAGGGTTACGGCATCGACCCGAAGGAAGCCTACGAGCGCCTGATCGAGGCCGAGGACATCATGATCCGGGCCTGGACCACGGAAAATTACCGGCACGAGGGCAAGTACTGGAACCTGCGGCTTCCGCAACTGCGGCCGCGGCCCTACACGAAACCGCATCCGGAGATCGTGCGCGCCTGCTCGAGCGAGGAAGCGATGCTCGGCATGGCGCGCGAGGGCCGCCCGTTTCTGATGAACATCCAGTCGAACGAAGTCACGCGGCACCGCATGGACCGCTATCGCAGCACGATGCGGGAGTCCGGGCACGACGAGGCGACGGTGGCGCGCTGCGTGGACAACACCTGGATCTGGCGTAATATTTTCGTCGCCGAAACCGACGCCGAGGCCGAGCGCATCGCGTTGCCCGCGTGGAAAACGCAGCAGGAATTCCGGGAAGCGATGCGCAAGAAGGTGTACGCCGAGCAGGGCCTGCTGCTCAAGCAGGACGACGGGCTCGCCGCGCGCAACAACGTCCAGCATTCGATCCTGTGCGGCGCTCCCGGAACGGTCGCGGAAGCGCTCGCCGACATCGACAAGATCGGCGTCGGCGGCGTGCTCATGGTGTTTCGGCTCGGTCCGATGCCGCACGAGGTCGCGGCGAACAGCATCCGGCTCTTCATGCAGAAAGTCGCGCCGCGCTTCCGGCACGCGGCCGCCGCGTGACCCGGGCGGCCGCGACGAACTGACGCGCCGGCTTTCCGGACGAAACCGCAACGGGACCGGACGACATGGGACTTTTCGCGCCGCGGCTCGCCCGCATCAAACACTCTCCGAGCAACGCCGCGGCGCAGCGCGTGCGCGAACTGAGCGCGCAGGGCCGCGACATCATCGGTCTCACCATCGGCGAACCGGACTTCGAGACGCCGCCCCACGTGCGGCAGGCGGCCATTGCCGCGATGGCGCGCAACGAAACGCGTTACACCGCGGTCGACGGCATTCCGGAACTGAAGGACGCCGTGCGCGGGAAGTTCCGGCGCGAGAACAATCTCGACTACGCGGCGCGCGAGATCATCGCGGGCACCGGCAGCAAGCAGATCGTGTTCAACGCGATGATGTGCACGCTGTCGCCGGGCGACGAGGTGATCATCGCCGCGCCGTACTGGGTGTCGTATCTCGACATGGCGCTGGTGGCCGACGGCGTCCCGGTTGCCGTCGCGTGCAGCGCGGACGACGGATTCAAGTTGCAGCCGGCCGCGCTCGAGGCCGCGATCACCGCGAGAACCCGTTGGCTCGTGCTCAACTCCCCGTGCAATCCGACCGGCGCCGTCTACACGCGCGCGGAACTGAAGGCGCTTGCCGAGGTGTTGCTGCGCCATCCGCACGTGTGGGTGCTGTCCGACGACATTTACGAGCACCTGCTGTTCGACGACACCGCGTTCTCGACCATCGCCGAGGTGGAGCCGGCGCTGCGCGATCGCACGCTGACCGTGAACGGCGTGTCGAAGGCGTATGCGATGACCGGCTGGCGGCTCGGATACGCCGGCGGACCCGCGGCGCTCATCAACAACATGGCGAAACTGCAGTCGCAGAGCACGTCCAACCCGAGTTCGATCAGCCAGTGGGCCGCCGTCGAGGCGCTGACGGGGCCGCAAGAGTTCCTGCGCGACCGTGCGGTCTCGCTGCAGCAACGGCGCGATCTCGTGCTCGACATGCTGGCCGGCATCCCGGGCCTCACGTGGCTGCGGCCGCAGGGCGCCTTTTACGTGTTCCCGGGCTGCGCCGGCGTGCTGGGACGGCGCACGCGTGACGGCAGGATCATCGAGACCGAGCAGGACTTCACGCTGCACCTGCTCGACCACGGCGTCGCGGTGGTCCCGGGCGAGGCCTACGGTGTTATACCGCACTTCCGCATTTCGACCGCCTCCGCGCCCGAGGAACTCGCGGAAGGCTGCCGCCGCATCCGGAATGCCGTCGCCGACCTCACCTAGTCGCGCGGTCGCGCGCATCGCGGTCGATATCGGCGGAACGTTCACCGACGGCCTCGCTGTACTCGCGCCCGGCGGGCGCATCTGGGTGGCCAAAACGCTGACGACGCCGCGCGACCCGGGCGAGGCGGTGACGACCGTCATCGCCGACCTGCTGCGACAGATCGCCGCGGCCCGCGGCGGCACACCGTCGCCCGTGGCCGAAGTCGTGCACGGCACGACGCTCGTCACCAACACGCTGATCGAGCGGAAAGGCGCGGACACCGCACTCGTGGTCACCCGCGGCACGCGCGACGTGCTCAGCATCGGGCGTGAAATCCGCTACGAGCTCTACGACATCAATCTCGACATTCCGCAGCCGCTGGTGCCCGTCGACCGGCGCATCGAAGTCGACGAACGGCTCGACGTCGACGGCGCGGTCGTGACGCCGCTCGCCGGGGCCGAAATCGAGCGCCTGCTGTCGGAAATCGGCAGGCTCGACGTGCAGGCGGTCGCGGTCTGCCTGCTGCATTCGTACGTCAACGACGCGCACGAGAAAAAAATCGGCGCGGCGATCCGGCGGCGCTTTCCGCGGCTCGCGGTGTCCGTTTCGTCGGGCGTCGCGCGCGAAATCCGCGAGTACGAACGCATGTCGACCACCGCCGCCAACGCCTACGTGCTGCCGCTCGTCGCGCAATATCTGGACCGGCTCGACGGCCGCGTGCGCGCGCTCGCGCCCGGCGCGCCGCTGCGCATCATGGTATCGAGCGGCGGGTTCACGTCGGGCCGGGCCGCATCCGAAACCCCGATCCTGCTGCTGGAATCGGGGCCCGCCGGGGGCGTGCTGTCCGCGCTCAACACCGCGCGCAACGCCGGCATCGGCCAGATACTCGCGTTCGACATGGGCGGCACCACCGCCAAGGCCTGCGTCGCGGTCGGCGGCGAGCCGTCGGTCGCGCACAGTTTCGAGTGCGCCCGCGTGTCGCGCTTCGCGCGCGGCTCCGGATTGCCGATCCTGATTCCGAGCATCGATCTCATCGAGATCGGCGCCGGCGGCGGTTCGATCGCGCGCGTGAACGATCTGGGGCTGCTGAACGTCGGTCCCGAAAGCGCCGGCGCGGATCCCGGACCCGCGTGTTACGGGCAGGGCGGCACCGGCGCCACCGTCACGGACGCCGATCTCGTGCTGGGTTACCTCAACGCGGACAACTTCCTCGGCGGCGACATGAAGCTGCGCAAGGACCTTGCGCTCGCCGCGCTGCAACCGCT
>CAZMBS010000072.1:0-14107 GCA_964564295.1 uncultured Streptomycetaceae bacterium
ATCAAGTCGATCGAGCACGCGATCATCGACAAGGGCTGGGAACAGGGCTGGGTGACGCCCCTGCCGCCTGCCACGAAGACCGGCAAACGCGTCGCGGTGATCGGCTCCGGGCCCGCCGGGCTCGCGTGCGCGCAACAACTCGCGCGGGCCGGGCACGACGTGGTGCTGTTCGAGAAAAGCGACCGCGTCGGCGGGCTGCTGCGCTACGGCATCCCGGATTTCAAGATGGAGAAACGGCTGATCGACCTCCGCATGGAGCAGATGCGCGCGGAGGGCGTGGAATTCCGCGTGAGCCAGCACATCGGGCGCGACGTACCGGCGCGGCAGCTACTGGAGACGTTCGACGCCGTGGTGCTGTCCGGCGGCGCGGAACGCCCGCGCGATCTCCCGATTCCCGGCCGCGAACTGGCCGGCGTGCATTTCGCCATGGAGTTTCTGCCGCAGCAAAACCGGGTCGTCGCGGGCGACCGGGTTGCCGACCAGATACTCGCCACCGGCAAACATGTGATCGTGATCGGCGGCGGGGATACGGGATCGGATTGCGTCGGCACCTCCAACCGCCACGGCGCGAAATCCGTCTCGCAGTTCGAGCTGCTGGGTAAACCGGAGGATCCGGAGCGAAATCCCGTCTGGCCGTATTGGCCTACGCGGCTGCGCACATCCTCCTCGCACGAAGAGGGCGCCAATCGCGATTGGTCGGTTGCGACCAAGGCGTTTCTTGGCGAAAACGGCCGCGTGAAGGCGCTGCGGGCCGTTCGACTGCAGTGGCAAGGCGGGAAAATGTCCGAGATTCCCGGATCGGAGTTCGAGATGCCGGCGGATCTCGTACTGCTCGCGATGGGGTTTTTGGGTCCGGAAGCGGACTTGCTCGACGCGCTCGGCGTCGCGAAAGACGCGCGCAGCAACGCTGATGCGAAAACGGACGGACCGGGCAGTTACGCGACGTCAGTCCCCAAGGTGTTTGCGGCGGGCGACATGCGCCGCGGGCAGTCCCTGGTCGTGTGGGCCATACGCGAGGGGCGCCAGTGCGCGCGCGCCGTCGACGAGTTTCTGATGGGCGCTTCGGAGTTGCCGAGATAGCCGGCGGCAACTGCGAATCCCGTGCCCGAAATACCAAAACTCAAGAATGACTCGCTGATCCGGGCGCTGCTTCGCCAACCCACGGCACATACGCCCGTCTGGATCATGCGACAGGCAGGCCGCTACCTGCCCGAATACAACGCCACGCGCGCGCGCGCGGGCAGCTTTCTCGCGCTCGCCAAAAACCCCGACTTCGCCACCGAGGTGACGCTGCAGCCGCTGGCCCGCTTTTCGCTCGATGCGGCCATCCTGTTTTCCGACATTCTTACGATACCCGATGCCATGGGTCTGGGCCTGTATTTCGCCGACGGAGAAGGGCCCCGATTCCGGCATCCGTTGCGGGACGAGCGCGCGATACGCAGCCTCGTCGTCCCGGATCCGGCCGCGCAACTGCGCTATGTAATGGATGCCGTGCGTCAGGTTCGCCGCGCGCTCGACAATCGGGTGCCGTTGATCGGTTTCTCGGGCAGCCCGTTTACGCTGGCCTGCTACATGGTGGAAGGCGGCGGCAGCGCCGATTTCCGCACGCTGAAGACCATGCTGTATTCACAACCCGGATCGCTGCATCACCTGCTCGACATCAATGCCCGCGCCGTATCGACCTATCTCAACGCGCAGATCGAAGCCGGTGCGCAGGTCGTGATGCTGTTCGACACGTGGGGCGGCATGCTGAGCGCCGACGCATACCGCGCGTTTTCGCTGGCATACCTCGCTCGGGTCGTATCCGAGCTGAAGCGCGAGCAGGACGGCAGCGTCGTTCCGTGCATTGTGTTCACCAAGGGCGGCGGACTCTGGCTCGAGGACATCGCGGCGATCGGCTGCGATGCCGTGGGACTCGACTGGACCATCGACATCGGGGAAGCGCGCAAGCGAGTCGGAGACCGTGTCGCCCTGCAGGGTAACCTCGATCCTTCGGTATTGTTCGCAAGCCCCGATGCCGTGCGCACGCAGGTAGCGAGCCTGTTGGCCTCTTACGGACACGGCTCCGGCCACGTATTCAACCTGGGGCACGGAATTTCGCAGTTTGCGCCGCCGGAAAATGTGGGCGTGCTGGTGGATGCCGTTCACGGGCTCAGTACGCGATATCACTAGCCCGCGGCCCGGGCTGCGGAAAAAAACTTATGCACCGCAAGACCTTACGTGCGGTCCGGCCGGGCCACCTGAGACCATTGGACGCCGCGCAACGTCTTAAACCTTTGATTTTATTATGTTTTATTTCATCGCGTGCGATTTACGATGTTGCTGCGGTTGCCCGGAATTTTCAGATACGCCGCTTCGCCCAGCGGATCATCAACAAAGTTATCCACATTGCCTTGTGCATAATGGCAATTTACCTTTATCGCCGAGATGGTTACCGTTGATTCGCAGATTTGGCGCGAACCGCGCGCGATAACTCGACTTCTTTTCTCTCTGCGCGGCACGTGAAAATCATCCGCGTCGGTCTCGATGTTCCGCTCGACCGACTGTTCGACTACCGGTGTGATGACGCGGACGCGCGCGTAGGTGATCGTGTGCTGGTGCCGTTCGGCCGCCGCACGATGGTCGGCGTCATACTGGAAGTCGCCGGGCGATCGGATGTATCGCAGGCCCGGCTCAAAACCGCGTTGCGCGTTCTGCGTGAAGCACCGGGTCTCACCGAGGAAGACTTGTGGCTGCCGCGATTTGCGGCGGAGTACTACCATTACCCGCTCGGTTCGGTCGCCGTCAACGCGTTGCCGGGAAAACTGCGGCGCGCTCCATCCGCGCGCAAGCCACGAACGGTTGCCGCGCAAGCGACATCTCCGGGGCTGCCGTCCGAATCGCGCCCTGCGTTGACGGTCGAGCAGGTCGCGGCAGTGGACGCGATTTGCGCAAGGCTCGACGGCTTTCATCCGCACCTGTTGATGGGCGTTACCGGAAGCGGGAAAACCGAGGTGTACCTGCGGGTGATGGAGCCGATTATCGCGCGCAACCGGCAGGTTCTGCTGCTCGTGCCGGAAATCGGACTCACGCCGCAATTGGAAAACACGGTGGCGGGACGTTTTCCCGACGTGCCGATGGTCAGCCTGCACAGCGGGCTCAACGAGCCCGAGCGCTGCCGCCGCTGGCTGTCGGCCCAGTCTGGAACGGCCCGCATCGTGCTCGGCACGCGGCTTGCGATTTTCACGCCGCTGCACGCGCTGGGGCTCATCGTTGTCGACGAAGAACACGACAGTTCCTACAAGCAGATGGAGGGCTTGCGCTACTCGGCGCGCGATCTCGCGGTGGTCCTGGCGCGCGCGCGGGGCATTCCCGTGATACTCGGTTCGGCCACGCCGGCGCTCGAGACCTATCACAACGCGAAAACCGGCCGCTACTCGGCGTTGGCGCTGCGCCACCGCGTGAACGCCCGGCCGCCGCGCGTGCGCTGCGTCAGCGTTCGGTGCGAACAGCTGTCGCAGGGATTGTCCGCAGAGCTGCTGGCCGCGGTGGCAGAACGCCTTGCGCATCGCGAACAAAGCCTGATTTTCATCAACCGGCGCGGTTATTCGCCGGTGCTGATGTGCCGCGCCTGCGGCTGGCTTTCGGATTGTCACCGGTGCTCCGCGCAGCTCGTATATCACGCCGCCGACCAGCGCATGCATTGCCACCATTGTGGTCACCGGTCGCCGACGCCTCCGGCTTGTCCGGCGTGCGGAAACGCCGACCTCACGCCCGTGGGTCAAGGCACCCAGCGCGTCACCGCGTCGTTACAGGAGGCTTTTCCCGCGGCGCGAATCGCACGAATCGACCGCGATACGACGCGCAACCGCGCGTCCTGGCAAAGCGTCCGCGATGCGTTGGCAGCACGGGCGGTGGACATTCTGGTCGGAACGCAAATGCTCGCCAAGGGACATGACTTTCCCCATCTCAACCTGGTCGGCGTGCTCAACGCGGACAGCTCGTTGTACAGCACGGACTTTCGCGCGCCGGAGCGGTTGTACGCCATGTTGACCCAGGTCGCCGGCCGCGCGGGACGCGGGGCGGGTCAGGGCGAAGTGCTGATCCAGACGGATTTTCCGGAGCATCCGATATACGCCGCCCTGCGCGATCAGGACTACGCGAGCTTCGCCGACGCGTTGCTGGAGGAACGCAGGGGCGCGGGCCTGCCGCCGTTCGTGTACCAGGTACTGTTGCGCGCCGAGGCGCCGCGTCTCGCGGCGGTCATGAAGTATCTGGAAGACGCCGCGCAAGCGGCACAGGCGCTCGGCCGCCGGGTGATCGTCTACGATCCGGTGCCGGCAAGCATGGTGCGGATCGCCGGCCGCGAACGTGGCCAACTGCTCGTGCAATCGCGTTCGCGCGTGGAACTGAAGGCCTTTCTCGACGAGTGGCGCAAAGCGCTCGCCACGCATTCCGCAACGCGCGCGCGCTGGTCGCTCGACGTGGACCCGCTGGAATTGTGAGCCGGTATAATAGCGCGCTCCCGCCGGCACCCTTGATGAATGCTCCGCCGCAATCCATCGACCCGCGCACGCTGCTGACGCGGCTGTTGTCCGACGCCGTGCGTCGCGTTGCGCCCGAGCAGGCCGGCGCAGCGATCACCATCGAGCGTTCGCGCGACGAGCGGCACGGTGATTTTGCCTGCAATATCGCGCTCCAGCTCGCCAAGGCGCTGCGTGCGAAACCTCGCGATATCGCGCAGCGTGTCGTCGAATCGCTCCCGCCGTCGGAATGCCTCGAGCGCGCAGAGATCGCCGGTGCGGGCTTTATCAACTTTTTCCTGCGCCGCGCGTACAAACAGGCGGTCGTGAACCGCGTGCTGGCCGCCGGGAGCCGGTACGGGTGGAGCGCAACGGGAGGCGGCGGCGCGGTGCAGGTCGAGTTCGTGTCCGCGAACCCGACGGGGCCGCTGCATGTCGGACATGGACGCCAGGCGGCTCTCGGTGACGCGATCGCTGCGCTGCTTGAAACACAGAATCACGCGGTGACTCGGGAGTTTTACTACAACGACGCCGGCGCGCAGATCGAAAAACTGGCCCTCTCGGTTCAGGCGCGGGCGCGCGGCATCGGACCCGGCGCCGCCGGGTGGCCGGAAGAAGGCTACAACGGCGAGTACATCGAGGAAATCGCGCGCGACTACGCCGCCGGGAAAGCCGATGCCGGTGATCTCGACGCGATCCGGAAATTTGCGGTTTCCTGTCTGCGCGCCGAACAGGATGCCGATCTGCAGGCGTTCGGCGTGAAATTCGACGTCTACTACCTCGAGTCGAGCCTTTACACCGACGGCAAGGTGGACGCGACCGTGCGCGCTCTGGTCGACAGCGGCAAGACCTACGAAAAGGAAGGCGCGCTGTGGCTGCGCACGACCGAATATGGCGACGACAAGGATCGGGTCGTGCGCAAATCCGACGGCGCGTACACGTACTTCGTGCCGGATGTCGCCTACCATGTCACCAAGTGGCACCGCGGATTCCGGAAAGTGATCAACATCCAGGGTACGGATCATCACAGCACGGTGACGCGCGTGCGCGCAGGATTGCAGGTTCTCGGCCTCGGCATACCCCGGGATTATCCGGACTACGTGCTGCACAGCCTCGTGAAGGTGATGCGCGCGGGTGCGGAAGTCAAGATTTCCAAGCGCGCAGGATCTTACGTAACGCTGCGCGATCTGATCGACTGGGTGGGCCGGGACGCGGTGCGATTTTTCCTGGTGTCGCGCAAGGCCGATTCCGAATTCGTCTTCGACGTGGATCTCGCGCGCGCCAAGGGCGAGGAGAATCCGGTGTATTACGTGCAGTACGCGCACGCCAGGGTGTGCAGCCTGCTCGAGCAGTGGGGAGGCGATGCCGCAACGCTTTCTTGCGTAGACATGCAGCCGCTCGGCGAAGGTGAAAACGCGCTGCTGGGCCATCTGATCGCCTATCCCGATGCGGTGGAACGCGCCGCGCGGGAGTTCTCGCCGCACCTCATCGCTTTTTATCTGCGGGATCTCGCCGCGGAGTTTCACAGCTACTACAACACCACGCGGATGCTCGTGGAAGACGGGCCGGTCAGGCTGGCGCGCCTGGCGCTGGCGCGTGCGGTGCAGCAGGTGGTCCGCAACGGCCTCGGCTTGCTGGGCGTGTCCGCGCCGGAGAAAATGTAAGATACGCCGTCCGCAAGGAACACAAAATGTCGCGGGATTACAAGGGCCAGGAACGCAAGAGCGGCGGAAAACGCGGCGGCGGCGGGTCGTTCCTCGTCGGCGTGCTGGTAGGGCTCGTCCTGGGACTGGGCATCGCCCTCGGTGTGGCCTGGTACATCAACAAGATGCCGAATCCGTTTGCCGGCAAGGTTCCGGCGGCAAAGGCGCCGGAGAAAACCGCAAAAGCCGTTCCGGAGGCGCCCAAACCGGAGGAAAAGCCGCGCTTCGACTTCTACAAGATACTTCCGGGCACCGAAGAGAAGGAAAGCGCGCCACCGCCGAAGGAAAGCGCCAAAGGGTCAACGCCGGCGCCCAAGGAGGCGTTTTACCTGCAGGCGGGCGCCTTCCCGAACGCGCCGGATGCGGATAATCTGAAGGCGCGACTCGCGCTTCTGGGCATCGAAGCGCTGGTGCAGACCACCACGCTGCCGGACAAGGGGATCTGGCATCGCGTGCGGGTGGGTCCGTATACGAACATCGAGGATTTGAGCCGAACGCGGGACATGCTCACGCGCAACGGAATCGAGACAACATTGATACGCATGCGCGACAGCGACAAGTGATCGCGGCGCGCGGAAAGGAAGTTGCCATGCAATACATGAAACGTCTGGCGGGCTGGGTGGTCGCGGGCGCGCTGGCTTTCGCGATCGGAGCGGCGAACGCGCAGGTTGTCGCAGGCAGGGACTACATCGACGTCAAGCCTCCGCAGCCGACGGCGTCGGGCGGCAAAATCGAGGTGCGCGAATTTTTCTGGTACGGATGCCCGCATTGCAATTACCTGCAGGCGCCGCTCAAGGCCTGGCTCAAGAAAATGCCGGCCGATGTCGACTTCATACGACAGCCGGCGGCGTTCCAGGAAAGCTGGCTGCAGCTTGCGCGTACGTACTACGCGATCGAAGGCATGGGGCTCGTCGACAAGCTGCATCACGAGGTGTTCGCCGCGATACACGACCAGCGCGCGCTCGATCCGAAACTGCTGCTGAAGGACGGCAAGCCGCTCTTCGACTGGGTCGCGTCCAAAGGTGTCGACCGGCAGAAATTCATGGACGTCTATCAGTCGTTTGCCGTCGGCGGCCGCGTACAGCGCACGATGGAAATCACGAAGAACTACGACATCGCCGGAACGCCGGCCATCGTCGTGGATGGACGCTATCTGACAGCGCCGTCGATGATCCTGCGCCCGGACAAGTCGGTCGATTATGATCGCTACTTCCGGGTGCTCGACGTGGTGATCGCTCTTGCGCGGAAGCAACGCGGAGGGAAGTAATCGATGATGAATCGCCGTCGGTTTGCGGGCGGTCTCGCCGCGGGAATCGCCGCGCCCTGGTTCTGGCCCGGGTCTGGATTCGCGCAGGAGCAACGTTTTCGCGTGAACCGGGAGTATCGCCTGATCGAGCAACAGCCGGTCGAGTCCGGCGACCGGATCGAGGTCATCGATTTTTTCTGGTACGGCTGCCCGTTTTGCAACGAATTGCAGCCCGCGCTGGAGGACTGGCTCAAGCGCAAGCCCGCGGACGTGCATTTTCGCCGCATGCCGGTGATCCTGAAGGACAACTGGGCGCCGCACGCGCGAATCTATTTCACGCTGGAAGCGGTGGGGGCTGCCGAGCGGCTTCATCTCAAGGTCTATCACAGCTATCACGTCGAAGAACTGCACATGAGCAAGCCGGACGTCATGTCCGCGTGGGCGGTCAAGAACGGCATCGATCGCAAGGCGTGGGACGACGCCTACGGCTCGCGGGACGTCGACCGCAAGGTGATTCAGGCCCGGGAGGCAACGCGCGCATACAACGTGCAAGGTACGCCATCGCTGGTCGTGGACGGGCGTTTCATCACGTCGAGCGGCATGGTCGATACCGTGCGCGGCGTCATTCCGGTGCTGGACGAATTGATACGCGTCGCGCGCGAGCAGCGGGCACGACGCTAGCCGCGCGGCCGCGCGCCCCGCGCATTTCTGTCGATGGCGCGCAAAACATTCCGCAAAGTCTTCATTACCGGCGCTTCGAGCGGCATCGGGGCCACGCTTGCGAAGGCGTTGGCCGCGCAGGGTGCGGCGTTGGGTCTGGCGGCGCGCCGCGATGGTGCTCTGCACGAAGTGGCCGCGCAGTGCGCCGGGCCTTGTGAAATCTATCCCCTCGATGTGCGTGATGCCGCAGCGCTGCAGCGCGCCGGCGCAGATTTTGTCGCGCGCCACGGCGTGCCCGATGCCGTGATCGCGAATGCCGGGGTAAGCGTCGGCACGCTGACCGAACACGCGCAGGATGCATCCGTGTTTCGGCAAGTCATGGACACCAACGTCACCGGCATCGTCAACACATTCCAGCCGTTCGTCCGCGCGATGCAGGAAACCGGACAGGGGATGCTGGTTGGAATCGCCAGCGTGGCGGGCTATCGCGGCCTGCCCGGAGCCGGCGCGTATTCGGCGTCAAAAGCCGCGGCGATCTGCTACCTTGAAAGTTTGCGCGTGGAGCTGCGGTCAAGCGGCGTGCGCGTCCTCACGATCTGTCCCGGGTATGTGGAAACGCCGATGACTGCGATCAACCCGTATCCGATGCCGTTTCTGATGAGCCCGGAAACCGCGGCGCGCAAAATCATCAATATTATGACTCGCGGCAAGTCCTACGCGGTGATTCCGTGGCAAATGGCGGTGGTTGCCCGCGCCCTCCATATCATGCCGCGCTGGATTTACGACCGGCTTCTAGCCGGGGCGCCGCGCAAGCCACGCATGTAGTTCGTCGACGGAAATTCCGCTGGAAGCCGGCGACTTGGCGCTCTGCCCTGTGTCGCGCCGCGCTCAAAGGGATGGATGGGCCAGCAGCAGAATGAGAAGAATTATAGAAATTGCCCTTAACTCATTGACTATTTAGTACAATTTCTTAGGTCATCGCTCTAAGTCGATGAAATAACTGACTTTTTATTGACACGTCAGTCGCAAGTAATTACTCTGTAATTATGAGTGTGCCTTCAATGCTGTGGGGCGCACTTTCGTACGTACATCTTCCACATACGGGGATTAAATGGAGAATAAGAAACTGCTCGTGCAAGACGCTGCAGAGAAGAGGCTTGCGCACCATTTGAACAGCACGCTCAAGTCAACGTCTAGGATTATCGCGAACTACAACGAAACACTTAGCAAATCTACCGTTCGAGAGCGGTGCGAGACCTCGTTTCAATACGCAGGCAAACCTCCTGAACAGCAACCCTAAGAAGGGCACCAAGATCATCCTGTTCGCCGTATCTTGGCGAATTCAAAGTTTTTACACGCTTTGGCGTAACTAGTTTTTCCCATGCTTTTTTGGGTGAATCGGCTTTCCTTGGATCAAATACTCCGAATGGCATGCCGCCGAACCGTTCCAGCAGTGAGAAGCACGGCACATCGGTAAAACCATCTCCGATGTAGATCATGTTGTTAAATGGGATGCGTCGATCTGTATCCTTCACAGCTTCATTCACGCAGTATGGGTCAGTTCGAATCTTTATCATCCCTTTGTTTATTGCATAGATGTACTTTGTCTTCTCAGTAAATGAAATGGCGTTTTGAACTCCAGCGATTTGGCCGTTTTCCTCATAGAATCTGCATCCCCAAATACCGGAGAAATAATTCGCGTATTTAGTTCCTCTTATCACTTCTTCTAATCCGCTACTAATAACGTAGAATTCGACGTGCGGATTCGAGTTTGTATTCTCTTTAACAAGCTCAAGAAGATCATCGAAAAGTTCTGGAATACCCTGATAGAAATCTAGTCCAGCACCGAATTGCCTTAAAGCGTCGTTTGTTAGCTGGCCAAGCGGCTTGCCAATCCCGATGTTGTCTAGGATAAGTTTCAGATAGGCCAGCGAAGGATCCCATCCAGCTTTAAGTAAGCCGGCCTGTTTGCTCCCCCAGAAGTCGGCCACATCAATCCCATGTGACTCAAGCAGTTTGGTTGTTGATTCGTCGGTCAGCGTGTCATCGAAATCGAAAATGACCGCTATGACGTTCTGAGGAACTGGCATGCATGCCCCCCTTGTAGTAGCAGTTCGACAAGAAGATACGCCCCTACTTGCGCCCCTGTAAAATCAAACCGTTACAACTCAAACTGATGCAGTGCCTTGGTATTAGAGATGCAGATAATCCTATACTGGACAAATGCTTATAAAAAGTCTATATTTAGACATACTAGGGACAGGCATGGCACAGGAAGTTACGACCTCCAAGCGGCTTCAACCCGACGCCATTTCGGGTGCGGCGCTGCGCACGTTTTTTCGAATCGCTGGCACATGGAGCCTCAGCGCAAAAGACCAGCGTGCTCTTCTGGGCAATCCGCCACGCTCGACGTTTTATCAATGGAAGCGCAGTCAAAACGCAGGTCTTCCGCGTGACACGCTCGAACGCATTTCCTACATTCTCGGAACGTACAAGGCATTGCAGATTCTTCTGCCGGACCCGGCTGCCGCGGACGCCTGGATCAAGAAACCGAACGACGCGCCGCTCTTCGGCGGACGCAGCGCGCTCGAACGTATGCTTTCCGGGCAGGTCGCCGATCTGTTCCTGGTGCGGCAATATCTCGACGCGCAGCGAGGCGAGTAACCGTGGTTCCACCGGTCTCGCGGGTCGAGTGGCGACCCTGCTATCGGATCGTGCCGAGTCGTTTTCCGCCGATCGGCGTTTACGAGCGTGTCGCCGACCCGGCTGATCTGGACGCGATATTCGCGATCGAAAACCTGACCAATCCGCGGCTCCGACAGGAAGCCGGTGACATTTCGCTGGTGCCGCCGGAGGACCGGCTGGCGGGCCCGGGAACGACACCGATCATGGCCGCATTCACGCATTTGAATCCCGAAGGCAGTCGCTTCTGTGACGCGACTTTCGGCGCGTACTATGCCAGCCGCTCGCTCGACACTGCGATTGCCGAATCGCGTTATCACCGCGAGCGTTTTCTGGCGAGGACAAAAGAGGGGCCTATCGAAGTCGACATGCGTACCTATCTCGCCGACCTTAACGGTGCGCTGCACGATATTCGCAACCGGCAAGACTTGATCGCTGTTTACGATCGCGACAATTACGCAGCGGGGCAGGCGTTAGGACGAAAACTCAAGAAACGGAACGCGCCGGGAATCGCTTACGACAGCGTGCGCGACCCGGGGGGAGAGTGCGCGGCGGTATATCGCCCGACGGTGCTGTCGAACTGCATTCAGGGGCCGCACTTCGGCTATCGATGGGACGGCAGTCGAATTATCGCGGTGATCGAAAAACGCCTGCATTCGCAGCACTGATTTTCCGGCCCGGCACTACTCCACTGTAACGCTTTTCGCGAGATTGCGCGGCTTGTCGACGTCGTTGCCGCGTTCCAGCGCCGCATGATAGGCGAGCAGCTGCAGCGGAACAACATGCAGAATGGGAGACAGCATGCCGGCATGATCGGGCATGCGGATAACGTGCAGGCCGGCTTCGTGCGTGATCTTCGTATCCTGGTCGGCCAGCACGCGCAGCTCGCCGCCGCGCGCGCGCACCTCCTGCAGGTTGGATTTCAGTTTTTCCAGCAGCGCGTCCTTGGGCGCGATCGCGACGACGGGCATGTTCTGATCGACCAGCGCGAGCGGCCCGTGCTTGAGCTCGCCGGCTGCGTACGCCTCGGCATGAATGTAGGAGATTTCCTTGAGCTTCAGCGCGCCTTCCATGGCGATCGGCCAGTGAATGCCGCGCCCGAGAAACAGCGCGTGCTCCCGGCCGGCGAATTTTTCCGCCCACATCCTGATCTGCGGCTCGACATGCAGCACCTTCGCGAGCCCGGTGGGCAGATGGCGCAGCTCCTGCAGCAGCGCTGCTTCCCGGTCCGGCGGCAGCCGGCCTTTCAGTTTCGCGATCACCATCGTCAACAACGCGAGCGCCGCAAGCTGGGTCGTGAACGCCTTGGTCGACGCCACACCGATTTCCGGGCCGGCGCGCGTGAGAAACCGCAGTTCGGACGCACGCACCAGCGCGGACTCGGGCACGTTGCAGATGGCAAGGCAATGGCGCTGACCCAGCGACTTTGCGTGCTGTAGCGCCGCGAGCGTGTCGGCGGTTTCGCCCGACTGCGAAATCGTGACGACCAGCGCGCGCGGATCGGACACGGAATCGCGATACCGATATTCGCTTGCGATCTCCACGTTGCACGGCAGTCCCGCGATGCTCTCGAGCCAGTACCGCGCCACCATGCCGGCGTGGTAACTCGTGCCACATGCAATGATAAGTATTTGATTAATATCGGATAATATGCCTTCGGCGGCGGCGCCGAACAGATTCGGCGACAGCGATTGCGCGCCGGTGACCATCTCGAGCGTGTTGGCAACGGCCATGGGCTGCTCGAAGATCTCCTTCTGCATGTAATGACTGTACTGTCCGAGCTCCACGGCGGCGGCCGACAGTTGCGACACGTGCACGTCGCGTTCGAGGCGTTTTCCGGCGGCATCCACGATACGGAAGCCGTCGACGGAGACTTCCGCGCAATCCCCGTCTTCGAGGTAAACGATCTTCTGCGTGACCTGAATCAATGCCGATGCGTCGGATGCCGCAAAATTCTCGCCCTCGCCGATGCCGAGCAGCAACGGCGCGCCATGCCGCGCGACGACCAGGCGCGCGGTATCGTTCTCGGTGACGACGGCGACGGCATACGCGCCGACGAGTTCGGCTGCCGCGCGCCGCACGGCATCGAACAGGGTTCCTCCACCCGCGAGGTGCATGTGCACGAGGTGCGCGATGACCTCGGTGTCCGTATCCGAGGCAAACACATAACCCTTGGCGCGGAGTTTCTGCCGCATCGCCTCGTGGTTTTCGATGATGCCGTTGTGCACTACCGACACCCCGCCCGAGACATGGGGGTGCGCGTTTTTTTCCGAGGGCACGCCATGCGTGGCCCAGCGCGTGTGGGCGATGCCGATGTCGCCTGAAATGCCCTGCGCTTGCGCGAGTTTTTCCAGCTCCGCGACGCGACCCGTGCTGCGCACGCGCCGCAGAGACCCGTTGAGAACGGCAACCCCGGCCGAATCGTAGCCGCGATATTCCAGCCGCTTGAGCCCCTCGATCAGGATCGGAACGATATTGCGGCGGGAAACCGCACCGACGATGCCGCACATGTCAGGTCTTCGCTTTCTTTCGCGGGCGCTGCCACGCCGGACGATGTTCCTGGGTTTTGGAGTTGAGTACGAGCCCGTTCTCCGGCGTATCCTTCCAGACCGTGGTGCCGGCCGCGACGGTGGCACCCTTGCCCACGGTCACGGGCGCCACGAGCTGCACGTCCGAGCCGATATGCACTTCGTCCTCGATAACCGTGCGATGCTTGTTCGCGCCGTCGTAGTTGCACGTGATGGTTCCCGCCCCGATATTCACGTCGCGCCCGACCGTGGAATCACCGACGTACGCGAGGTGATTGGCCTTGGAGCCGGGGCCGATGTCGGACGCCTTTACTTCGACAAAGTTGCCGATATGCACGTTTTCGGCAAGCTGTGCCGCCGGGCGCAGCCGCGCATAGGGACCGATACGACAATTAAACCCGATCTCGGCGCCGTCTATGTGCGTAAAGGCTTCGATGCGGGTATCCGCCTTGATCGTGACGTTGCGCAGCACGCAGTTGGGGCCTATCGACACGCCGTTGCCGAGCACGACGCGCCCTTCGAATACGCTATTCACGTCGATACGCACATCCTGCCCGCAGGACAGCATGCCGCGCACGTCGATACGCCCCGGATCGGCCAGCGCGACGCCCTGCTCGAGCAGCGCCGCGGCCGTGGTTTGTTGATACACCCGCTCGAGTCGGGCGAGCTGCGACTGGCTGTTGACTCCCAGCGTCTCCCAGTCGTCGGCAGGTTGCGTGGCTGTAACGGTGACGCGATCCTTCAGCGCCAGCGCCACGCAGTCCGTGAGATAGTACTCTTTCTGCG
>CAZMBS010000073.1:0-13959 GCA_964564295.1 uncultured Streptomycetaceae bacterium
ACGGCGGCCGGCATGCCGGGCGGCGTGATGCTGCAGATCGGCATCCATTACACCGACGTGCTCGAGTATCTGCTGGGCCCGATTGCCGCGGTCAGCGCGCGGACCGCGCAACTCGTGCTGCCCGGCGACAACCCGGACGTGGCGAGCCTGTTGCTCGAACACGAGAACGGCGCGCTGTCGACGCTCAACGCAAGTTATGCCTCCGCCGGCGAGTACTACCTCATGAACGTGTACGGCAAGGAAGCGACCGCCTACTACGACCTGCACAACGGGCTGCGCGTGCAAAAGCGCGGCAGCAGCCGGGTTGAGCCCGTGGCCTGCCCGAAGAACGATGCCATCGTCGAGGAACTCGAGGAATTCGCCGCGGCCGTGCGCGGCAAGGCGCAGGTGGAAATGGACGGCGAAAAGGCAACGCGTTCGCTTGCCGTATTGCGTGGCGGCGCGCTCGCCGCGCGCGAGAATCGCCGCGTGACCATCGACGAAGTGCTCGCGAGCGGTATCTGACGGACCTCGGCAAGGAGACCATCATGAAATCGGCTTTCAACGTACTGGGCGGTACCCTGCTTGCGGTGGCGGCTGCGTGCGTGGCGGCGCAGGACGCGCCGTACCCGAAACGCGGCAACATCGAGATGACGGTGCTGTTCCCGGCCGGCACGTCGGCGGACGTGACAGCGCGCCTGCTCGCGCAGGGCATGTCCAAACATCTCGGCACGAACATTGTCATCGTGAACCGTCCCGGCGCGGGCGGCGCCATCGGCTACAAGCATCTTGCGAGCCAGAAGCCGGACGGATATGCGATCGTATGGAATTCCAATTCCATATCGACCACCCATCATTCGGGACAGCTGCCGTTCGATTACCGGACTTTCGATGCGGTCGCGCGTGTGCTGTCCGAGTCGGTCGTCATTGCCGTGCGCAACGAGGCGCGCTGGAAGTCGCTGAAGGAACTCATCGCCGATGCGAAAGGCCGTCCGGGCGAAATCACCGTCGCGAATTCCGGAGTCGGCAGCCACACGCACATGTCGGCCGTGGCGCTGTTCCGGGCCGTGGACGCAAAATCAAACGACGTGCCGTTCGCCGCGGCGCAGATCATTCCAAGCCTGATGGGCGGCCATGTCGACGTCGCCGTGCAGTTTCCCGGCGCGCTCGCGTCGAACGTGCAGGCCGGCAAACTGCGGCTGCTCGCGTCCCTCACGGCCGCGCGCGACCCGGTGTTTCCGGACGTGCCGACCGCGCGTGAAATGGGCGTCGACGTCGTGCTCGAAGCGTGGCGCGGCATCGCGGCGCCGAAGGGCATTCCGCCGGCGGTCCTGCAGGCGTTGCAGGAATCGATCCGCCGCACGGTGGAAAGCCCCGAGTTCGCACAGGGCGCCGAGCGCCTGTTCGTGCGCCCCGCGTACCTGCCCGCCGCCGAATTCGCCGAGATGATTGCGCGCGAGGATGCCGGCACCGCCCGCATCATGCAGGCGATCGGTCTGAAGAAATGACCGGGGCACCTGTAAAGCGGAGAATGCGGGCCGGGACGGAGGAAAACATCTGCGGCGGCACCGGCATGTCGCAATGAAGATTTCGGAATATCTGCTCCGGACCCTGGAGATACACGGCGTCACACGCATTTTCGGCAACCCCGGCACGACGGAGATTCCGCTCGTGCGTGCGTGCGAGCGGCGCACGAAGCTGAAATACATCGTCGCGCTGTCGGAAGTCGCTGCGGTGCCGATGGCCGACGGCCACGCGCGCGCGACGCGCGCGCCCGGCGTCGTGAACCTGCACGTCGCGCCGGGGCTCGGTAACGGCATGGGCAATCTCTATACCGCCGGCATCGCTGCCACGCCGCTACTGGTACTCATCGGCGGGCAGGACCGGCGATTTCTGCATACCCACCCGATACTCTGGGGCCCGGTCGCGAAAATGGCCGGCACCGTCTGCAAGTCGGTACACATGCTTGCGACCCGGCGCACCGCCGCCGCCACGATTGCGCGCGCGCTGCGCGCGCTGCAAACGCCGCCCCATGCGCCGGTGGCGCTCGTGTGCCCGCCGGATTTGCTCGAAGAGGAAATCGCGGCCACGCCCGCGCGCGCTTTCGGGGCGCCGCCGTCTGCCTTGTCCAACGGCGCTGCCGCGCGCTATGCCCGCTTGCTGTCGACTGCGAAAAGCCCGGCGCTGATCGCCGCGGAAGACGTGCACTGGGACAATGCATCCGGCGAACTGGAGAAACTCGCGGCCACGCTCGATGCACCGGTCTACGTCGCGCCCTATACCGGCGTGCTGCCGGTTTCGAGCCGGGCGCCCTGCTACGCCGGCTATCTGCCGCCGAGCTTCCGACAGATTGCGGACCGGCTCGCGCCGCACGACGCGCTGATGTTCATCGGTGGACGCGGCTTTCGCACCACGCTCTACAGCACGGCAACGTTTTCGCAGCGCAAGGCATGGCTCGGCCACAACAGGGCTGTGCAGCCGCCGTCCGGAAAGTTTGAACTCGCGCACGTCGTCGAACTGAAGAAAAGCATCCATAGAATCAACAAGTTAATAAGATACTCCCGCAGCGCGCGCGCGGCAGACTCATTGCGCCCCGATGTCGCATTGCCGGCGCCGCGCGCGAAGCTGCACCCGACCCGGGCGATACACGCGTTGGTCGAGCGCTTTCGCGATGCGATCTGGTTCGACGAATCGGGACTGTCCACGTCCGACGTGCGGCAGTGGATGACGCTGAAAGCCGGTGAATACATCATCAACGGCAGCGGCGGCATCGGCTGGGGACTCGCCGCGTCGGTGGGTGCGGCCATCGGCCGGCGCGAACGCCAGATCGTCGCGGTCATCGGCGACGGATCGGCGCTCTACGCATCGGAAGCGCTGTGGACCGCGGCGCACCACGGCGCAAAGCTGCTGCTCGTCGTGCTCTCGAACCGCCGGTACGCGACGCTCAACGAAGCGGCGAGCCGCCTCGCGGGCGGGCCGCTCCGGTCGTTCACGATAGAGCCGCCCGCGATCGATTTTTCGGGACTCGCGACGCTCTACAATTTTCGCTACGCGCGCGTGTCGACCGAACGCCGGTTCCGGGCATGGCTCGCGCGCGCCGGAAACCGGATGACCGCGAACACGCTGCTGGAGCTCGAGCTTGATCCCGCGTTGAAACCGGTCACCGCGTCACGACATTTCTAGCGCGCCGTCCACCCGCCGTCGATCGTCAGACTCGCCCCGGTGATGAGCGCCGCCGCGGGCGATGCAAGAAACACGATCGCGCCCATGATGTCCTCGATTTCGCCGAGCCGCCCGAGCGGAATGCTGCCGAGCGTGTCGTCCTGAAACGCCTTGCTCTCGAAAAACGGCCGGGTCATCGGCGTGATCACGAAGGTCGGACCGATGGCGTTGACGCGGATGCGGTGCGGCGCGAGTTCGACCGCCATCGCCTTCACAAGCCCTTCGACGGCGTGCTTCGTCATGCAGTAGACGGTGCGGTTGGCCGCGCCGACGTGCCCCATCTGCGACGACATCTGGATGATCGCGCCGCCGCGGCCGCCCGCGATCATGCGCCGCGCCGCCGCCTGCGCGACCAGAAACGACGCCCGCACGTTGAGATCGAGTATCTGATCGAGCCGCTCCTGCGTCACCTGCACGAACGGTTCCGGCTTGTTGCCGCCGGCGTTGTTGACGAGTATGTCGAGACGCCCGATCGACTCGATGCGTTCCGAAATCTGCCGCGCGTCCAGAATATCGCACACGAGCGGTCGCGCCCTGCCGCCTTGCGCGCGGATTTCGGCGGCAACGGTATCGAGCTCGGCCTGCGTGCGGCTCACGAGTATCACCTCCGCGCCGGCGCCGGCCAGCGCAAGCGCGCAGCCGCGCCCGAGTCCCCGGCCCGCGCCGGTGACGAGTCCGACCAGTCCGTCGAGGCGCATCGACGGCGTGCGCGGCGGCACGTCCTGATTTTCCGGTACCATGTGATTGATTATAAAATGGACGGCCGCTTCATGGCGGCCACACGCTCTCCCGCCCACACTCACTCACGAAAAGACTCCCGATGGTGCCGACCCGAAAATACAGCAAGCAGGACGTGCTCGATACCGCGAAACGCTGCTCGAACTGGGGCCGATGGGGCCCCGACGACGAACTCGGCGTGCTGAATTTCATCACGCCCGAGGACATCGTCAACGCGGCGCGGCTCGTGCGCCGTGGAAAAACGTTTGCGCTGGGGCTCGCGCTCGACGAAAAGGGACCGCAGCGCGGACTCTTCGGCGGACGCTGGAATCCGCTGCATCAGATGCTCGCCACCGGCACCGACGCGGTCGCCGGCGTCCAGGACGCCACGGTGGGCCTGCGCTATGCCGACGATGCGATCCACCTGCCGACGCAGTGCGCGACGCAATGGGACGCGCTCGCGCACGTCTTTCTCGAGGACAAGATGTGGAACGGCTATCCCGCGATCCTCGTCGATTCGCGCGGCGCGAAAAAGTGCGGCATCCAGCATTTCCGCGACAAGATGGTCGGGCGCGGCGTGCTGCTCGACGTGGCGCGCTGCAAAGGTCTCGCGCGGCTGGAAGACGGCTATCCGGTCACCATCGACGATCTTGAGAAAACCGCCGCGAAGCAGAAAGTCGAAGTGCGGCGCGGCGACTTCGTGATCGTGCGCACGGGCCAGATGGAGGACTGCCTCGCGCGCGGCGACTGGGGGGGCTACGCGGGCGGCGATGCGCCGGGACTGGCGTTCGAAACCTGCGACTGGATCCACCGGAAGGAGATCGCCGCGATCTGCTCCGATACCTGGGGCATCGAAGTGCGCCCGAACGAGTCCGTACCCGAGGTCAACCAGCCGTTTCACTGGGTCACCATACCCGCGATCGGCATCGTGCACGGTGAGATCATGTACTTGAAGGAGCTTGCCGACGATTGCGCGGCCGACGGCGTCTACGAATTCTTCTTCAGTGCGCCGCCGCTCAACATCACCAGTGGAACCGGCTCGCCGATCAATCCGCAGGCGATCAAGTAGCCATGATCCGCCACCTGAAGAAGGGTGTTTCCACGGCCGATGCCGAGGCCGACGAGCAGCGGGTCCGGAAGACCGTCGAGGGCATCCTCGCGTCGATCGGCAAGCGCGGTGACGCGGCGGTGCGCGAGCTGTCGCAGCAGTTCGACAAATGGTCGCCGCAGTCCTTCCGGCTGAGCCCGGACCGCATCCGCGAAATCGTCGCGCGCGTGCCGCCGGAAACCATCGCGGACATCACGTTCGCGCAGCGGCAGATTCGTGGCTTTGCGCAGGCGCAACGCGACGCGCTGAAGGACATCGAGGTGGAAACGCTGCCGGGCGTCAGGTTGGGCCACAAGAACATTCCCGTCGGCAGCGTGGGGTGTTACGTGCCGGGCGGCCGTTATCCCATGGTCGCGTCGGCGCACATGAGCATCGTGACCGCGAAAGTCGCCGGCGTGCCGCGCGTCGCCGCCTGCACGCCGCCCAACGAGGGGGAACCGCATCCCGCGACGATCGCCGCAATGCACCTTGCCGGCGCCGACGAGATCTACGTGCTCGGCGGAGTCCAGGCGGTCGCCGCGATGGCGATCGGCACCGAAACCATCGCGCCGGTCGACATGCTGGTCGGACCCGGCAACGCCTACGTCGCGGAAGCCAAGCGGCAGCTCTACGGCCGTGTCGGCATCGACCTGTTCGCGGGACCGACGGAAGTGCTGGTCGTCGCCGACGAAACCGCCGATGTCGTCATGGTCGCAGTCGATCTTCTGGGGCAGGCCAAACACGGGCCGACGTCCCCGGCGATCCTTATCACGACCTCGCGCGATCTTGCGGAAGCGCTTCCGGCCGAAATCGAGCGCCAGCTGAAGGTGCTGCCGACCGCGGACGTTGCCGGTCAGGCATGGCGCGACTGCGGTTGCATCATACTCGTCGACACGCTTGACGAAGCCGTTGCCGAGGCCGATCGCATCGCGGCCGAGCACGTGGAAATTCTGACGAAGGAACCGCGCTTCTTTCTGGAACGCATGCGCAACTACGGTGCGATGTTTCTCGGTCCGGAAACCAACGTGGCCTACGGCGACAAGGTCATAGGCACCAATCACACGCTGCCGACCAAGGGCACGGCGCGTTACACCGGCGGACTATGGGTCGGCAAGTTCCTGAAAACGGTGACGTACCAGGAATGCACGCCCGCCGCGAGCGTCACCATCGGCGACTATTGTTCGCGACTGTGCGCGATCGAGCGCTTCTGGGGTCACAAGGAGCAGGCGGACCTGCGGCTGCGCACGTACGGCGGACGCAGCGTCGGGCTGCACGGCCCCAAGTAGCTCTAGTCGCTCGCGACTGGCTCGGGGTTACCCGCGTTCGATCGCGCGGGTGACCGCAAGGCTCTGTCCGCCTGCAGTCGGCAGGAACATGGATTTTCCGCCCGCGCCACCGCCAACGATGGTAATGAGATCCTCGGGCCTGTTGACGATGGGCACCATCGCGCTGTCGTCACCGCGGTCGACGAACGTCGGGAAATTCGGACCTTTCGACTTGCCGCGATTTTTGACGAGCCCCCACGGCTGGCGCGCACGCTCGAACAGCGCGGTCTGAACGTCGCGCTTCGTCCAGCCCGCCTGCGCGAAATACTGCGCGTGCTCGATGCCCAGCACCAGCACGGGCGTGCCCTGCGAATAGAGATTGTTCACGCCGAGGCCGCTCATCGACGACGCGAAGGTGCGCACGATCTCGTCCGGGGCCGTTTGCTCGTTTTCGGTCATGGAGTGCGGCGCCTCGGTATTGACCACGGTCACGACATCCTCGTCGCGCCGGAATCCGTGCTCGACGTGCAGCGGCTCCCACGGATTCGCGGCCTCGTACTCGGCGATGCAGAACGTGTACTTGCCCGGATGCCCGGTCTGCGAAAAATCCACGCCCGGTCCCGCGCCGCCTACGTTGACCAGCGTGAGCCGCAGCGCGCGCCCGATCGATGCGTTGGCGCGCCAGCCGGGACCGAACAAACCGGTGCCGCAGTTGATGCGCAGACGCTGCACGACCGGCCCGTTGACGATGATCAACGGCGCGCCGGCGTGCGTCGTGGTCTGCCGGTGCGCGAGCCCATACTGCGGTTCGGACACCGCATGCAGCGCGGCCACGACGACCGGCAGATACTCGGGACGGCAGCCCGCCATGACCGCGTTGACCGCGATCTGTTGCAGCGTCGCCCGGCCCATCTTCGGCGGCACGACGGCGATCAGGTCGTCGGCGGAGCGCCACGGCATGCCCGCCAGCATGCGCCCGACCCGGCTGCGCGTAGGCGGCACGATGGGCAGCCCGTCGGTCCAGCCGCGCTCGTAGAAAAAATCGTTGATCGCGTCGAGGTCGTCCGCGATCTCGACCATGCCCGGCCCCGCGGCGTCGTTCTCGGCCATCGGCTATCGCGGCATCAGTGCATCCGGCAGCGGATAGTTCGCGACAGCGAACTTTTTCGCCACGTCCTCCGCCGGTTGCGTGAGCGCGGACACGCATTCGGATGTGATGTCGAGGCCCTTGCGGTGAATCTTCTTCTCGTCGCGATCCCCCACCGGGTGCGGCACCGTGATGATCGGCAGGCTCGCGCAGCCGATACCCTCGGCCACGACGCGCGCGAGCGGCGCGAATGCCGTACTCATGACGGTGACCGTGGGGATGCCGAGGTCTTCGAGCGCGGCCGCGTCACGCGCGGTCCAGGGTGCCGAGGAGCCTCAGTGACCCACGCCGGTCACGACGGCGTCGCACTGCCGCGCCAGTTCCGCGATGAACGGCGCGCCCTTCGATGGAAAACCCTTGCGCCACATCTTCACCTCGGCCGCGCCGTGCTCGTGCAGCAGCCGCTCCGCGACGCCGGCGAGCACTCGATCGGAAAATTCCTTGCAATTGTCGAGGATCGCGATGCGCGCCCCCTTCAGGGACTGCAGCCGCCGCGCGAGCGGCATCACGCCGGTCGTTACCGCGCCATCGGGCACGTGCACGGCTATGGTCGGTCCGGGGCCTTTTCTACCCGTCATGGCATTCTCCGATGTACCACTGCAATTCAGACTCGAACGGCGTGCCCCGGCGCCGCGGTCGCGCGCACCCCGGCAAACGATCGCAGCGCGGCTGCGAGCCGCTCCACGTCGCCTGAGCGCATGGCCTCGTGCACCGGCAAGTATACGATCTCGCGCAGCATGCGCTGCGCGCGCACCGGCTGCGACCTGCCCTCCGGAGCGGAAATGACGCCCATGCTGGTTGCGCCGCGTGTCGCGTCAAATCCGTGCTCGCGCAATGCCGCGATCAACGCATCCGGCTCGCGCACGCAAACGGGAAACACCCAGTGCGCATGATCGCGCGCCGCAACGCCCGGTCGCCGGAGTTCCGGCAGCAGCCGGGTCGCAAGTTCCGCCATCGCCACGCGCCGTCGCACCGGTGCGCCGTCGTACGTGGCAATGCGCCGTGCAAGCAGGCGCAACAGTGGCGCCGACGGCCGGCGGCGTACGCCCTGGAAAAAGTCCGCGCCCGCGAACCCGCGCGTCGACTCACCGAGCAGCTTTTCCATGTCCACGCGCAACATGCGGCAACCCGTCGCAAGCAGCGTGAACATCGGGCGCGTGCCCATGAAACGGATGCCCAGGTATTTGACGAGGCGGAGCAGGTACGCCCAGCGCGACTGCACGCGCCAGGACGACTGGACTGCGCGCACACGCGCCGCCAGCTTGTCGTCGCGAAACGCCGCGATGCCGCCGGCCAGCGCCGTTGCCGTCTTGATCGGCCCGAAACTGAAGAATCGCACGTCGCAGCGCGCATCGCCGCGCCACCCGTCTCCGGTCCAGGCTTCGGCGCAGTCCTCGATGAGCAACAGACCCCGGGCGCGCGCCAGCGCGACGACGGCCGTGAGATCCATTCGGCTGCCGTACAAATGCGCGATCAGCACGGCCCGCGTGCGCGCAGTCACCGCTGCAGCCAGCGCCTGCGCGTCCACCGCCAGCGTATCCGGATCGATGTCGACCGGAACGGGAACGAGTCCGTGCGCCTCGACGACACGTGCCATGTCGCGAATGTTCACCGCCGACATGAGCACTTCGTCGCCCGGGGAAAAGTCGCCTGCGGCGAGCAACGCGTCGAGCGCGCTGCGCACCGACAGCATCGCCACGACGTGCGCGGCGAGCTCCCAGTGCGACTCCAGCCGGACGGCGGTCGCCGCACGGGTCCCCGGCACGAACGCGCATGCGATGCCGTGCGCAAGATCCGCCCAACCGATGTCGATGCATCTGCGGGGGATCATCGTGGCGCGTGCCTATTCCGGCGGCGCGAAATTGGGCGGCATCGTCTCCAGCATCGAAGGCCGGGCGGCGATCGCCTTGTGCCATTTCGCCAGCTTCGGCGCCGTCGAACGCCAGTCGTGCGAATACCGGAAATCCACGTACTGCATCGCGACGCCCATGACGATGTCCGCGAGCGAACAGCGATTGCCGACCAGAAACTCGCTGCCCTTGAACGCCTCCTCGGCCACGGCCACGGCGCGGTGCACGCGCTTTTCCTCACGCGCCATTTTCTCGGGCATCTGCTTGTCCTCCGGGCGCCGTGTCTCCAGCACGCGGGCGATCACCGAATCAATCATGCCGTTGCCGAGCGCCATCCACCATTGCGTCTGCCAGTAGCCGGCCGGGTCGCGCGGCGTCATCGAGCGCCCGTCGACCTGGTCCAGGTAGTGGACGATCAATACGGATTCGAACAGGTGGTTGTCCGGCCCGATCTCGAGCACCGGCACCTTGCCGATCGGATTGCGCGAAGGAATGGTGCTGTCCTCGGGCCACGGATCTTCCACGGCGAACTCGACATCCAGCCCTTTTTCCTTGATGAGCACGCGGGCCTTGCGCACGTACGGCGAGGTCGGCGATCCGAACAACTTCATGAGCATCCCCTGTCAGCGGTAAACTGGTATTGTACTGCTTTCGTCTTGACAGCGTCCGCGCGCACCGCATATACATTACGTCATGATCGGCGTTACCCGAATCGGCAAACACCTCGGCGCGGAAATCACCGGCGTCGATCTCTCCCGGCCGCTCGACGAGGCTACGTTCGCGCAGGTGTCGAAGGCATTTTTCGACCATGAGGTTGTGTATTTTCGCAAGCAGCGCATCACGCCGGCGCAGCATATCGCGTTCACCCGGCGGTTCGGTTTTCTCGAACAACATGTGCGCAAGGAAAGCCGGCTCGGCGAGCACCCCGAAATCCTGGTCGTCTCCAACATACTCGACGCGCAAGGCAGGGCCATCGGCACGCAGGACGCCGGCCGGTTCTGGCACAGCGATCTTTCCTACAAACCCGAACCGAGCCTGCTGTCGGCGCTCTATGCGATCGAAATCCCCATGCAGTCGGACACGGCACTCGGCGACACGAGTTTCGCGAGCACAACGGCGGCCTACGACGCGCTGCCCGAATCGATGCAACAGCGGCTTGCGCGTATGACGAACGTGCACAGCTACCGCGCCTACCGCGTGAAAAACCTCGCGGCCCAGCGCGCGGATGAAGCAAGCGGCGGGCGCAAGGTCGAGGAGCATTTCCCGACCGAAGAGCAACTGCGCGCGGTGCCGGACGTGGAGACCCCGATCGTGCGCACGCACCCCGTTACCGGGCGCAAGGGGCTGTTCGTGAACGAGGCGCACACGTCGCACATTCCGGGGTTGCCGCGTCCCGAGAGCGACGCACTGCTTGCGGAACTCTACAGCCACATCACGCAGCCGGAGTTCATCTACCGCCACCGCTGGCAGCCAGGTGACCTGCTGATGTGGGACAACGCGGCGGTCCAGCACAAGGCGACGTTCGATTACGATCTGCCGTTGCGGCGGCTGATGTACCGGACCACCGTTCGTGGTTCGGCGCCGTACTAACGCCATTTTCGGGCAACGCGCATGAAGCAGATCCGCATCCTGTCCGCGACAGGCATGCTGGGGTCGGGATTCCGCGAGGAAACACTGAAGCGCGCGATGACGCTCTCGCCCGACTTCATCGGCGCGGATTCCGGCTCCACCGATCCCGGTCCGCATCACCTCGGTTCCGAGGAAACGCATTTTTCCGATGCGGCGTACAAACGCGACCTGCGGCTCATGCTGATCGCGGGGCGTGCGGCGAAAATTCCGGTACTCGTGGGGTCCGCCTGCACGTCCGGCACCGATGCGCAGCTCGCGAAACTCGCGGGCATCGCGCGCGAAATCGCGCGCGAGGAAAGACTCGCGTTCCGGATGGCCACCATCCGCAGCGAGCAGGACCGGTCTTACCTGAAGCAGCGGCTCGCGCAGGGACGCATCAAGCCGCTCGCGAACGCGCCGGTGCTCGATGCGGCGGTCATCGACCGCAGCAGCCACATCGTCGGCATGTGCGGCATCGAGCCTTACATCGAAGCGCTGCATCACGGCGCCGAGGTCGTCATCGCGGGACGCTCGAGCGACACTTCGATTTTCGCCGCGATGCCCGTGATGCGCGGCATCAGCCCCGCCGCCGCCTGGCATGCCGCCAAGATCCTGGAATGCGGCGCGGCCTGCGTCGTGTTCCGCAAGTACCCCGACTGCATGTTCGCGACCGTCGACGACGCCGGATTCACGATCGAGCCGCCGAATCCGGAGTACCGGTGCGACCCCGCAAGCGTCGCCTCGCACAATCTGTACGAGAATTCGTCGCCGTACCTGCTGTACGAACCCTCCGGCGTGCTCGATACCGAGTCGGCGCGCTACGAGGCGCTGTCGGACCGCGCCGTGCGTGTCTCGGGCAGCACGTTCACGCCCGCGCAGCGCTACACGATCAAGCTCGAGGGCGCGGAGCTCGCCGGCTACCAGAGCATCATCATCGGAGCCGTGCGCGATCCGATCATCCTGCGGCAGTTCGACTCGTGGATGGAAGGACTCGTCAAGGCGGCGAAGGACCGCATCGCAGCGGTGATGGGCGCGGGCGTCGAATCACAGTACCGGCTCGACGTGCGCGTCTTCGGAAAAAATGCGTCCATGGGCGTGCTGGAGCCCGTCACAACGCTCGGGCACGAAGTCGGCGTCGTCTTCCAGGTGACGGCGGACACGCAGAAACTCGCCACCGCGCTCGCGAAGTCGGTGGGGCATATCGCCGTGCACTATCCCGTGCCAGAATGGACGGGACTCATCACGTCGCTCGCGTATCCGTACTCTCCGGCCGAGATCAATCGGGGCGCCTGCTATCGCTTCAACATGAACCACGTCGTCGAGCCCGACTCGCCGCTGGAAATGTTCGGCATCGACTACGAGGACGTGCGCTGACCATGGCGAAACTCTGGCAGGTCACCAAGCTCATCCGCAGCAAGAACTCGGGGCCGTTCGAGCTGACGTTCGACCTCATATTCCGTGACGACGCCACCTACCGCAAGGTTCGCGACGCGGGCGTGATCAACGCGGCGTGGTTCGCCCGGACCTACCGGATTGCGCCGGCAGTGGTGGTCATCATCCATTACGATGCGGCCGCCGCCATCAAGATCACCATCCCGCGGCCGGTCGTCTCGGGCGACGTGAACGATACCGACGTGTTCGGGGGACAGCAGTACGGGCCGCTCGTGGACCTCGACGTGCCCGCATGATGCCGGCGCGGGGTCTCATCACGGTGTGGCTGCATGTCGCGCCGCAATACGAGGAGGAGTTCAACGCGCGCTACGATCTCGAGCACGTTCCCGAAATGCTGCGCGTGCCCGGAGTGCAGCAGATCCGGCGCTACGCGGCCGAGGACGTCACGCCGAAATTTCTCGCCTGGTACGACGTGGCCGACGACACGGTGGAGCCCGGACCGGAATTTCAGCGTGTGACGCAGAACCCCACGCCATGGTCGCAACGCATCCGCCGGCTCTACGGCGAACATCGCGAGCGCATGAATTTCCGGCTGCTGCGCGACGTCGGCGAAACCGCCGTGCACGATGCGCCGTGGCTCTACATCGTGCACACCGACATCCCGGACGGCATCGTCGACGAATACAACGCCTGGTACGACGCCGAGCATTTGCCGCGTTGCGTGACGGTGCCGGGCGTGCTGCGCGCGCGCCGGTACAACCGGGTGTCCGGGCCCGGTCCGCGTTATTTGACGGCGTACGAGTTGAGCGGCCCCGAGGTCTGGGAAAGCCCCGCCGCGCGCACCGCGCGCAAGACACCGTGGACCGAGAAAATGCGCTCGTTGTTCACCAACACGCGGCGCAGCCTGTGCCGCCGCATCGCGCCGGTCGCGGCGCGCCTGCCAACCTGAAAGGAACACCGATGAGCGTGCTGGAAATCGAACGGCGTGACGGGATCATGGTGCTGCGCATGAATCGTCCCGAGAGCCTCAACGCGCTGAATACCGAACTGCGGGTCGCGCTCGCGGATGCCTGGTGCGAGTTTCGCGACAGCAGCACGCTCGAAGTCGCGATCCTGACCGGGACCGGGCGCGGCTTCTGCGCCGGCGACGACATGAAGGAAGCGGTCGCACGCGGTTCGGCCGAGCGCGACCCGGCCTCGCGTCCGCACAGCCCCTACGACGAGGGCACGATCGACAAGCCCGTGATCGCGGCGATCAACGGCTACGCGATGGGCGGCGGTTTCATGATCGTCGAGCGCGCGGATCTGCGCATCGCCTCGCGCTCGGCGGTCTTCGAGTCCTCCGAAGCGAAACGCTGGCTGCTCGGCGGCTACGATCACGGGCTGAAGGGCGGACTCTCGCATACCGTCGCCACCGAACTTGCGTTTTCGTTCCGGTTCACCGCGCAACGCATGTACGAGGCCGGATTCCTGAACCGGATCGTCGAGCCCGAACAGCTGATGACGGAGGCGCACGCGATGGCGTCGCACCTGATGACGCTGCCGCCCGCCTCGCGCGTCAACACCACGGTGATGATGCGCGCGATGCGCCAGCGCAACACGCCAGAACTCGAACAGCTCGCGGCGCGGCTGAAAAACCACGGCGCGAGCAGCGATCTCATGGAGTCCCGCAAGGCGTTCGCCGAAAAGCGC
>CAZMBS010000074.1:0-8186 GCA_964564295.1 uncultured Streptomycetaceae bacterium
AGCGGGTCGGCGGCACACTTGGCCGGCGAGTACTTCGCGAATCTCGCGGGCATCAAGATGCTGCACGTGCCGTACAAGGGCGGTGGACCGTCGATGATCGCGCTCGTCGGCGGCGAAGTATCCGCCTGTTTCGCGACGATGCCGTCGGCGATCACCTACGTGCGGGCCGGCCGGCTGCGCGGCATTGCGGTCAGCACCGCGCAGCGTTCGCCCGCGACACCGAATCTTCCCACCATCGCCGAGGCGGGCGTCGCCGGCTATGAAGCGGGATCGTGGTACGGCCTCGTGGCACCCGCGGGCACGCCGCAGGCCATCGTCGCGCGGCTCAACACGGAGACGATCAAGCTGCTGCGGGCGGCCGACGTGAAGGAGCGTCTCGACAGCGCCGGATTCGACGTCGTCACCAGCACGCCCGACGAATATGCGTCGTTCACGCGCAGCGAAATCGCGAAATGGGGCAAGATCGTGAAGGCGACCGGCCTGCGGGCGGACTAGGAACCGATGCGCGCGGGCAGCAGCGCGGATACATGAACACCGACTCGCCGGATGTCGTACTGACCACGATCAATGCCCGCTACGTGCACGCGGCGCTGGGGCTGCGCTACCTCGCGGCGAACATGGGGTCGCTGGCGCCGCGCACGCGCATCGTCGAGTTCGTGCTCGGGAGCCGCGCCGCGGACATCGTGGAGGACCTGCTCGCGCTGCGGCCGCGCATCGTGGGCATCGGCGTGTACATCTGGAACGTCGAGGAGTGCACGCGTGTCGTCGCGCTGCTGAAGCAGGTCGCGCCGCAGATCACGGTCGTGGTCGGCGGGCCCGAGGTGAGCTTCGAAACCGGCGCGCAGCGCATCTGCGCGCTCGCCGATCACGTGATCACCGGGTGGGGCGATGTGACGTTCGCGCAGCTCGCGCGGCAGGTGCTCGACGGCGCCGCGACGCCGGGCAAGGTGATCGCCGGCGCGCAGCCGCCGTTGCGCGAGCTCGCGCTGCCGTACGCGCTGTACACGGACGAGGACATCGAAAAGCGTTTCCTGTACGTCGAGGCCTCGCGCGGCTGCCCGTTCCGGTGCGAATTCTGTCTCTCGGCGCTCGACAGGACGGCGTGGCCGTTCGACCTTGACGCGTTCATGGCCGAACTGCAGGGGCTGCACGCGCGCGGCGCGCGCAATTTCCGGTTCGTCGACCGCACCTTCAATCTCAAGGTGGCGGCGGGCAGACGCATCCTGGAGTTTTTTCTGACCCGCATGGACGACCGGACGTTCCTGCACTTCGAGCTGATTCCGGACCATCTGCCCGATGCGCTGAAACAGGCGATCGCGCGGTTTCCGCCCGGTGCGCTGCATTTCGAAATCGGCATCCAGACCTGGAATCCGGACGTTCAGGCGCGCATTTCGCGCAGGCAGGACAACGCGGCGGCCGAAGCGAACATCCGGTGGCTGCGCGAGCAGTCAAACGCGCTGATGCACGTCGACCTGATCGCTGGACTGCCCGGCGAGGATCTCGCGAGTTTCGGCCGCGGCTTTGACCGCCTCCATGCGCTGCGCCCGCACGAAATCCAGGTCGGCATACTGAAGCGGCTGCGCGGCGCACCGATCGACCGGCACACGGCACCCGCGCCGTTGCGGTTCAATCCGGACCCGCCGTACAACGTGCTGGCGACCGATTGCATCGGGTTCACCGACATGCAGCGCGTGTCGCGCTTCGCGCGCTACTGGGAACTGGCGGGCAACTCCGGGCGCTTCCGGCACGCGCTGCCGCTGCTGCTGGGGGACGCGCCGTTCGAGCGGTTCATGCGTTTTGCCGACTGGCTGTACGCGCGCACGCACAAGACGCACGAGTTCGCGTTCGAGCGGCTGTGCGAGCACGTGCGCGCGCATCTGGTCGACGTTGCGGGTGTCGATGCGGATGCCGCGACCCGCGCGGTGCTCGCTGATTACGAGGCGAGCGGGGCGCGCGGCAAGCTCGTTTTCATGGCGTCCGGCATCCGGCCGCGAGACGCGCAGCGCGCCACTGCGCGCGCACGCATGCGGCAGGCGCGGCACGTTGTCGTATGATGTTGTTTTAGTTGATGAATTAAATCCGGTTTCTCATGAGACGATTTGATCCCCGCGAACACGCGCGCAACGTCCTCGGCGAAAAGCTGCAGAGTTGCTCCGAACGCCCGCTGACCGGCTTCTATCGCGACGGCTGCTGCAATACCGGCCCCGACGATTTCGGCGTGCATACCGTGTGCGTCGTGATGACCGACGCGTTTCTGGCATTCAGCAAGGCGCGCGGCAATGATCTATCGACACCGGTGCCTGAGTTAGGATTTCCGGGGCTGAAGAACGGCGATCGCTGGTGCCTGTGCGCGCCGCGCTGGAAGGAAGCGCTCGATGCCGGCATGGCGCCGCGCGTCGTGCTTGCCGCGACGCACGAAGGCACGCTGGAATTCGCGTCGCTGGACGACCTCAAGCGATACGCGATCGATCTCAGTTGACGCCGGCTCTACCGGATCGCCCGCGGAGGCTGGCTACTTCTCGCCGATCCCCGCGTCCTTGATGACCTTGGTCCAGCGTGCGAGTTCGGTCTTGATGCGATCGCCGAATTCCGCGGGCGTGCTGCTGATCGGCTCCAGCCCCAGCGCCTCCAGCGTCTTGCGAAACTCCGCCGTGGAGAGCGCCGCCTTCATTTCGGCGTTGATCTTCTGGATGATCGGCTGCGGCGTGCGGGCCGGTCCCATGAGCCCGTACCAGGTCGTGTTGGTGAATCCGGGAAGCATTTCGGCGAGCGCCGGCGCATCGGGGTAAGCGCGCACCCGCGTCGGATGCCCGGTGGCCACAACCTTGGCCTTGCCGGTTTGCACCGCCGGCGCGACGTACGGAATGCCGCCGAACAGCGCCTCGATGCGGCCGCTCATGAGATCGAGCAACGCCAGTCCGCCGCCCTTGTACGGCACGTGGACGTACTTGGTGCCGGCGAGCGCGTTGAGCAGTTCCATGCCGAGGTGATTGGGCGTGCCGGCGCCGGGAGACCCGAAGTTGATCTTGCCGGGTTGCGATTTTCCGAGCGCGATGAATTCCTTGATCGTTTTCGCGGGCACGGCCGGGTGGAGCACCACCATGAACGGCACGTCGACGGCGAGCCCGATCGGCGCGAAATCGCGGACCGGGTTGTACGGGACCTTGGTGCCGTACGCGGGAGCCACCACCAGCCCGCCGGACGTGCCGAGCAGCAGCGTGTAGCCGTCCGGATTTGCCTGCGCGCCCAGCGCGTGCCCGATGGTTGAGCCCGCGCCGCCGCGGTTGTCGACCACCACGGTCTGCCCGAATTTTTCCGACAGCCAGTGCGCGAGCGCGCGGCCGGTCGGGTCCGTCGAGCCTCCGGGGGGATACGGCACGATCAGCCGGATCGGCCGCACCGGGTAGTTTTGCGCGAATCCCGGGCTGGCTGCCAGGGCGTTGAGCAGCACGAGCGCGACGCACGCGAATTTCATCAGGATGGGCATGAGGTATTCGACTCCTACTTCACTGGTGGTGTGCGGTAGCCCGCGAAACCCTTCGATTCCCCGCCCGGCGGCGGACCGTCTTCGCCCGGCAGTCCGAGGGCCGGCTGGCCGAAACCCTCGCGCGCCCGCCAGCCCGGATACTTGGTAAAAAAATTGACGAGACTGCCGCCGGTGTCGTAATCGAGCGACTGCCCGGGATTGCGCGCCTGCCATTCCGCGCGCAGCTCGCGCCCGAACTTGTACCACGGCACCTTGTTGAACCACACGCGGTCTGCATACTGCACGCGGTAGCCGGAGTCCCGGATTTCCGGCCACAGCTTGTCCGCCATGGCTATGTTGAACCGGTAGTTCAGCTTCCAGAATTCGCGGCCGAGAATGTCGCCGAAAAAGAAAATGCGACCGTCGACGATCTCGAACTCCGTCGGATCGTGCCCCAGCTTGATCCCGTAGGCAGCGCCGTTCGAGCAGAATCCGCCGTACTGTGGCTCGTAGCGCACCGGGTTCTGCATGAAAACATCCCGGTTCTTCGCATTGAGGAAATAATACGTCTTGCCCGCAGTCGTCGCCGTGATGTCCGGAAATCCGCGCATCGGCTTTCCGTCCGTGAAGTAGGCGACCGGATCGTGGCCGAGCAGCATCACATCGCGACCCCGGGCGTCCGGCACGGTCGCATTGATGGTGCCGCAGCCCGAAAGCAGCGTGGCAAGCAGCGCGAGCAGCGCGGCGGCCGTGCGCATGGCGTCAGGTTCCGAGCAACTGCGCGCGCGCGGCGTCCGGGTCGTCGACCACCGCCGCCAGCCGCCCGATACCGGCTTCAAGTGATGCGGCGATGCGCTCGACGCCGAGCCGGGGGCCATCCGGGTACATCATGAGCCGCATCGCGGGCGCGCTGCCGGGCATGGATACCGAACCGATCGTCAGGATGCCGTCCTGCTCGAGCATTTCCATCGCGACGAGGCCCGCGGCTTCGACCGCGACGAGACCGGGCTTTTTCCTGACGCCGCGCTGCTCGAGCGCGATGTCGAGCACGTCGTCTCCCGAAATGGATACCCCGGGACCGCCGAGGTAGGCGCGTTTCGCACCGTACTGCGCCGCGAGCACCTCGACGAGCTGCTTTGCGAGCTCACCGGCGTTCTTGATGACCTTCGGATCGAAATCGCGCAGGGCGGAGGCGACACCGGTGTACTGCCCGGCCTGTGCTTCGAGCCCGAGTTCGTAGACGCGCGAACCGATTTCGGTCACGAGTTCCGGCTTGCCGACGAAGACGCCCGCGCGCGGCCCTGCGACGTGTTTGTCCGCGGAACAGACCGCGAGGTCGATGTCGCCAACCTGAAACGTCGGCGGCTCCTCGAAGAACCCGATGCGGGACGCCATGTGCGCGTCGTCGACGTACACCAGCGTGTGCGGCGCGCGCGGCAGCGCGAGCGCGCGTTTGAAATCGGCGAAGTCGAGGTGCTTTTTCGAGGCCGTGATCGGCGTGATCAGCAGGAGCCGTGGCGCACCTTCCGCGTGCCACGCCTGCTCCAGATCCGCGAACGAAAAAAACTCCGTGAAACGCGCGCCCGCCATCGCGAGCGGCCGGACCGCGGACGGGTGCGTGACGCCGCCCGCCGGCGCGAAGCACAGCACGCGGTCGCCCGGCTTCAGCACCGTCGTCAGCGCGATGAAATTGGCCGCGGACACGCGGTTGATGATGAGCGCGCGATGTTTCGCCGGATCGGCGCCCATGTGTTTCAGCGCGAGCGGCTCGGTCTTGCCTTCGTAGCGTTCGAAAAACGGCACGTGGCTCGTGAGATGCGGTGTGTCCTCGGCGGTGAGACCGCTGCCGCGATTCATGCCGGAGAGGTCGTACACGCTGTCCTTGCCGAGTCTGCGCACCCGGTCACCCACGATGTGGCGCGCGCGCAGCATGCGGGCCACTTCTTCGTCCGTGCTCCGGAGTATCGAACCGCGCGCGTAGCGCACGATGGGATCGACGGGATTGCCGAATCGATCGGTGGCGGGCTGCGTCATGAAATCCTCGTTCAGGTGGCGTCGGGAAGGCGAAAAGGATACGCCGGATACCGCGCGCGTCAAGGCGCGACCGCGCGCGGCGTTCAGCCGCGCTGCGGCCCCGGGCGGCCTGCTTCCACCACGTACGCCGACAGATCACGCACGGTGGCCTGCGGATCGGTCGCGTCCGAGATCGCGCGGATGCGCGCGCGGCACTGGTGATCGGTCACGTCGAACAGCAGGTAGCCCCTGCGGTTGCCGTTGATGAACTTCACGTGCGGATTGCGCGATGCGATCGTCTCGGTGCGCTTTTGCGACGGTCCCTGCGACGTGATGGACGTGCCGCAGAACTCCGAAGCGACCACCGGGGATCCGGGGTCGTCGAAGTCGGGCTTGAGATCGGCGATTGCGGTCATGTGCACGTCGCCGCCGAGCATCACGGCATTGCGCACGCGGCGTTCGCCGACGAACCGCAGCAGACGCTCGCGCGCTTTCGGGTAGCCGTCCCAGCCGTCGGTCCAGTACTCCGGCGTCGCGCCTCCGCCGCGATCCGCCTGTGCCATGAACGTCGGCTGCGCGACGATGTTCCAGCGTGCGGTCGATTGCGCGAGTCCCGCCTCCAGCCAGCGCTCCTGCGCGCTCCCGAAAAACGAGAGCGCCGGTTCGCGCCGCTGCGGACAGTCGGCATCGCGCACGGTATTGCTGCCGCCCCGGCCCGGCCGGGGGCAGACCTGGTGCGAGCGGTACTGCCGCCCGTCCGTGATCAGGAAGTTCGCGAGTGCGCCATAGCCGAGCTGTGCGTGCAACTGCATGTTCGGCCCCGCGGGCCGCGCCCACGCCGGGAGCGGCATATGCTCGTAATACGCCTGGTAGGCCGCCGCGCGCCGTGCGAGAAACGCCGCGGCGGGATCGAGCCGCTGGGAGCGGTCGTTCGCGTAGTCGTTCTGCACCTCGTGATCGTCCCAGGTCACGATCCACGGCGCCGCCGCGTGCGCCGCGCGCAGGTCGTCGTCGGTCTTGTAGAGGGCGTGCCGGTTGCGGTATTCGACGAGCGTTTCCGGTTCCCCGGCTCCGTGCGCGCGCACGTGCGTGCGCCCCCACGACGATTCGTAGATGTAGTCGCCCACGTGCACGACGAGATCGGGATCGTCCGCGGCAAGATGCCGGTAGGCGGCGTAATAGCCCTGCTCGTATTGCTGGCAGGACGCCAGCGCGAAGCGCAGGCGCGGCGCGGGATCGCCCGTGCGCGGTGCGGTGCGCGTGCGCCCGACCGGGCTCGTCGCGTCCCCCGCGCGGAACCGGTACCAATAGTGGCGCGACGGGTCAAGACCGTTGACCGAAACGTGCACCGAATGCGCGAACGCCGGCACGGCAGTTTCCGATCCACGGCCCACGATGCGGCGGAACTGGTCGTCGGCCGCGATTTCCCAGGCGACCGGAACCGGAGCGTCGGGCATGCCACCGCCCGCGAGCGGCTCCGGCGCAAGCCGGGTCCACAACACGACGCCGTCGGATTGGGGGTACCCCGATGCGACGCCGAGCGCGAACGGGTATCGCGTGAAGCGGGGCTGCGCGCGAAGGCCGTGCGGCGCGAGCACCGCACAGCCCAGCCCCGCGGCCAGAAACGAACGTCGCGTGATCATGCCGTGCAATATAACGCACGGCAGGTCACCGACGCTGACGCGCGCCGGCGGTCAGCCCGCCGCGAGCAGTTCGCGCACCTCGCCGATGATGCGCGGGAGACTGTCGACAGACAGCCCGCAGCACGCGAGCGCCGTGTCGCCAAGGCGCGTCCAGTCCGCGAACGTATCCGGCTCGTTGCGATTGCGATACGCGTACTCCGCGACCAGCGCGAGCGCGATCAGCCGGGAGCTCGGCGGCGGCACGTCCTTGCGCTCGCCGCGCAGCGTTTTGAGATCGTGGTGCCAGCGTATCGCGAGGCAGATGTGCTGCGGCAGATGCCAGCTGGCGGCGAGGCTCGCACCGATGTCGGCATGATCGATGCCGAGCGTGTCGCGCTCGAATTCGTCCGGGCTGAAGGCGTCGTCCTTGTCCGCGGCTTCGTAGATCTGCGGGTAGTCGGCGAACGCCTGCAGCATCACCGGAAAACCGCAGTCGCGAAACAGGCCGAACGTGTACACCTCGTCGCGGTCGATGCCCTTGATCTGCCGCGCAAGGTGTGCCGTGACGGTCGCGACTTTCGTCGACGCTTCCCAGAACCCTTCCATGATGCCGGTCTTGTCCGACGGAAACGCCTGCCGCAGCAGCAACGCGGTGACAAGCTGGGCGACGTTGCGCAGCCCCATGAGGGCGAGCGCTTTCTGCACCGAGGTCGCCTTGACCGGCATGCCGTAGTACGGCGAATTGACGGTCTTCAGCATCGACGCGGCGAGACCCACGTCGGCGGAAATCAGCGTTCCGATTCTCGGGAAATCCGGTTCGTCGGTACCCATCTCGCGAACGATGTCGGTGAGGATCCGCGGGCAAGGCGGTATGCCGATCGTCCGGACGAGATCCTCGGCGCGTCGTTCGACCGTGGCCAGATTCCGTTGCATGGTAGTAGGTTCCCGATGCGTTCCGCGCAGGTAAGGGGCTATCGGTGGGGTTATCGGCCGGGCACGCGAATACTTGAGGCGACCGTTCGCGCCGGCTGCGCTAACATGGCGGAATTCATGCGCAGAATCAACATCATCGGCGCCGGACGGGT
>CAZMBS010000074.1:8286-13830 GCA_964564295.1 uncultured Streptomycetaceae bacterium
CGCTCGTTCGCCGGCACGTACTGCGCGGCCGAAGGCGACCGTGCCGCGCTCGACGTGCTGATCTCCGCGTTCGAATCGGCGGGCGCGCGCGTGTCGGCGATCGACCCCGGTGCGAAGACGCTCTATCACGCGTCGAGCGTGCTGATCTGCAACTATCTCACGGCGCTGCTGGAAGCGGGACTGCGCGGCTACGAGCGCGCGGGCATTTCTCGCGACATCGCGCAACCGATGATGGAGCCGCTCGTGCGCGAAACGCTCGACAACGTGTTTCGCATCGGCACCGTACAGGCGCTCACGGGCCCCATTGCGCGCGGCGACGATGCCGTGGTGGCGCGGCAGTTGCAGGTGCTTTCGGAATCGGATCCCGGCATCGCCCGGATTTATCGCGCGCTCGGCGCCGTTGCCGTGGATCTCGCGCAGGCTCAGGGCGGCGCCGATGCGCTGGTGCTCGAACGCATCCGCCGCATGCTGGGCGGCGCGCCGGACGCGGGCGGAGATGCCGGCTGAGTTCTTGATACAATTTGCGTCCTGATCCTGCATCCGGTGCCGGCGCCGACACGATGTGAACGTTCGGCGCGCAGGATGTTCCTTTCCACACGCCTGTCAGGGATTCCATGAAGCGCGAGCAACGCGTGCGCATCGCCGAGGACGAACACGGCAGGCGCGCGAATTTTGAAGAAATCGAAGTCGGACAATCGCTCGGCACGCTCGAGTGGACCGTGACGCCGGAGGCCATCGACGCGCAATGCGAGATGGACCTGGATTACCACTACTGGTACAGCGTCGATTCGCCGTGGGGCGGGCGCATTGCGCCGCCGCAGCTTTCGTATCGTCCGCCGCGCTGGCTGGTTTCGCGCACCTACAACATCCGCGGCCTGTTCTACAAATGGGAGATGGAGAACCTGCGCGCGATTCGCCCCGGAACGACGCTCACGGTAAGCGGCGCGATCGCAGGCAAGTACGTGAAGAACGACCGCGAGTTCGTCGTGTATTCCGCCGAGGCGCGCGATGCCGACGGCAACACGGTGTTTCGCACTCGCAGAACACATGTCCTTGATTTTGTTGATAAAAACTCGCCGCGTGCCGGGCGTGGTATCGACTCCGGCGTGAAGCCGGAGAAAATCTGAGGCGCGCATGGCGATACTCACGAGCGCAACGCCCGTCGGATACGCGCTGCCCGAGGTCGGGAGGCAGTTCCGGCTGTCGCACTTTCGCAAGGGCGACGAGAAAACGATACACACCGACTACGAAGCGGCGAAGCGCGAAGGACTGCCTGCGCCGGTGGCCGTCGGCCCGCAGGTTGCGGCGCTGATTTTCCAGCAGTTGCGATTGTGTTTCGAGCGCGGGTGGATCGAAGGCGGGCGTTGCGAACTCACGTTCCGCCGTCCGGTGTTCGTCACCGATTACTGCGTCGCGCGCGGGACGGTGACACGTCTCGAACAGTCCGACGGCGGCACGCGATTGTTCTGCGACGTTTGGGTCGAGAACCAGAAGGGCGACAGGGTGATCGTCGGCAACGCGAGCGGGCTCGTCGCATGAGCGAGGCGGCACGGCTCGGCCGCGCGGCGCCGCCGCTCGCAGGCGTGCGCGTGCTCGATCTCACGCAGGTCGTCGCGGGCCCGTACTGCACGCTCATGCTCGCCGACATGGGTGCGGAGATCGCCAAGATCGAGCGGCCCGGCCACGGCGACGACTTGCGGCGCACGGTACCCTACGAAGGGCGCGCGGGCCATCACGACTACTTCAACGCGCTCAACCGGTCGAAAAAAAGCGTCGCGCTCGACCTCAAGAACGAACAGCATCGCGACCTCGCGCGCCGACTCGCGGCGCGCGCCGACGTCATGGTCGAGAATTTCGCGCCGGGCACCGCGCACCGGCTCGGCCTCGCCTGGGAGGACGTGAAGGATCTCAATTCGCGGCTCGTGTACTGCTCGCTGTCCGGATTCGGTCAGACCGGCCCGTACCGCAACCGGCTCGCGCTCGATCCCATCATCCAGGCGGTCACCGGCATGATGAGCGTAACCGGGCATGCAGACGGCGAGCCGATGATGGTGGGCGCGCCGGTCTGCGACGTGATTTCGGGCATGTTCGCGGCGTACGCGATCCTCGCGGCCCTGCGCGTGGTCGCGCGCGACGGCGTGGGGCAGAACATCGACCTGTCGATGCAGGATGCCGCGCTCGCCGTGCTCGGCACGCGCATGGGCGAGCCGCTGCAGGCGGGCATCGTGCCGTCACGCCTCGGCAACGAAAATCCGATGCGCGTGCCGGCTTCGGCGTACCGCACGGCGGATGGCATGTGGCTCGACGTCATGGTGCAGGCGCAGAACCACTGGGCGCCGTTTTGCCGCGCGCTGGATCGCCCGGAGTGGATCGACGACGCGCGCTACGCCACGATGGCGCTGCGGGTCGAAAATCGCAAGGCGCTCAACGCGCTCGTCATCGCGCGGTTTCTGGAGCACGACGTTGCGCACTGGATGCGCCGCCTCGGCGAGGAGCGGCTGCCGTACGCGCTGGTGAACGACTACCGGCAGGCGCTCGACGATCCGCAGGTCGCGCACCGCGGGCTCGTGCGCGAGGTCGACCATCCGACCTCGGGCCGCATCCGCCTCGTCGGCCCGCCGTGGATCATGTCGGAAACGGCTTCACCCATCGCGCCGCCGCCGAACCTGGGGCAGCATACGGCGGAAGTGCTGCGCGACTGGCTGGGCCTGTCGGATGCGCAGATCGCGGCGCTGGGGTGATCGGGAACACCTCGCGAAATTGTTTCCGCTCTCAAGAATTTGTAGGGCGCAATAACCAACGGGCATTGCGCCGTATGGATTACGACCGGTGCAATGCGCTGCGTGTACTTCATCATGATTCGATCGCGGAACCCGTAGGTCGGAAAAGCGAAGCGCCTTCCGACGTAAACGAAATTCCCTCCGGCGGATAACGCTGCGCTCATCCGCCCTACCAAACCCGAACTTGACCGCAAGCCATTGCGTTAACGCCCTTTCCACACCGGCTTGCGCTTTTCCTTGAAGGCCAGAATGCCTTCCTTCGAGTCTTCCGAGTGCAGCACGCGATTGGCTACGTCGCGCGCGAGGTAGGCGCGTTTCTCGAACGGCAGATCCTGACCGCGGCGCGCGGCTTCCTTGATCGCATGCACGGCGAGCGGCGCGTTCTCCATGATGTCGTTTGCCCAGCGCTCGGCCGCCGCGAGCAACTGGTCGTGCGCGACGACTTCGTTGGCGATGCCGAGCCGCAGGCATTCCGCAGCGGGAATGAACTTGCCGCGCATCAGGTAGCCCATCGCCTGGTTCCACGGTATCGCGTGGGGCAGCAACGTCGGACCGCTCACCGACGAGATGCCGCGCTTCACCTGCGGCCAGCCGACGGACGCGCGCTCCGACATGATGAGGATGTCGGCGTTGAACGCAAATCCGCCGCCTTGCGCGAGGCACGGCCCGTTGATCGCGAGCAGGATCGGCTTGTAGATGTTGCGCTGGTAAATGTAGAGCTCGTCGTTCGACATGACCTCGCCGTCTTCCTCGGGCGCTTTCTCGAACAGGTCCTTGCCCGAACAAAAGACGTCGCCTTCCCCCGTGAGGATCGCCACCCACACGTCGGCGTTGTACTTCACGTCGGTATAGGCGTCCTGCAATTCCTTGCGCATCGCGCGATTCAGCGCGTTTTTCGCCTGCGGCCGCGCGAGCGTGATCCACGCGATGTGATTGCGCACTTCGTATTTGACGGCGGTGCCCATGATCATTCCGGCTTGATGCCGGCCTCCCTCACGACTTTGCCCCACTTCGCAATGTCCGCGCGCACGGTGGCGGCAAAAGCCTCCGGCGTGCCGGTGGCCGGTTCGAGCCCCTCGTTCGCCATGCGGTCCCGGATTTCCGGCGCCGATACCGCATTCACGAACTCGGCGTTCAACCGCGCCACAATGTCTTTCGGCACGCGGGCGGGTGCCAGCGCCCCGAACCAGCCGGTGACGTCATAGCCCGGAACGCCGGATTCCGTAACGGTGGGAATCTTCGGTTCGGCCGCGGCGCGCTTCATGCCGGTGACGGCAAGCGCGCGCAGCCGGCCGGCCCGCACCTGCGCGAGCGCGGACGGCATGGTCGAGAAATACGCCTGCACCTCGTTGCCGAGCAACGCGGTTATCGACGGCCCGCCCCCCTTGTACGGCACGTGCACGAGGCTCGCACCGGTCATCGATTTGAACAATTCTCCGGCCAGATGCCCGAGCGATCCGACGCCGGGCGCGGCATAGTTGAGCCTCGCACCGGGCGCCTTGCCGAGTGCGATGAATTCCCTGACCGATTTCGCGGGAACCTGCGGATTCACGACGAGGATGAGCGGCGTGGTGGCCACCGGCGCGACCGGCACGAAGTCCTTCACGGAGTCGAACGGCAGCTTCTGGTACAGCGCCGGATGCACCGCGAAATTGACGAACACCATCAGCAGCGTGTAGCCGTCCGGCACGCTTTTCGCCACGATGTCGGAGCCGATCGTGCCGCCCGCGCCGCCGCGGTTGTCGATGACGACGCTTTGTCCGAGCAGTTCCACGAGTTTTGCGGACACGACGCGCGCCGCGAAATCGGTTCCGCCGCCGGGCGCCGAGGCGACCACGATGCGGATCGGCTTTGTCGGGTAGGCGGCGCCGGAGCCGCGGGTCGCCGACTGCGCGCCTGCGCCGGCTGCTGCTGCCACCGCCAGCGCGCCGCAGAATACATGCAAGTGATTCATTTTGTTCCCGTTTCTTGAAGCGGACGCCAAGGAAGGCGCAGCGTAAATCAAGTTCGCGCAACGAGGCAAGGCGCAAGTCCGCACTGTACACTGCGGGTTGCAGATTCGCGGGCAATTTGAACCACCGGCCATGCCACTCAGGACGCTTTCCGGAAAACATGCCGACCCACGCAAGGGTCGCGGCGCCGGCATCAACCCGGAGGGGCGTTTCGAGTCGGTCGTGCGCGAAGCGTTCGACGACGGCTGGAACGCGACGCAGGACGCGGAACCGCGCGCGCTCAAAACACAGGTGACAGCGGAGCGGGCCGCGCGCATCCTGTCCCGCAACCAGTCGCCCGACATCCCGTTCACGCAGTCGATCAATCCGTACCAGGGTTGCGAGCATGGCTGCGTTTACTGCTACGCGCGGCCCACCCACGCCTACCGCAACCTGTCGCCGGGGGTCGATTTCGAGACGCGCATTTTCGCGAAGGTCAACGCGCCGGCGCTGCTGCGCCACGAATTGTCGCAGCCCGGCTATCGCTGCGCGGTGATTTCCGTCGGCGCCAACACGGATCCCTATCAGCCCGCCGAGCGCGACTTTCGCATCACGCGCGGCTTGCTGGAAGTGTGCGCGGAGTTTCATCAGCCGGTCGGCATCGTGACCAAGAACGCGATGGTGGAGCGGGATATCGACATCCTCGCGCCGATGGCGCGCAAGGGTCTCGTCAATGTCTTCATCTCGTGCAACAATCTCGACCACGAACTCGCGCGGCGGCTGGAACCGCGATGCACCGCGCCGCGCCGCCGGCTGGAGGCGATGCGGCGGCT
>CAZMBS010000075.1:0-13472 GCA_964564295.1 uncultured Streptomycetaceae bacterium
GCACCACCGTGCCACCCGTCGGGTTCGCGAGTGCCAGATTCCCGGAAAAACAGGCGGAAAAACAGGACGCGACTGCTAATGCGGCCGCATTGGGGCGCAAGCGGGACGAACTAGGGGAATGATCACGCACCCACGAGGGACCACGAAAGGCTCGAACCATGCTGCCTCCGATACACGCACGCGCGGCACCGGCCGCCACCGCCCCTTTTTTATTTTTGCCGATTATGCCTGCGCAGGCTCTGCCCGGCAATGGCGGTATTCGTGACTTTGTTCACGAATACCGGTCTATTGCAACGCTAGTTGATATCGATCTTCGCGTCCCTGATGAGTTTTCCGAAGCGCTCGGTTTCGGCAACATTGAACGCCGAAAATGCAGCCGGCGACGCGCTGACGACCACGCTGACGCCCCCGTCGGACAATCGTTTCACGACATCCGGATGTTTCATCGTCTCGACCATGACGCCGAATACTTTCTGCGTTACGGCCTGCGCCACGCCTTTCGGAAAATAGATGCCCTGCCAGGACCCGTTGGTCAGATCGTTGAATCCCTGTTCGCGCATTGTCGGAACGTCCGGCATAACCGGAACGCGCTGCGGCGCGATCACGCCGAGCATTCTGAGCCGGCCGGTCTTCACGTGATTCACGGCCGATGAAAACGTGATCAGCATGACCTGCACTTCGTTGCCGAGCAGCGCGGTTACCGCGGGTCCCGCGCCACCCTTGTACGGCACGTGCACCATGCGGGTTCCCGTGCGGGACAGAAAGAGCTCCGTTTCGAGCCGGTTCTGGCTTCCGCTCCCGGCGGAACCGTAGTTGAGCTGGCCGGGCCTCGCTTTCAGCAGGCCGATCAGCTCGCTCACCGTTTTCGCAGGCACGGTCGGATGCACAACCAGAGTCCCCGGCACGTCCACGACCTGGGTTACCGCGACAAAGTCCCGCAACGGCCTTACCGAAAATTTCGGAAACACATGTGGATTGATGGCCATGGCACCGATGTTACCGAGCAAAAACGTGTGACCGTCGGGGGTCGCGTTTGCGGCCACTTCGACGCCGATGTTGCCCGATGCACCGGGGCGGTTGTCCACGATGACCTGCTGCCCGAGCAGCTCGGTCATGCGCACCTGCAGTATGCGCGCGACGAAATCGCCGGCACCGCCCGGCGCGAACGGCATGATCATGCGCACGGGACGCGATGGATAACCCACCGCGCCCTGCGCGTAGACCGGGGCCGCAATACACGCGAGTACAAGCAGTGCGCCACAGGGCGCGACAAGGTGCCGCATCGTTTTCCCTTTCCTACGCTGCCGTGGCAGCAGTCATGAGCAGATGTTTTTCCACCGCAAGATCGCGGATCCGGTCGGACCGGCGCGCGGCTTCCCGTTGCACTTCCAGCGCCGCCGGATGCATGTCGCCGGCCGGTGGCGGCAGCAAGTCGAAGTGCGCATGGCGGTCCGTGCCGCGCACGAGGCTTGCCGTATCCCTCGGCAATCCGTCGAGCGATGCCACGCCCGTCGGCAGATAACGAATCGCGTACCCGATGCGGCGTTCGGTCGAGTGGTTCTCTTCCGAGCCGTGAAACAGGAGCCCATGGTGCAGCGATACCTGGCCAGCACCGAGTTCCATGTGTACAGCCTGCGACTCGTCCACGGTTACTGCGACTTCCTGCCCCTTGCGCAGCAGATTGCTGGCCGCAGCATCGCGGTGGCGCACGAGCTTGCGATGACTGCCCGGGATGACCTTCATCACGCCGTTCGCACGCGTCGCAGGCGACAGCGCCAGCCACACGGACACGATGCTGTCGGAAATGTCGAGTCCCCAGTACGGCAGATCCTGGTGCCACGACACAAACCCCCCGTCGCCCGGATCCTTGATGAACAACCGGCTCGACCAGCACAGGATGTCGGGACCCACGATATCCTCCACGACATCCAGGATGGCCGGGTGCCGCACCAGCGCGTCGAGCCAGGTAAACGCGAGGTGCGGCTTGTGTGCAACCGACCGCGGCCATTGTCCACCGTGTGCGTGCTCGACCGCCTCCAGGCTGCGCCGCGCCTGCGCCGTTTCGTCGGCCGACAGTGCGTCGACCGGCGCGAGATAGCCGCGCTGCCGGTACGAAGCGAGTAGCTCCGCGTTCAGTACCTTCATTCCTCCGGCCTCCGATTCACGCTTTCGAGGTGCTTCTGCACTGCGAGCCGGTTGATCCGTGCATAGGTTTCGGTCGCGTGCCGGTGCAGCGCCACCGCCTCCGGTGAGAGATCGCTGGCCGGCGACGATTCCAGCGTGAAGTGGTCGTACGCGTATTTGCCGCGCACGAGCAGCACGCTGTCGCGCGGCAGGCCGGCCACGGGTTTCACGTGCGCAGGCATGTACCGGATCGCGAAGCCGATGCGCCGGTCGCCCCCGCGGCTTTCCTCCGAACCGTGAAACATCAGTCCGTGATGCAGCGACATCTGGCCCGCCTCGAGCTCCATGTAGACGGCCTTCGATTCGTCCACCGCGACGGCAACCTCCTGTCCGCGCAACAGCAGGTTGTTCGACACGCCTTCCTTGTGGCGCACGAGCGACCGGTGCGTGCCGGGTATGACCTTCATCACGCCGTTTTCCCGCGTGGCCGGCGACACGGCAAGCCACGCCGTCAGAATGTTTTCGGAAACCTCGAGGCCCCAGTAGGGCACGTCCTGATGCCAGGACACGAAACCGCCGTCGTTCGGATCCTTGATGAAGAAACGGCTCGACCAGCACACGATGTCCGGACCCACGATGTCTTCGACCACGTCGAGGATCGCCGGGTGCCGCACGATCCGGTCGAGCCACGTGTACACGAGATGCGCCTTCAGAGATTGATGACGCGGCCAGGTGCCGCCGTTTCCCGCTTCAACGGCCTCGATGTTGGCCCGCAGCTCGCGCGCAGCCTGCGGTCCTATGGCGGGCACCGGCGAAAGATAGCCCTCGTCCCGATACTGCCGCAGTTGCCCGGCGCGCAACGATTTCAGGTTCGTTGCCGTCGTTCTTACATCCGCAAGATCGCCCATCCCGCCTCCCTGGTCCGGCATCGATTATAACCGTGCGGCGCGCCGATCCGGCAACGCGCGTTACCGGTTCTTGGCGAGTTCCAGGTCCGTGAGAAACGCCCGCAGCTCGGCGTAATCGACTTCCATGTACTTGCGGGCTTCGGCGCTCGCGCGGTATTCGTCGTCCCAGTTGTTGTCCGCAAGTTCCTTTTTCCACTCCGCGGATTGCGCAAGCCCCCGGAGCGCGCCGTCCCAGAACGCTGTCTGCGCCGCGCTGAGGCCCGGCGGCGCGATCATGCCGCGCCAGTTCGACACGAGGGCGTTCGCGCCCTGCTCCTTCCAGGTCGGCACCTGCGCGTAGACGCCGCCAAGGCGCCTCGGAGCGGCGATCGCGACGATGCGCACCTGGCCGGCCTTCACGTAGCGCTGCATGAGTCCGACCGATCCCGGCACCACGTCGACATGTCCGCCGAGCAGCGCGGTCATCGCGTCGCCGCCGGACTGAAAGACGACCGTGCGCGTCTTGCGCACATCGACACCGGCGTCCTTCAGCGCCATCGCCACCCCTTGATGGTTCGGGTTGCCGATGCTTGTCGCCACGCCGAAACTCAGGGCCGCCACGTCTTTCTTCATGCGGTCGATCAGTTCGCGCCCGCTCTTCAGTGGTGAATCCGCCTTTACCGCGACCGAAATGTACTCGTCGAACAGGATCGCGAGCGGCGTGAAGTTCGAGTACGTCAGCGGCGCGCGGCCCATGATGTGGTTGGTCAAGAGACTCTTCGACGCGATGGCGACATAGTGTGCGTCGCGGGCCTTTTCGTGAACGTAGCCGTACGCAAGCACGCCGCCACCGCCGGGCCTGTTCAGCACGCTTGAGGGCGATTCGACGAGCCTGCGTTCCTGCAGGATTTTCTGGATCGTGCGTCCGGTCGCGTCCTGTCCGCTGCCGGGCGCGGTGTTTATCACGATCTCGATGTTGCGCTCGGGTTTCCACGCCTGCGCGCATGCGCCACCGCCGACTGTGGCCAGCAGCGCGAGAGTGAATATGCAACTCGTTGTTTTAATTAACATATTTACCACGTTTCATGGCTGCGCCGAATACAGCCACGGCCGCTCGGCGCGATAGGCCGTCTCGAACGCCTGCATCTCGTTTTCATACTGCTGCGTGCGGGAGATGTCGTCGAGACCCTCGAGCAGGCATTTCTTGCGCACCGGGTGCACGTCGAAGCGATGCGTGCGGCCGTCGGGTCCGGTCACCGTCTGCGCCGCAAGGTCCACTGTGACCGGCGCACCCGGCTTCTCGTGCAGCTGACGCCGCAGCGCGATCACGTCGGCCTCCGGCAATACCACGGGCAATACCCCGTTCTTGCAGCAGTTGTTCGCGTGTATGTCGCCGAAACTCGACGCGATCACGCACCGGATGCCGAATTCGTAGAGCGCGTATACGGCGCTTTCGCGGGAAGAGCCGCAACCCCAGTTGCGGTCCGCGACAACGATTTTCGAGTGCTTGAACGGCTCGATGTTGAGAATGTGTTCTTTCTCCGTGCCATCGAGATGAAATCGCCGGTCGTGGAACAGGATGTTCGCGTGCCCCGGCCCGCGCGGCACCTTGTTGAATCGCGTCGGACACAATTGGTTCGTATCGACATTCGCCTCGTCGATCGGCACCGCGATTCCGGTCAACTTCGTGAACGGTTGCATGATGGTTACCTCAGCAGTTCCCGCACGTCGACAAAATGCCCCTTGATCGCCGCCGCGGCGGCCATCGCGGGACTCACGAGATGCGTGCGGCCGCCGGTGCCCTGGCGCCCGCGAAAGTTGCGATTGGACGTCGACGCGCAACGCTCACCCGGTTTCAACTGGTCGCCGTTGATCGCCGTGCAAAGCGAACAGCCGGGCTCGCGCCATTCGAACCCCGCCGCAGTCAGAATCCGGTCGAGCCCTTCCTGCTCGGCGGCGCGCTTTACGGTTTGAGAACCGGGCACGACCCAGGTCGGGACCCGCGCCTTGCCCAAGCGCGCGACGGCCGCCGCGGCGCGGATGTCCTCGATCCGGCTGTTGGTGCAGGATCCGATGAACACGCGGTCCACACGGATGTCCGTCAACGGCGTCCCGGCTGTCAATCCGATGTAATCCAGCGCCTGCGCATACTCCGCCTGCTGCTTCTCGTCGCGCGCGTCGCGCGGATCGGGAACGTTCGCAGTGATCGGAAGCGACTGCTCGGGATTCGTGCCCCAGCTCACCATGGGCGCAATGGTGTCGCCCGCGAGAACTTCCTCACGATCGAACCTGGCGCCAGCGTCGCCCGGCAGCGATTTCCAGAATGCGAGCGCGTCGTTCCATTCCGGGCCCTTCGGCGCCCACGGGCGGCCTTCCATATAGGCGTAAGTCGTGTCGTCAGGCGCGACGAGCCCCGCGCGCGCGCCGCCTTCGATCGACATGTTGCACACCGTCATGCGCTCTTCCATGGTCATCGCCTCGAACACCGGACCCGCATATTCGAGCACGTGGCCGACGCCGCCCTGCGCGCTGATTTTCGCGATGATCGCGAGTATGACGTCTTTCGCGGACACACCGAATCCGAGCCGGCCGTCGACGTAAATGCGCATCGTGCGCGGTTTGCGCTGCCAGATGCGCTGCGTCACCATCACGTGCATCATCTCGGACGCGCCGATGCCGAACGCGATCGAGCCGAACGCGCCGTGCGTCGACGTATGCGAGTCGGCGCCGCAGATCAGCATGCCCGGCTGGGTGATGCCCTGCTCGGGCGGCACGATGTGCAGGATGCCCTGCCGCGGATCGTCGAACCCGAACAGGTGGATGCCGTGCGCCGCCGCATTGGCGTGCAGGTTGATCACCATGTTGCGGATCTCGGGCACCGCAATGCTGTCGAGACCGCGCGCGCGGCTCGAGGTCGGCACGTAGTGGTCGGTGAACGCAAAAACCTGGCGCGGCCGCGCCATGCGGCGCTGCTGCTGCGCAAGCTGCGCGAACGCGTGCGACGAGCCCTCGTGGATGAAGGCACGGTCGACATAAAGCAGCAGTTCGCCCTCTTCCCCGGCGATCACGTGCCGGGACCAGATTTTCTCGAACATGGTCTGTGCGGGCATGGCGTTTCCTAACGGGTCATGCCGAGTTCCGTGAGTATCGTCCGGTACTCGGCGTAGTCGGATTCGAAGAGTTGCTGCGTCCGTGCCGCGCCCAGAAAGTTCGCCTCCCACGTGTTGCGCGCGAGTTCCTGTTTCCAGGCGTCTGTCTTCACCACCCTGGCCAGCACGTCTTCCCAGTACGCCACCTGGTCGCGCGTCATGCCCTTCGGCCCGATGACGCCGCGCCAGGTGTCCATCACGGCAGCGTAACCCTGTTCGGGCCAGGTCGGCGTGTCGGCATACGGTCCGCCGATGCGTTTCGGCGCCAGTATGCCCAGCACGCGCACGCGTCCGGCCTCCACCATGCGCACCACCGACGACGGCGTGCCGGCGTGTGCGTCGATATGCCCGCCGAGCAAGGCGGTCACGGCATCGCCGCCGGAGCTGAGGATCACCGGTTTGATTTTGCGGACATCAACGCCGGCCGCCTTCGCGACCAGCGCAAACGCCATGTGGTTGATGCTGCCCAGCGTGGTCGGGGTGGACACCGCAAGCGCCCCGGGGTCCCGGCGCAGCCGGTCGACGAAATCCTGTCCGTTGCGCAACGGCGAATCCGCGCGCACGGCGATGACCGTCGGCTCGCTGAACAGGTTGGCGATCGGCGTGACCTCGCGAAATCCCACCGTGCTGCGGCCGTTGATGGTGTTCGCGATGATGTTGGGCGTGTTGATCGACAGCATGTGGCCGTCGCCCGCACGCTGGTTCAGATAGGCGAGCGATATCGCGCCGCCGCCGCCGGGCTTGTTGTTCACCGTCACCGCGACCGGCACCAGCGCGTTTTCCTGCATGATGCGTTGCAGGAGGCGTGCCGTGCGATCCACTCCGCCGCCGGGCGAAGTGGGCACCACGATCTCGACGGGCCGCTCAGGTTTCCATCCCGCCGGCGACGCATCGACCGCCGCCAGCGCGAGCGACAGGGCGCAGGCGGCGATCGCGAATCCTGCCGCCCGGCCGCGCATGCGCTTCAGCGCCGCCCGCCCGTTGCGCCGTAGCGCCATGGCAGCATCGCCTTGTACGATGCCTCGAACGCGTCGATCTGCGGGCCAAACTCGAGCGTTCGCGAAATATCGTCGAGCCCTTTCAGCAGGCAGCGCTTGCGGACGGGATGAATGTCGAACGCATAGCGCTTTCCGCCCGGCGCGGCGACTGTCTGCGCTTCGAGATCCACCGCAACGCTGGCGCCGATGTCCGCGTGCAATGCCCGGCGAATTTCCGCGCACTCGGACTCGGGCAGCGTAAGCGCGAGCAGTCCGTTTTTCGCGCAGTTCGCCGCGAAGATATCGCCGAAACTGGGCGCGATCACGCAGCGTATGCCGAATTCGTATAGCGCGTAAACCGCCGTTTCGCGCGACGAACCGCATCCGAAATTAATATTGGAAACAATGACTTGCGACTTATCGTACGGCGCGTGATTCAGCACGAATTCGCGCCGGGCGCCGCTCGCATCGAAACGCTCGTCGTGAAACAGCACTTCCGCGTAGCGCGGCCCGCGCGGCACCTTGTTGAAGCGCGTCGGACACAACTGATTGGTGTCGATATTCGCATCGTCGAGCGGAACGGCCACGCCGTCCACGCGGATAAAGGGCTGCATGCTAGCCTCGCTTCACGATTTCACGCACGTCGGTCAGGTGCCCCTTCAGCGCCGCCGCCGCGGCCATCGCCGGGCTCACGAGGTGGGTGCGTCCACCCGGTCCCTGCCGGCCCTTGAAGTTGCGATTCGAAGTCGATGCCGCGCGCTCTCCGGGCTGTAACTGGTCGCCGTTGATCGCCGTGCACATCGAGCAGCCTGGTTCGCGCCATTCGAAACCGGCGCGCAGGAACACCTGGTCCAGGCCTTCTGCCTCGGCCTGGCGTTTCACGGTTCGGGAACCCGGCACGACCCATGTGGGGATCACCGCGCGCCCGTGCCGCGCGACCGCCGCCGCCGCGCGCAGATCCTCGATGCGACCGTTGGTGCACGAACCGATGAATACCCGGTCGAGCCGGACGTCCGACAGCGCCATGCCCGGTTGGAGATCCATGTAATCGAGCGCGTCGCGATAGTGCGCGCGCCGCTTTTCATCCGGCGCCGAGTCCGGATCGGGCACGCATGCGGTAACCGGCAGCGCGTGCTCCGGACTGATACCCCAGGTCACCATCGGCGCGATAGCCGCGCCGTCGAGCGACACTTCGCGATCGAAGCGCGCGTCCGGCGCAGACGGTATGCCGCGCCAGAAATCGAGCGCGCTTTCCCACGCCGCGCCCTTCGGCGAGAATTCGCGGCCTTCCAGGTACGCGTACGTCACGTCGTCCGGCGCAACGAGTCCCGCCCGGCCGCCACCCTCGATCGACATGTTGCAGAGCGTCATGCGCGCTTCCATCGACAGTGCACGGATTGCAGTGCCGGAGTATTCGATGACGTGCTCGTTGGCGCCCGCGGCGCCGATCTTCGCAATGATCGCAAGTATCACGTCCTTGCCGGTGACGCCGAAGCCGAGCGTGCCATCGACCGTGATGCGCAGCGTTGCGGGTTTGCGCTGCCACAGGGCCTGCGTCGCCAGCACGTGCGCGAATTCGGAGGCGCCCACGCCGAACGCCAGAGCGCCGAACGCGCCATGTGTCGAGGTGTGCGAGTCGTTGCCGATTACGGTGAGCCCCGGCTGCACGATCCCGAGTTCCGGCGGCACCACGTGCATGATGCCCTGTTGTGGATGATCGAAGCCGTACAGGTGCACGCCGTAGCGTCTTGCGTTGTCCTGCGCTTTCACGACCATGTCGCGAATTTCCGGCACTGCGATGCCTTCGAGCCCGCCGGCGCGGCTTGCGGTCGGCACGTAGTGATCGGTGAAGGAAAAAATCTGCTCCGGGCTGCGCACCTTGTGATTGCCTGCTGCGATCTCGACGAACGCATGCACGGTGTTTTCCTGCGCGAGCGCGCTGTCGATATAGAGCAGCGTCTCGCCCTCGTCCTCCAGCATGCGATGTCTGTCCCAGATCTTCTCGAACATCGTCTGCGCGGTCATGGCGATTCCCCGGTCAATGCGCGTGTCCGTCTGCTACAGCCGCTCGGCGACCGCCGCGGCGAAGCGCTGCGTGCCCGCGCTGCCCCCGAGATCGCACGTGACGTTTTTCCCTTCCGCCAGCACCGCGGTCAGCGCGGTATCGATACGGTCGGCCGCCTTTGACTCGCCAAGGTAGCGCAGCATGCTGACCGCCGACAGTATCATCGCCGTGGGATTCGCGATATCGCGTCCCGCAATGTCCGGCGCGGTGCCGTGCACGGCCTCGAACATCGCACACGCGTTGCCTATGTTGGCGCCGGGCGCAAGGCCGAGCCCGCCGACGATGCCCGCGGCAAGATCCGACAGAATGTCGCCGTACAGGTTGGGCAGCAGCAGGCAGTCGAACGCCTCCGGTTTGATCACGAGTTCCATGCTCAGCGCATCGACAACCCGCTGGTCCACCGCAATTCCCGGGTATCCCGCGGCCACCGTCTGCGCGGTCTTCAGGAACAGGCCGTCGGTGAGCTTCAACACGTTAGACTTGTGGCCGATCGTGAGCTGTTTGCGACCCGTGCGCTGCATGTAGTCGCATGCAAACCGCGTCGCGCGCTCGGTGGCGCCCCGCGTGATGATCTTGAGCGCCTCCGCCGTATCCGCATCCACCATGCGCTCTCGCCCCAGGTACAGGTCCTCGCTGTTTTCCCGGAAGATCACAAGGTCGACACCCTCGAAACGCGACTTCACGCCCGGATAATTCTTGACCGGTCGCACGTTGATGAAGAGTTCGAGTTCCTTGCGCAGCGCGATGGCCACGCTCGGGTAGATGCGGTCCTCGATCCGGCCGTCCGCGTGCCGGTGCGCGACTTTCACGGGATACTGTTCGCCAAAGGGTGTCGCGGTCGGCCCCTTCAGCGCGATCCGGTTGCGCGCCACGGACTCGAACACCGCGGCGGGTAACGGCGTACCGGTGGCCTGTCCCACCGCCATGCCGGCGGGCACCACGTCGAACGTCACCGCCGCGCCGGCAGCCTCGACCAGCATGCGCGCGGCAGTCGTGACCTCCGGCCCGATGCCATCGCCGGGTATCAGCGTAACGGTATGCAAAACGGGAACCTCCGGAAACCGCGCGCTGCGCCGCCGGGAAGCGGCGCAGCGGGTGCGACGTTACTCTTCGCTTCCTTTCATCATTGCCTTGATGCGCGGCAATATGATCGGCAGCAGCATCGACACGATCGACAGCACGACCAGCGTGATGGTGATGGCACTGTTGAAGAAAATCTTGGGATTGCCGCCGGAGATGGTCATCGCCTGTCGGAACGACTGTTCCATCATGCCGCCGAGCACGAGCGTCAGCACGAGCGGCGCCACCGGAATGTCGACTTTCTCGAACACGTAGCCCACCACCCCGAACATCAGGATCAGGTACAGGTCCGTCATGCTGCCGTTGATCGCGTACGCGCCGATCACCGAAATCGCGACGATCAGCGGATACAGCATTCCTGGCGGTATGTAGAGCAGCCGGACGAACAGGCCGATCAGCGGCAGATTCAGGATCACCAGCATCACGTTGCCGATGTACATGCTGTTGATGAGTCCCCAGACGAGATCGGGGCGGTTCTGGAACAACAGCGGTCCCGGCTGGATGCCGTACATGATGAACGCACCCAGCAGAACGGCCGTCGCGCCCCCGCCGGGCACGCCGAGCGTGAGCAGCGGTACCAAGGCGCCCGCAGTGTCCGAGTTGTTCGCCGCTTCGGGACCGGCGACGCCCTCGATCGCGCCGTGGCCGAACTCTTCCGGATGCTTGGACATGCGCTTTTCGGTCGTGTACGACAGGATCGCCGCGATCGTGCCGCCCGCGCCGGGCAGCACACCGATGATGAATCCGATCACGCCGCCGCGCCAGATCGGTCCGATGGATCGCTGCCACTCTTCCTTCGTGAGCCACAGCTTGCCCGAAATCTTCATCGCTTCGGCGGTCGTGCCGCGGAAGATGCCTTCCAGCCCGCGAAACACCTCGGCCAACGCGAAGAGTCCGACGACCACCACGACGAATCCGACGCCGTCCTGAAACTCGGCGATACCCATCGTGTAACGCGGTTGCCCGCTCTGCAGGTCGATGCCGATGGTCGCAATCATCAGGCCGAGAATGGCGGACAGCATGCCCTTCGCGACCGACGCGCCGGTCAGCGACGAGACCGCGGTCATCGCGAACACCATCAGCGTGAAGTACTCTGCGGGGCCGAACTTGAGGGCCATCGAGGCAAGCGGCACCGCAAACAGCGTCAGCGCGACGACGCCGATGGTGCCCGCGATGAACGAACCGATCGCGGAAACCGCAAGCGCCGCGCCGGCCCGCCCCTTTTTCGCCATTTCGTAGCCGTCGATCGACGTCATCACCGACGCCGCCTCGCCCGGTGTGCGGATCAGGATGGCCGTCGTCGACCCGCCGTACTTGGTGCCGTAGAAAATCCCGGCCATCATGATGAGCGCCGAAGTCGGGTTCATGCCGAACGTCACCGGAATCAGCAGCGCGATGCCCGCGGACGGACCTATGCCCGGCAGCACGCCGATGATGGTGCCGAGAAACACGCCGATGAAGGTGTACCAGAGGTTGATCGGCTGCGTCGCGACCGCGAAGCCGTTCAGGATGTGCGTCAAGGTTTCCATGCGGCGTCCCCTAGAACGGCAGAAAACCGCGGGCGAGATTCACGCCCAGCAGTTTCACAAAAGCCACATAGCTGATGATGCTGAACAGCACCGCCGTCACCACGTTCATGAGCCACCGGTTCTTGTGAAAATACGCGAACATGCCGATCAGATAGATCGTCGTCGCGACCATGTAACCCAGCGGCTCGAACACGAGGAAATACGCGAACGTCCAGACTGTCACGCCGGCGAGCATGTAGTAATGCCGGTTGTCGTCTTTTGATTCGGCGGGCGCCTGGGCGGGCACTGCCGCAGATTTGCGCGCCTGCAGCATCTCGTAGAACAGGATGCCCGCGGTGATCAGCAGGCCGATTCCGAGCAGCCTCGGAAACGCCTTCGGACCCAACGGGTCGCCGATTTCCAAGCTTGGAATCTTCGACGTCGCCCAAAAATACACCCCGGCGAGAACCAGGATGCAGACGAAAATGATGCGATCGGCCATCTGGACTTACCCCCTCCTGCTGGAATACGAATTATGCCGTGCCGAACTGCAACCGACGCGCTCCGCCCGGGCACCTATTTTGAGTCGTGGACTCAGGTATCCTGCTCCCAGGTGCCGCGCCATCTTACCCAAGAAATAAGCGCGTGTCTCGGGTTCTGCGGCCCTCCGCTACCAGCCGCCCGGATCGGCTCGCGTTCGGCTCGTCCGCTGACTGCTTCCGGGCGCTTGACCGCACTCCAGCCGCGCGCAACCGGCGAGCAGATCGTCTTACTGCCGCGCGCCAGACGCACATCGGCATGCACGTTGAGCCAGCGCACGCCCCGCACGTGGCCGTCCGAAGGCGTTTCCGGCCTTATAATGAATCTGCACCGTACACGCACGCAATGACCGACCTTGCCGTCAACAATCCACTCGCCGTGGTCATCGATCGCCTCGCCGCCATCGTCGGTCCGCAACACGTACTGACGGACCCCGGCGATACGGCGCCATACGTGACCGACTGGCGCGGCATGTATCACGGATCGACCCCGGCCGTGGTGCGGCCGGCCGGCACGGCGGAAGTCGCCGCAATCGTCAGCCTGTGTGCGCAAGCGCGCGTGGCGCTCGTGCCGCAAGGCGGAAACACCGGACAGTGCTGCGGCGCGGTGCCGCGCACCGGATTGCAGGAAATCGTGCTGTCGCTCGCACGCATGAACCGGGTGCTCGACATCGATCCGCTGAACAACACCATCACTGTGGAGGCGGGTTGCGTGCTCGCCAACATCCAGCAGGCGGCGCTGGATGCCGACCGGCTGTTTCCGCTGAGTCTCGGTTCCGAGGGCAGTTGCCAGATCGGCGGCAACCTCTCGACCAATGCGGGCGGCGTGAACGTGCTCCGTTACGGCAATGCGCGCGATCTCGTGCTCGGCCTCGAAGCGGTGCTGCCGGATGGCCGGATCTGGAACGGCCTGCGCGGCCTGCGCAAGGACAACACCGGCTACGACCTCAAGCACCTCTTCATCGGCGCCGAAGGCACGCTCGGCATCATCACCAAGGCGGTGATAAAAGTCTGGCCCAAGCCCAAGGACGTCGCCACCGCCTGGCTGGCAATCCCCTCCGTCCAGGCCGCCGTCGACCTGCTCAGCGAAAGCCACGCCGCCAGCGAGGACAACGTCACCAGCTTCGAGATCATGCACCGCCT
>CAZMBS010000075.1:13482-13697 GCA_964564295.1 uncultured Streptomycetaceae bacterium
GCAAGCAGCCGGTGGCCGGCGAGGTGGCGGTGCACCGCCTGGGCCTGGACGGCGTCTTCAAATACGTCGCCAACACCCAGGACCCCCTGCCCCACACCAAGGATCGTGCGTCGCCCTGGTACATCCTGACCGAATGGTCCTCCACGCGGGAAAAGCCCGAAGGCGCCGAAGGCATGGCCGAAGACGCTGGGGTCATTCTTGCAACCGGCCGATTG
>CAZMBS010000076.1:0-13675 GCA_964564295.1 uncultured Streptomycetaceae bacterium
GAACCTACGAATGCCGGAATCAAAATCCGGTGCCTTACCACTTGGCGACTCCCCATCTCAAAACCGACGGCCGATCATCCCGCATCGGCCGCTTTGTAACTTCTTACTTTGTAACCTGCGCCGGGACCCGGTCCCGGTAACGCTAGCGTGCCAGCCCGTACAGCGGGTGCCGTTCCAGTCCCCGGGCGACGAATCCCCGCATGCCCGGCGGCAGCCGCGCGAGCACGTCCCGCGCCGAACCTTCGTCCCCGAACGCCGCGAAAACGCAGGCGCCCGATCCCGTCATGCGTGCCGTTCCGTGGCCGTCGAGCCACGCCAGATGCCGCGCGACTTCGGGGTGATCCCGGCAGACCACGGCTTCGAGATCGTTGACCGCCGTGGCGACGGAAAAGCTTTGTATTGTAACCGTTTTTGAGTCTCTTTTCAAATCCGGGTGCGCGAAAACGGCGGCCGTCGCAACGCTGACGGGCGGGACCAGAACGACGTACCAGGCGTGCGAAAGGTCGATGCGGGTCAGCCGCTCGCCGATGCCTTCCGCAAACGCGTTTTCGCCGAACACGAACACCGGCACGTCGGCGCCCAGCCGCAGCCCGAGCCGCATCAGCGCCTCCCGGTCGAGTCCGGTCCCCCACAGGTGATTCAGCGCGAGCAGCGTCGTTGCGGCATCCGAACTGCCGCCGCCCAGGCCGCCACCCATCGGCAGCCGCTTCTCGATCGTGATTTCGGCGCCCAGGCCCGTGCCGGTCGCCTCGCGCAGCAGCCGGGCCGCCCGCACAGTGAGATCCGCGTCCTCTGCCACCCCCTCGACCGGCGACGGCCGCGAGACGACGCCGTCCGGGCGCACGCGAAAGGTCAGCGTATCGCCGAAATCGATAAACCGGAACACCGTCTGCAGCAGGTGATAGCCGTCCGCGCGCCGGCCGACCACGCGCAGCATCAGATTGAGCTTGGCCGGCGCGGGATACGCCGCGAAGGCACTCATGGCTCGCCCGGCGCCGCGCGCCAGCTGTCGATCACGAGCCGGATCTCCTGCCCGGCGCCGGCGAGCTCCAGCCGCCGCGGCAGCCCGCGATGCTCGTCGCGCGCAAAATATTCGAGCGTGACGCGCCACCCGTCCTGGCTGAAGCGCGCGTAGCGGTTGTCCGCATCGCGCTCCGCGCCGGTCGGGTCGGAGCCGGGGGCGGGGCGGCCGCGCACCCAGAACTGCAACCTGCCGAGCGGCAATTCCCACGCGAGCGCCCGCCGCGTGAGGGCTTCCACGCTTGCCGCGTGATACTGCGTCTGGTCGGCGGCGGTGAGCGTCGCGCCGCCCGGGGCGTCGACGATATGCGCAAGCGTCTGCAGCGCCGGCGTCATCAGCCAGATTTCATCGTCGCGCGCGGCGTGCTGCCAGCGCAAATTGGACGAAAACGCGCGCCCGTCGTACCGCACGAGCACCCGGCCGAGCAGATCGAACGGTTCCGCGCGCGCGGCGGGCGTACGCGGCTGAGGCGCGAAGCTCGCGCAGGCGGAAATCCAGAGACAGGCGGCTAGTGCGGGCGCAAGCCGGAGCGTCATCGTGCCGTGGGCAGGACCACCGGCGCGTGGCGCTTGATCGTGTTCTGCAACGCGTCGTTGCCGGGAAACGCCTTCAGCGCATCGCCCCAGACCTTCTGCGCCTCGTCGCGCCGGTCGAGCACCCACAGGACCTCGCCGACATGCGCCGCGATTTCGGCGTCGGGCCGCATCTTGTACGCGCGCTGCAGGTGTTCGAGGCCCTCTTTCGGGCGGCCCAACCGGTAGAGCACCCAGCCCATGCTGTCGATGATGAACGGATCGTCCGGCGCGAGTTTCAACGCCGACTCGATGAGGCCGCGCGCTTCGTCGAGACGCTCGTTGCGATCGGCGAGCGTGTAGCCCAACGCGTTGTAGGCATGCGCGTGATTCGGGCGCAACTCGATGAGCCTGCGAAGATTGGTCTCGAGCACCGCAATGCGGTTCACCTTCTCCGCCGCCATCGCGTGGTCGTACAGCAACTCCGGGGAATCCGGCCGCCGGGCGAGCGCCTCACCGAGCAGATCGAACGCATCCTGGTACGCCTGCGCGTCGCGCAACAGTTGCGCCTCCGCCTGGACGAAGGCCACGGCGTGCGGGCCGTCCTTCGCGGCGAGCTGCTGCAAATGCCTGCGTGCCGCGTCGAGCTTGCCCTGCCGGGCGAGTATGCCCGCGTAACGCGCCTGGGCGGGCACGAACTGCTCGCCGTCCTTCACCGCGCCGTACCAGCGCAGCGCCTCGTCGAAATTCTTGCGGTTCTCGTGTATCTGCCCGAGCTGAACGCGCACCGCGTCGGGGTCCTTGTAGCCCATCTCGAGCAGGCGCCGGTACTGCCGCTCGGCGGCGTCGAGATCGCCCGCCTGCATGGCAAGCAGCGCGACCGCCATCGTGACGTCGACATTCTGCGGAAACTCGCCGAGCAGCGCCTCGAATTCCCGGCGCGCCTCCGGGTACCGCTTTTCGTTGGCCAGCAGGCGCGCGTAATTGAGCCGGCTGTCGCGCGCGCCGGGGTTCGCCTTGACGTATTGCTCAAGATACGCGAGCGCTTCGGTATTCGAGCGCCGTTGCAGCGCCTGCGCGTGAAACAGCGCCGCGAGTTCCCAGTCCGGCCGGATGTTCACCGCGGCGGCGGATTCGTCGAGCGCGATCTGCTGCTCGCCGGCGTTGAGCGCGGCCTGCGCCACCGCCAGCCGCGCCTCGGGCACGTCGCGATACGGCTTCGCGAGCGCCTGCATGAGGCGCAGCACCCCGGCGCGGTCCTGGTTGCGCTCGAACAGTTTCGACAGTTGCGCAAAGTTCTGCCCCGCGGCCGCCCGGTCCGCCGCGAGCCATTTCTCGAGATGCGGCTGCGCCTCGGACAACTGCGACTGGTTGACGAGCAGCGTCACCAGCACCTGCCGCGCCTGCGGAGACTCCGGGTCCGCCTGCTGCCAGATACCGGCGGCTTCGATCGCCGCCGAAACGAATCGCGCGTTCCACGCGATTTCCGTCGCGCGCTGCGCGATGCGCGGATCGCGCGTTTCGCGCGCAAGCTCGAGATACGCCGGCACCGCCACGTGCGGCTGGCCGCGCTGCACCGCGATCTCGGCGAGCATCATCTTGAACATGACCTGCTCGGTCAGATCTCCCGGCGGCAACTGCGGTTTGCGCGGCGCGGGCTTCGTGACGATGACCTTCGGTCTGGCTTTCGGCGCCGGCACGTCCGCGGCGCCGGAATCGGCCGCCAGCGTCCAGCCCGCCGCGACGGAAAGACACGTCGCGAGCGATGCGACCAGCATGCGTTTCAGTTCCGGCACGGAGGATGTTCGCGGTTGATGCCGGCGGCGCACTGCACGCTGCGGCCGCTAGGCAGGTTTGCGGGAAAAAACAAGCGCTTGTCGCTTCATAAACCGGCACAGTTTAGGTATATTTCGGGCACACCACAAGCGCCGTCGCCGCGCCCTTTCCGTTCATGTCAGAGGCAGTATCCAGCACCACCATCGCAGCGCGGGGGCTCAGCCGGCGCTTCGGCAGCCACGTCGCCGTCGACGGCGTGAACCTGGAACTCAAGCGCGGTGAAGTGCTCGGTTTTCTGGGACCCAACGGCGCGGGCAAGACCACCACGATGCAGATGTTGACCGGCAATCTCGCGCCGAGTTCCGGCGCGGTCAGCATCTGCGGCATCGATCTCATCGAAAAACCCGTCGCCGCGAAATCGCGCATCGGCTATCTGCCCGAAACGCCGCCGCTGTATCGCGAGCTGACCGTGGACGAATATCTGGACCTCGCCGCCCGGCTGCATCGCGTGCCGCGCGCGACGCGCCGTGGAGCCGTGAACCGCGTGAAAGGGCGCTGCGGTCTCGTGGATGCCGGCCGCAAGCTGATCGGGACGCTGTCCAAGGGCTATCAGCAGCGCGTCGGCATCGCGCAGGCCATCGTGCACGAGCCCGACGTGGTGATACTCGACGAACCCACGGTGGGACTCGACCCGAACCAGATCCGCGACATCCGCGCGCTGATCCGGGAACTCGGCGGCGCGCACAGCGTGATCCTGTCGACCCACATCCTGCCGGAAGTGGAGGCCATTTGCGACCGCGTCCAGATCATGCATCACGGCAGCCTCGTGTACCACGACACGATCGCCGGTCTCAAGGCGTTTCATAGCGGGCGCACGGTGCTGCTGGGCCTGAAAAACCCCCCACCCGCTTCCGAACTGCTGGCCATTCCGGGCGTAACGGCGGTCGAACCGGCCGGCAGCGGGCTGCTGCGGCTGCAATTCGCTGCCGACGCGGACCCGAGTGCGCAGATCACCGCGCTGGCGGTCGATCGGAACTGGGGCCTGCATCAGCTCGCGCCCGCGCAGACGAGCATCGAGGACGTGTTCGTGCATCTCACGCGCAGCGAGGCGCCGGCCGCATGATCCTCACGATCGCCGGCAAGGAGCTGAAGTCGCTGTTCGCGTCCCCGCTCGCGTGGATCGTGCTGACGCTGCTGCAGATCATCATGGGGTACGGGTTTCTCAAGCGGCTCGACGACTTTCTGCAGATCCAGTCGCAGTTGATCCAGATGACGAATCCGCCGGGCGTCACGGAACTCGTCGCGATTCCGCTCGTTGCGACTTCCGCGCTCGTGCTGATGTTCGCCGTGCCGCTGCTTGCGATGCGGCTCATCGCCGAGGAGCATCGCAACCAGACCATGACGCTGCTGATTTCGGCGCCGGTGTCGATCACCGAAATCGTGCTCGGCAAGTTTGTCGGACTGTTCGCATTCCTGTTGCTGCTGATCGCGCTGTTCGCATGGATGCCGCTGTCGCTCGCGGGAAGCACGCGCCTCGATTACGGGCTGCTCGCGAGCGCGTTCGGCGGCCTCGCGCTGCTCGTCGCCGCCTACGCCGCGGCGGGGCTCTACGCGTCGTCGCTGACGACGCACCCGGTGGCCGCCGCGCTCATTGCGTTCTGCATCACGCTCGCGATGGTGCTCGCGGGCGAAACCACGGCCGACAACCTGCGCGCGCGCGGCTGGACCGTGCCGGCGGCACTCGTCCAGGTATTTTCTCCGTTGCGCAATTTCGAGCCGCTCGGCAAGGGGCTCGTCGACACGTTCGCGATCGTCTGCTCGCTGCTGCTCGCCGCGACGTTTCTGGTGCTGACCGTCCGGCGGCTCGACGCGCGCCGGCTGCGGGGATAGCCGCCATGGAGATGAACCGCCGCCTGCGGCTGCAACTGCTCGCGCAGAACGGCATCTTCGTGGTGCTGATGCTCGCGCTGGTCATGCTGGTCGCCCACGCGGCGCGCGAGTACCGCAAGGAATGGGACGTGACCCGGAACGCGCGCAACACGCTGTCGCAAGGCACGCAGGACGTGCTGAAGCAGATCGAGGGACCGCTCGCCGTCACGGCGTACGCGGTGTCGCAGGACGCGGGCGGCGCCAACGTGCACAAGATCGTGCGCGACCGCCTGTTGCCGTACCAGCGCGTGAAACCGGATATTCAGTTGACGCTCGTGGATCCGCGCGAGCAGCCGAAGCTCGCGCAGGCGGCGAAAATCCGCTCGCCGAACGAACTCGTCATCTCGCATCGCGGCCGCACCGAACACGTGCCGCTCGCCGAGTTCAACGAACAGGCGTTCGCGAACGCGCTGATGCGGATCACGCGTGCTTCGTCGAACGTGCTGTTCTGGCTCGAAGGCCACGGCGAGCGCAAGCTCGACGGCATCGCGAACCACGACCTCGGCGAATTCGGCCGGCAGCTGCAGGCGAAAGGCATACGCTTCAACAGCGTGAACCTCGCGCTCGCGCAGGAGGTGCCCGCGAACGCCTCGATGCTGCTGATCGCCAGTCCGCAGGTGGACCTGCAGGCCGGTGAAGTGCAGAAAATCCGGCGTCATCTCGAACGCGGCGGCAACCTGCTGTGGCTCATCGACCCGGAACCGCTGCGCGGCCTGAATCCGATCGCCGAGGTGCTGGGGCTCGTGCTGTCGCCGGGCACGGTGGTGGACCTCACGCTGCGGCCGCGCGCCGGTCCGCCGGCGTTCGCGGTCGCGACGCAGTACGGGCGCCATCCGGTTACCGGCGGTTTCCAGTTGAACACGCTGTTCCCGCACGCGCGGCAGATCGGCACGGTCGACAGCGAGGAGTGGCGCGCGACGCCGTTGATCGAGGTGGCGCAGCGCGGGTGGGTGGAAACCGGCAAGCTCGACGAGAAAGTCGCGTTCGACAAGGCGCGCGACGTGCCGGGGCCGATCACGATCGCGACCGCGCTGGAGCGCACGGTCGGCGACCGGCAACAGCGCGTGATCGTCGTCGGCACCGGGCAGTTTCTCGCGAACAGTTATCTCGGCAACGCCGGAAACCTGCAACTCGGGCTCGCGATGGTCAACTGGCTCACGGGCGAGGACAAGCTCGTCACGATACAGCCACGTCCGGCGTCGGACACGTCGCTCGACCTCGACCGCACCACGCTGCACCTCATCGCGCTGACCTTCCTGCTCGTGCTGCCGATGACGTTCGCGATCGGCGGCGGCCTCATCTGGTGGCGCCGGCGCAAGGTGGCATGAAGCAGGGCTGGCTCACGATCCTCGTACTGGCCGCGGTGGTCGTGGGCCTCGGTTCTTTTCTGCATTTCAGCCCCCCGGAAAACCCGAACCCCGAGTACGCGCTGTCAGCGGTCAAACCGGCCGCGGCCGGCCGCGTGCGGTTCCAGCGCGGCGGCGGTCCGGAGATCGTGCTCGAGAAACGCGCGGGCGCGTGGCATCTCACGGCGCCGTTTGCCGCGCGCGCGGACGAACTCCAGGTCGCGCGCCTGCTCGCGGTGCTCGAAGCGAGAACCACGACGCGTTTTCCGGCAGCGGACCTCGCGCGCTTCGAACTCGCGCCGCCGCAGGCACGGCTCGTCGTGGACGACGAGGTCCTGGGTTTCGGCGCGGTCAACACGGTCACGCGCGAACAATACGTGCTGGCGCGGGACATGGTGTACGGCGTGGACGTGAAACACGTGACCGGGTTCCCGGCCGGCGTGTCGGCGCTGGTGCGCAAGCGCCTGTTCGACGCGGACGACCGGCTGACGCGATTCGAACTGCCGGCGTTCCGCGTCGCGCAGCAGGACGGCAAGTGGATCGTCACGCCCGCGCCCGCCGAACCCAGTCAGGACGACGTGCTGCGCTGGGTGGAGCAGTGGCGGCAGGCCGCCGCGCTGCGCGCGGTGCCGCACGACGGCAAGCGCAAGCCCACAAGCACGATCCGGATCACGCGGGCGGATGGCCGCACGGTCGCGCTCGGCATCATCCAGCGCGAGCCCGAGTTGCTGCTGCTTCATCCTGAAGACGGCATGCAATACACGTTCTTCTCGGAGATCGGCAATCGCATGCTGGCGCCGCCGGGCACGCGGCCCAAGCTGCCGGACTCATCGCAACTGCCTGAAAAACATAAGTAAAAGCGCCCGGACATGCCGGAACTTCCGGAGGTGGAAACGACGCGACGCGGCCTCGTCAAGCGCGTTGCGGGCGCACGCGTGCGCGAACTGGTCGTGCGCAATCGCGCGTTGCGCTGGCCGGTGCCGGCGTCGCTGCCGCGTCGCATCGCCGGCACGGTCGTTCGCGACATCGCGCGGCGCGGCAAGTACCTGCTGTTCGATTGCGGCACCGGCACGCTGATCGTGCACCTCGGCATGTCGGGCCGGCTGTGGGTGGTCGATCCCGCGACGCCACCCGCAATCCACGATCACGTCGATCTCGTGCTCGACAACGACATCGTCGTGCGTCTGCGCGACCCGCGGCGCTTCGGGCTCGTGTTGTGGCAGCACGGCGACCCGCTGCGCCACAGGCTGCTCGCCGACATCGGTCCGGAACCGTTGTCGGACGCGTTCGACGGCGCGGCGCTGCACCGCGCGACGCGCGATCGCCGCTCCGCGATCAAGCTCGTCATCATGGACAGCCACGTCGTCGCCGGCGTCGGCAACATCTATGCGAGCGAGGCGCTGTTTCGTGCCGGAATCCGTCCGCGCCGGGCCGCGGCCCGGCTCACGCGCCGCGAATGCGACGCGCTTGCCGCGGGCATCAAGGAAACGCTCACGCTCGCGATTCAGGCGGGCGGCAGCAGCCTGCGCGACTACGTCGACAGCGACGGCATGGCCGGCAATTTCCAGAACCAGTTCCTGGTCTACGACCGCGCCGGCCGGCCGTGCACGCGCTGCGCGTCTCCGATCCGGGAAATCCGGCAGGGGCAGCGCGCGACCTATTTCTGCGCGTCGTGCCAGCGGTAGGCCCTCCGGTGCGGCGGTCGTGCCCGGCGTGAAACAGTTGGGCTACACTGCGTCCATGCGGCGCGGGCAACATTTCCTCCCGGCAACCGGCACCCGTCATGCCGTCGGCTGACCCGGCGGGCGCGGCGTTTCCGGCCCCCGCGCGGCCCGCGGATGGGTGCACGATGGTGATATTCGGCGCGAGCGGCGATCTCACCAAGCGCAAGCTCGTTCCGGCGCTCTACAACCTGGCGCGCGACGGGCTGCTCGCGCCCGACTTCACGCTGATCGGCCTCGCGACGCGCGACTACGACACCGCGAGTTTCCGGCGGCAACTCACGGCCGACATTCGCGCGTACTCCACCGCGCCGGTGGACGCCGGCACGTGGGACGCGCTCGTGCAGCGCATGCACTACGTGCGCGGATCGCTCGAGGATGCCGCGACCTACCGCACGCTGCGCGAGACGATCGCATCCGCCGCCGCTTCACCCGGCGCCCGCGAGAATTTTTTTCACTACCTCGCGGTCGCACCGAGGCATTTCGGCGGCATCGTGCGCGCGCTCGATGCGGCGGGGCTGGCGCGCGAAAGCGGGAACGGCTGGCGCCGCGTGATCGTGGAAAAGCCGTTCGGGCGCGACCTGGAGTCGGCGCGCGCGTTGAATGCGGAAATCCGGCAGGTGCTGAACGAGCGCCAGATTTACCGCATCGACCACTACCTCGGCAAGGAGACGGTGCAGAACCTGCTCGTGTTCCGGTTCGGCAACGGCATCTTCGAGCCCATCTGGAACCGTCGCTACATCGATCACGTGCAGATCACCGCTGCGGAAACCGTCGGTGTCGAGCAGCGCGGCGGCTATTACGAGACGTCGGGCGCGCTGCGCGACATGGTGCCGAATCACCTGTTCCAGCTCGTGTCGCTGACGGCGATGGAGCCGCCGATTTCATTCGGGGCGGACGCCGTTCGCGACGAACAGGCGAAGGTGCTGCATGCGATCCAGCCCTTCGGGCCGCAGGATGTGCCCGCGAAAACCGTGCGCGGCCAGTACGCCGCGGGGCATCACGACGGCGCGCCGTTGAGCGCGTATCGCGCGGAACCCAACGTGGACCCCGGATCGCGCACGGAAACCTATTGCGCGATCAAGCTCGCGATCGACAACTGGCGCTGGGCCGACGTGCCGTTTTACCTGCGCACCGGCAAACGCATGGCGAAGCGTTGCACCGACATCGCGATCCAGTTCAAGCGCGCGCCGTTCATGCTGTTCCGCAAGACGGGCGTGCCGGACCTCACGCGCAACCGGCTCATGATCCGCATCCAGCCCGACGAGGGAATCTCGCTGACGTTCGGCGCGAAGGTGCCCGGCACCGTGCTGCGCCAGGACACCGTGCACATGGATTTCAGCTACGCCGACCGATTCGGCGCGAACACGAGCACCGGCTACGAACGGCTGCTGTACGACTGCATGATCGGCGACCCCACGCTGTTCCAGCGCGCGGATCAGGTCGAGGCGGGCTGGTCGGTCGTGTCACCGATACTCGATGCGTGGAACGCCGCGCCCGCCGGCGCCATTCCGCATTACGCGGCAGGCTCGTGGGGGCCGCCCGAGGCCGATGCGCTGCTCGCGCGAGACGGGCGTCGATGGGGCGGCAACAACGCGTAGGCGCGGGCCAGCGCCCGTAGAGCGTATCGAGCCCTGTCCTCTCTCCGTTGGCATTGAACGGAGTAAATTTTTTCTGGACTAACTCACTCCGCACTGGCCACCACGTTCACACTCAACACCCTGGCGGTGCCGATGAAGGTGTTGCGCACCAATACCCGTGCGATCGTATCGACGGGAAAGCGCGGCAACGCAACCTCCGGAACCAGGAATTCCACATTCAGTATCAGTTTTTCATCACCGGGCCAGGGGCCCGTGATTTTTTCGGCGCGCCACAGTCTTGCGCTGAATCCGTCGGTGCCCAGCGCCAGCAGGCAGCGCAAATCCAGAATGCCGCTTTCCGCGTCCACGTGCATCGAGTCCGTTCCGACCGTGACGGAAAACGTTGCTTCCAGCGTCGCGTTCACCTCGCGCGGATGGTACGCGGGCGGACTGGGCGAGGGCGTCAGCAGCGTGGTGGCGCGTTCTTTGACGACCCTGCTCAAGTAGCGCAGCGCCATGGGCAACCAGAAAATCAGAACGATCAGCCCTAAAAAGCGCAGTTCGGATTCCGCCGGCAGCAGCAGGTACATGCCCAGCCCCAGTGCGGCCAGAAATGTAAATGCGTAGGCGATGAGCGTTTTTCGTGGCATTGCTGCTCCGGTGGATATGAAACCGGCGCCGCGATTTGCTCACGCGAAGCGAAGCCGCGCTCCCGGCAAAACAGTGAAAATTCCCAGACGCGCATTCTGGGCCGTGCGGCTACGCGCGGCAAGCGGTCGTTGTCGGCCTCTGAATGCCAGCGGATAACGCATGAATCCGGGCTGGCAACGTTTGAAGCAGGAGGTCATGAAACTCATTTCCCCAGAGCGTATCGACACGCGCATCCTGATCATCCGCGGCCATAAAGTCGTGCTTGATGCCGATCTGGCGCAACTCTACGGCGTGGCGACTAAAGCGCTCAATCAGGGGGTAAAGCGCAATCTGGCGCGCTTTCCCGAGGACTTCATGTTCCGGCTGACCCTGGAGGAGGCCTCTAATTCAAGGTCACAATCTGTGACCTTGAGGCGTGGCCAAAACGTGAAGTACCGGCCATACGCCTTCACCGAACAGGGAGTGGCCATGCTCTCCTCGGTGCTTCGCTCCGAGCGCGCCATTGCCGCCAACGTCGCGATCATGCGCGCCTTTGTGCGGATGCGCGAGGCGCTCGCCACGCATAAGGCGCTGGCGAGAAAGCTCGACCAGCTTGAACGCCGCATCGACGATCAGGATGAAACCATCGTCGAAATCCTCGCCGCCATCCGACAACTCATGGCGCCGCCGGAACCGAAGAAGAAACATCCCATCGGCTTCGTGCATCCGAAGGAGTAGTGGCCGCAGCCTCGACGATCTCGGCGACGCAAACAACAACGCCCGGCAATTCGGCCGGGCGCGGCGGGACGTTCTTCCCTTCCTCCCTTCGGGTGTCATCCACAAATTCTATGGTAGACCCCGTCCACCTGCGATCGCCGCCCACCGCGCGAGTCCGGGGTTTCTGATGCAGCGCTACGCGATGCTGGCTCAACTCGTAACGCCTGCGCAGACCGCGCGCGTGGTAACAAAGGATGTCGACGATGACGCGGTGATCGCCTGCGCGCTCGCCGCGCAAGCAGACCTGATCGTCTCGGGCGACGCGCACCTGCTCGATCCCAAACACTACCAGGGCATGCGCATTATCGACGCGGCTGAGGCAATGCGGGCACTCGCGCAGTAGGCAAATGGCAAGACCTGGCCCCGAGCCTTTGCGACCTGGGCGGCAGCTACCGCGGCATCACCATCCTGCGAGCAGCGCAAGCCGTGAAACTCTTCGAGACGGGAAATGCTACTTAGCTAGACTTGACCCCGCGCTTCCGCTTGCGCTGTCGCAGCGGCACTCTGGCGCCACGACTAGCTAATAGCGTGGCAATTTTTCTGTGACCTAGCCTATTTGCGATTTCGAGCGGACTCTCCTTATCTATCGCCATGTTCCGCGCATTAATTTTCGCCCCACGATTGGCAAGCAGTTCGACGAATTGAGACAAGCCATAGGTAACTGCCTGATGTAATGGCCGCCAGCCGTTTAGTCCCACGGTTTCTGTGCTTGCCCCGCGATCAATCAACAAGCTTGCAATTTGCAACATTTCATCCGATTCATTGCACTCCTCGATGACCTTGTGTAGTGCCGTGAACCCTTGGTCATCCAAGAAATTCGCTGATGCACCAGCATCCAATAATAGAGATACCAGCTGCGGGCTTCCCAGGTCTACGCTTTGCACCACAATCGATGTACCGTGTCGCTTTTCCGACATGAGGTGCGGGTTCTCGTCCAACAACTTCTGGACAACCACAAGCTTCTTGCCGCCCGCTCTACAAATACGGGAAAGTTCGTTTGAGAACGGGCCATGGTCTGGCGCTTTCGTCACGGGCTCAATCCAGGAACATCACATGAAGCAATTTGGCGCTGGCAATTTAGGATGCGCTGCCTCTGTTGCTGTTCCTGCTTCCGGTGTCCGCCATCGTCTTTTTTTCCATAGCAAAGAACTGAGACTGTCTGCCTTACCAGTAAGCATAGTTGCAAAGCTTCCATCTTTGCCCTAGCAACATCCCGCGTGTCGGACCCCTTACACGACAATCCCGGAACATCACATATGTCATGAACAGCTGGCTTTACCTGACCGCAGATTCTCTCGCGACAGGCTCCCGGACTACGCACGCACTTCATCACAGAGCGACAAAACGTTGGGTAGCGAAGGCACGCTGCGATGCTGATTCCAGCTGCCGGAACCCAAAATGCCTCCCCCGTTGGATCGATATAGGAGAGCGGATTCCCGTCGACGTAGGCATACGTGTTGATCCCACCCGCGAGGCCGATCGGATCTGACTGTATATAGCGCCCGATACTAGGATCGTAATCCCGGAAGTAGTTGTAGAGTAATCGCGCTGACGCACTTTCGTCGTAGACGATGCCGTTTCCCTGATGCGATTCAACCACTTGCGCGCGCGTGACGAAGACGCACCCCTACGTTCTTGAATTTTTCCCCAGACACGCATTTTCGGCCAGAGGGGTAGAATTATCAATGTCGAAGGCAATTCCGGATGATTCTCCATGAACACGCGCGACCCGCAGTCGTTGTTCAAGAAGCTGAAATCGCTTGCGCCCGAGCGAGTGGCCGAGGTCGAGGACTTCGTCGACTTCCTGCGCACGCGCGATGGGGAACGCACCGCTGTACGCGCCGCCGCCCGCGCCGCCGAGCCGGCGTTCGCCAAGGTCTGGGACAACCCTGCCGATGCCGCCTACGACAAGCTATAGCTTTGGCGACATCGTACTCGTCCCGTTTCCCTTTACCGACCAATCCGGCATCAAGAAGCGCCCCGCCGTCGTCGTCAGTAGCGCAGCTTAAGACGAAGCACTGCGCGACGTGGTGATCATGGCTGTCACCAGCCAGGCACGGCCCGCCGGGGCGATCGGCGAGCTTCAGATCAAGGATTGGAAAGGCGCCGGCCTCATCAAGCCGTCCGTCGTAAAACCCGTCATCACCACCATCGAAGCCTCGCTCGTCATCCGGCGACTCGGGCATCTGAAGAGGGAAGAACAGGAATCGTTGCGTAAGGCGATCAGTCAGATCGTCGGCTGAAAGCACAACGCCCGGCAACTCGGCCCGGCATCGGGCGAGAAATTCTTCACTCTAGCGGATATGGGCGGAAATGAATTTGAGCCTGTGACCTGCTCCCCACCAGCCCTACCAATGTGAAGTAGAGAAGTCCGTCAAATCAT
>CAZMBS010000077.1:0-13669 GCA_964564295.1 uncultured Streptomycetaceae bacterium
ACGCGCCGACCGGCGGCGAGATCGACATGTCGTTATCGTTGAGGATCACGAGCAGGTCGACGTCCATGTCGCCGGCGTTGTTGAGCGCCTCGAACGCCATGCCCGCCGTCATCGCGCCGTCACCGATGATCGCGACGCAGTGGCGCGCTTCGCCTTTCAGCCGCGCGGCCACGGCCATGCCGAGCGCCGCGCTGATCGACGTGCTCGAATGCGCGGTGCCGAACGTGTCGTATTCCGATTCCTCGCGGCGCGGGAATCCGGCAAGGCCTTCCCACATGCGCAGCTTCTTCATGCCCTCGCGCCGGCCCGTGAGTACCTTGTGGCCGTAGGTCTGGTGGCCCACGTCCCACACGAGGCGGTCGCGCGGCGTGTCGAATACGTAATGCAGCGCAATCGTGAGTTCCACCGTGCCGAGGTTTGACGACAGGTGCCCGCCGGTCTGGCTCACCGAATCGAGCAGGAACTGCCGCAATTCGACAGCGAGCCGCGGCAACTGGCTGCGCTCGAGTCGCCGCAGGTCGTGCGGCGAGTGGATGGCGCTCAGCAACTCGAACATGGGCCTCTGCTCCGGGCGTGCGGCGGCCGCCGATACTCCGGAATTATCATCCTCCGCCGCGCCGGGAAATGGTGTTGCCGCTTCCATGAATCGATCGTCCCCACCCTTCAGAACTTGCGCAACACGATGAAATCAGCAAGTTGCACCAAACGCAGCGCCCTGTCACCAAAGACCGCGAGCGCCTTGAGGGCATCCTGCCGCAATTCCTCCGCAAACGCCCTGGCGCGCGCGATCCCGAGCGCGCTGACGTAGGTCGGCTTGCCCTGCTGCGCATCCTTGCCCGCGGTCTTGCCGAGGGTCGCCGTCGGCGCCTCGGCATCGAGCACGTCATCCACCACCTGGAAGGCAAGGCCCACGAGTTTCGCGTAAAGATCGACCTGCGCAAGCTCTGCCTCGCTCAATGCCGTGCCGCACTGCGCGCCGAGCAGCGCCGAGGCGCGGATGATCGCGCCGGTCTTGTGTATGTGCATGAACTCGAGTTCCGGCACGGTCAGCGTCTTGCCCACGGCGGCGAGGTCGATCGCCTGCCCGCCGGCCATGCCGCGCGACCCGGCCGCGACGGCGAGGAGTTTCACCATCTGCAACTGCGCGACAGGGTCCTCGACCAGCCGGTACTCGCCGAGCAACTGGAACGCGAGGCTCTGCAGCGCGTCCCCGACCAGCAGAGCGGTGGCCTCGTCGAATTCCACGTGGCAGGTGGGTTTCCCGCGGCGCAGAACGTCGTCGTCCATGCACGGCAGATCGTCGTGCACCAGCGAGTACGCGTGGATCAGTTCGACCGCAGCCCCGGCAATCGCCACACGCTCGGGATCGGCGCCGGACACCTCGCCCGCGGCAAACGCGAGCAGCGGCCGCACTCTCTTGCCGCCGCCCAGCACCGCGTAACGCATCGCCGCATGGAGTCGCTCCGGCGCGATCTCCGGGCCCGGCATGAGCTTCGCGAGCAGCGTCTCGATGCGGGCACCGCGGATCGCGGCCCAGGTCTGAAAATCCTCCGGCGCCGTCACTCGTCGGTCGCCCCGAAATTCTTGAGCACGCCGTCTTCGAGAATTTTCACCTGCTGCTGCGCCTGCGCCAACTGAGCCTGGCAGAGTTTCAGCAGTTGGGCGCCCCGCTTGTACGACGCGAGCGACTGCTCGAGCGGCAATTCGCCACCCTCCATCGTTTCGACGATTTTTTCCAGCTCCGCGAGCGCGGATTCGAAGGTCGGTTCGTCGGGATTGTTTTTCGGCGACTTGGCCATGGGGCGGCGGCCCGGTACTAAACCGAAAGAGTAACGCAATCAGAGGGTTGCGGTCAACGCGAGACGCGCTACTGATCGAGGCGGATGTTGTTGTCTTTCACGATTTTTCTCCAGCGCGCCGTTTGCGAAGCGACGAATTCGTTGAACCGCTCGGGAGACTCGCTGGTTTCGACCGGCACCAACCGTTTGGCGAATGCCTCTCTGACGCCGGATTGCCCCAATATGGCGACGACCGTGCTGTGCCACAACCGAACGATCGCGGGTGGCATTTGCGCGGACGCGAACAACCCGACCCAGTTGATGCTGCCGACGCCCCGCAGGCCCAATTCGGCGAAGCTCGGCACGTCCGGCAGTTCCGGCACACGCGCCTCGGATGTCACCACGTACGCCTTGAGCTGCCCCGAACGAATCAGCCCGATGACGGAGGCGACGTTCGAATTGGACAACTGCGCCTCGCCGCGCAACAGGGACGGAATCGACTCGCCGGCGCCCTTGGACGGAATATGCACGAGGTTGATCCCGGTCGCTGCGATCATCGCCAGCATGTCGAGATGCGGATGCCCGCCCAGCGGCGCGTTGTAATTGAGCTGCCCCGGTCTGGCTTTCGCGTACGCAATCAACTCCGGAAACGTACCGGGCGGAAATTTCGCGGGCGCGATGACGACGTGAGGAATTGCAGCAATCAGCGAAATGCCGGTCAACACCTTGACCGGATCGATCGCCATGCGCTCCGCGAACAGCACCGGAACGATGCTGTTCGACGTGTTGTTGCCGACGAGAAACGTGTGCCCGTCGGGCTGCGCGCGCGCGGCCAGTTCGAGGGCGATGGTTCCGGACGCCCCGGGCCGGTTGTCCACCACGATCTGCTGACCGAGTCGCTCTGTGATCAACGGTCCCGTCATGCGGGCTACGATGTCGTTCGCGCCACCGGGCGGAAACGGGACGATGAACCGGACCGGACGTTTCGGATACGGCTCGGCCGCCTCACAAACCGGGCCCACGACCGACATGCCGGCGAGCGCGATCCAGAGCAGCGCGACGCGCGTACAGGAAGCGCGGGCCCCTGCGGCCCGCTGCAAACCCACACGACCAACGTGTGAAATCAGGGGGCCCACGCTGTGTCCATCGATTCCTGACGCGCCGGGGATTTCACTTGTCACGCGCTACTCCGTTTACGCCAAGTGTTCCGACAGACCGCGCTTCGGGCGGGATGTCCAAGGCCCCTTCGCCGAGCGCCGCGATGCATCACGGCGCCCGGTGGACCTGTCGATCCGGCACGATGGAGTTCGTGCCCAGATAACGGTAGCCGGCGTCCGTGCTTGCCAGGCAGATCTCGCGCAGGCGCCACAGCGCGGTTCCGAGCACCGTTTCGCGAAACAGCCAGTCTTCGACGCGCTCACTCGCGTCGTATCCCGCCTGCGCGGTGATGGCTTCGGTGTAGTACGACTTCAAGTCCTCGAACGCGAGTTTGAGAACGCGCGGCGCGGGCATGTCCGCGCGCGGACAGCGCACGGCCTGATCGTTCAGGAATGCGGCGAGGTACTTGCCTGCCTCGACCACGTCGAGTCCGCTGCCACCCACCGTGGTGCGGCGTCTCGTGGACAGCGCGAATTCATACCACGGCGCGAGAGAACCGATCTCCGCTACCAGCGCGATGCCGATCGCGGTGGTAGGCGCGTCGCGATCCGGCGCGGGCGGCAGCCGAATCGGGCACACCAGCCCGGTTAACGACTCGTCATCCGGGCCGGAGGCGCACGCCGGAACCTCCTCCGCGTAATCGACGATCAGCGGGCCGCTCCCGGCATCGAGCAGCGCCAGCGCTGCGACGATCACGCGTTTCTGGAACGCCGCGTCGCCGGGCACTCCCAGCGGCCGCCCGAGTTCGAACGGCACCCACAACGCCCGTGGCGGCCGTGTCCGCTCGGTATGCAGGCGGATCAGGCTGATCTGCGTCGTCGCGAGACCCTCTTCCTCGAATATGATGGCCAGCCCGCCCACGGCGCGCGTGCATTTCGGTCATATCGGCACCAGCAGCACGGTGTCGACGCCATCCGCTTTCATGGTTCGCGCGATGGCGCGCGCCGAATCTTGCAGATCCATCGGATGCGCGGCCCCGGAAACCGTGAAGTGAAACCGGGAAACCGATCCGATGACACCTTCGGCCGCGAGTTCGTGCAACCGTTGCAGCGGAAAACACACGTTCATGTCGCGCTGGAATCCCGTGCGGTCAAAATTCACCGACGAATGGCTCATGATCACGTCCGCCGGGTCGACGTCGCCAGGAACGACCCGGAAGCCCGTATCGTTGCGTTGATACACCGCGTCCGTGCGCAGATTCAGCGCGGCCGTGGATACGAGCGAAACGCGCCGGCGCGCGAGCGGCGGACCGTTGACCCACGGCCGTCGTCCCTCGAAACCCGAGCAATCGAGTTCCTGCATCATCTTGCGTTCGCCCGGTGGAATGGATTCCAGTCGCGCCATTCTTCAATCGAACCTTGTCGACTGCCGACCGATGGGAAATCTGGCGCCTACTCCGCCTTGAGTCCGGCGGCCTTGACGACTCTGGCCCACTTTCCGGTCTCACTGCGAATATAGTCGGCGAACTGTTCGGGAGAGCCGCCGCCCGGCGTTGCGCCCATGGCCGCCAGGCGATCCTTCATGTCGGGCGATTGCAGAATGCGCGCGATCTCGGTATTGAGCAGCCCGAGGATGTCCCGTGGCGTGGCGGCCGGCGCGACCAATCCGACCCAGGTTATGGCCTCGTATCCGGCAAGCCCCGATTCGGCAACGGTGGCAATGTCGGTCACCGCTGCATTGCGCTGCGCGCTCGTGATCGCGAGCGGCCGCAACCGGCCCGACTGCACGTGCGGCAGCGACGTGAGCAGCGACTCGACCATGAGCGGCACCAGTCCGCCGAGCACCTCAGTCATGGCCGGCCCGCTGCCCTTGTAGAGCACGGGCGTCATCTTCACGCCGGCCATCAGGTTGAACAGTTCGCCCGCCATGTGCGGCATCGTGCCGTATCCCGCCGAAGCGAAATTGAGTTCACCCGGACGCGCCCTTGCCAGCCCGATCAGATCTTTCACGTTGCGCACCGGCAGAACGGGATGCGCAAGAAACAGGTTCGGAACGGTGATCGCCAGTGTGATCGGAGCGAAGTCGCGCACCGGGTCATACGGCAGTTTCGCAAACAGGCTCCGATTGATCGCCTGCGTCCCGTGCGTACCCATGAGCATCGTATATCCATCGGCAGCGGAACGCGCCACGTGTTCCGCCGCGATGTTGCCGCCGGCGCCGCCGCGATTGTCGACGACCACGTTTTGTTTCCAGCGTTCGGTCAATCGCTGCGCGATCAGGCGCGCGGTCGCATCCGACGTTCCGCCCGGCGGAAACGGCACGACGATCCGCACCGGTTTCGCCGGAAAACCCTGCGCCGAAACCGGCGCGCCTGCCACCGTCATCGCTATCGCGTACAGAGAGACCGCCAGTCGTTTCATCGATCACTCCCTTAGAGAGGTCGGGCGCAAGCACCACCCCGGGTTACACAGTACCGCCGCCCGATGTGGTCATACCCGGCGGCGGCGCAACATTTCCCGGCGCGTTGATGCCTGCGCCGGACCTGCGGGACGGATGCGCCCGCTCGTATTGCCGGGGATAGTCCAGATTCACGCCCAGTTCGTGGGCCGCATGCCACGGCCAGCGCGGATCGTACAACATCGCGCGCGCAAGGCCGATCATGTCTGCCTGGCCGGTCATCAGTATCGTTTCGGCCTGTTGCGCGCCGGTGATCAGGCCGACCGCGATCACCTTCCTTTTCACCACCTGTTTGAGCGCGGCGGCGAAGGCAATCTGGTATCCGGGACCCACCGCGATTTTCTGTCGTTCGCTCAACCCTGCACTGGATACGTCGATAAAGTCGCAGCCCAGCGTATCCAGCGCGCGTGCAAACGCCATCGTTTGATCCAGATCCCACCCTCCGGCGACCCAGTCGGTCGCCGAAACCCTGACACCGAGCGGCTTGTCCGCCGGCCAGGCAGCGCGCACCGCCTCGAACACCTCGAGCGGAAACCGCATGCGGTTTTCGAGCGAACCCCCATACCGGTCCTTGCGAAAGTTGCTGAGCGGCGAGAGGAACTGATGCAAGAGGTAGCCGTGCGCGCAATGCAGTTCCAGCACGTCCGCCGCCACACGCGCCGCACGCCGTGCCGCCGCCACGAACGCATCGCGAACTTGTGTGATATCGGCATCCGCGAGTTCTCGCGGCCGCGGCCATTTGTCCGAAACGCCGACGGGCGAAGGCGCCACGGTCGGATAGCCGCCCTCCTCGGGCAATCGCGCCCCGCCGCCCAGCCAGGGCTCCTTTGCCGAGGCGCGCCGACCGGCATGGCACAGCTGTACCCCGAAACGCGCGGTGCCGTACGCGTCGAAGAAAGACTTGATGCGCGCAATCGCCTGTTCCTGTTCGTCGCTGTACAACGACAAACACATCGGCGTGTTGCGCGCCTGCGGCGCTACGTAAGTCGACTCGGTCATGACGAGGCCCGCGCCCGACACGGCGAACTGGCCGAGATGCATGAGATGCCAGTCGCCGGCCGTGCCGTCGGCGGCGGAGAACTGCGTCATCGGCTCCACGACGATGCGGTTCGCGAGCCGGACCGAACGCAATTCGATCGGCTGAAACAGCAACGCGTTCAAGTCATTGCACTCTTGCGAGCACTACGCGCCGGAATATTGCGCTCCTTCATCACCCGCCACCGTGCTTGCCGAGCTTCCAGCCGTGCGCGGCGATATGCTTCTCGGCGACGTGAATCGGTTCCTCTTCCAGCGGCGTTGCCATCGTGTCGTTGTAGCGGTTCATGAAGCCGAAAAACGAAACCAATGCGACGATCTCGACGATCTGGCCCTCCGACCAGTGCCGTTTCATGCGCTCGAATAACGCGTCGCTCACGTCGTTGGGCTGCGCCGCGGCGGCGATCGCAAATTCGATCGCCACGCGCTCCGCATCCGAATAGAGCGGACTCGTACGGTACTCCCAAACGGCCGCGAGTTTTTCGTCCTTGACGCCTGCCCGGAGAGACCCTCCGGCATTGTGCGCCATTCAATAATGGCACCCGTGCGTGCGCGACGACACGTAACCGAGCAGGCGTTTCAAGTCGACGCCGACTTCTCCCTGCGGATCGAACACGGCAGTGCTCAGTCCGCGCAGCGCACGAAGAATATTCGGCTTGCGCTGCAGGATCAGCTGGCTGTTGGGGACGTAATGGCCCGACGCCTGCATCTTGTCGAATACATCCTTGAGCTCCGGTACCGCTCCGATCGGCAGCGGCGACAGTCTCGCCATGGTGGTTCCTTTCCTGAAATGTACTACTGGTTGTCGGTAACGAATCTTGGAATCAGGCTCGACTTGCCGAGCGGTTTCAGCGAGGCATCGTCGCTCTTGACGCAGAAATCCCGGACCGCCAGCAGCGCCTGCGCCGCAGCGGTCTGGGTCCAGAACCAGGACTCGATTCCCCTGGCGTCGAGATTGCCGGGTTGCGCGGCAACCGCCTCGTAGTAGTACGCCTTGAGATCGTCGCAGGCGCGCTTCACCGCGATGCCGGCCGACCAGGCCGGATTCGGGGATGCGTCGGGTGCGCCCTTGAGATAAGACACGATATGCCGGGTCGCCGTTTCGATTCCGGCTCCGAACACGCCCACCGTCGTCCGCCCGCGCCGGCGCCGCGCGAGCTCGTACCAGGGGCCCAGTTCCGCCACCTCTTCGAGCACGGCGCCCGCGAGTCCCCCGTCGCGCGGTTTCACGGCAGCGAAATTCACCGGGCATGCGAAGGCTTCCGGCCCGCTGTCGGCCGGCGCGTCCACGGGAAAATCCTCGAGCACCGGCCCCGTGGGTCGCTCGAACAACGACAGCAGGTGGCTCAGCACCTGCCGCTGGAAGCCCGAGTCGTTCGGCACGCCGAAGGGCCGTCCCAGCATGAACGACGCCCACAGTGCCCGCGGCGGCCGGATGGCGGCGGTCTGCTCCCTGATCAGGCTGATTTGCGCCGTCGGAACGCCTTCGCGTTCGATGTAGTGGCCGAGTGCGCCAACGGCGCACGTGCAGTTCGGTCAGACCGGCGTGAGCAAAACAGCGTCCACGCGATCCTTCTTCAGCAATGCGGCCAGTTCCCGCGCCTTGGGCTCCATCGCGCGGATCGACGCCGCGCCCATGAACGAGTAGTGAAAATCCGACAGCGATCCGATCGCGCCCTCTGCCGCGAACTCACGCAGCCGGTCGATCGGAAACACCACGTTGATGTCCTCCTGAAAGCCGCTGCGGTCGAAATTAACCGACGCGTGGCTCATGATGAGTTCCGAAGTTGGCGTGTCCCCGGGGATCACCCGGTAGTCGGCCGCACCGATGTCGAACGGCCGGTCGCCGCGCGCGTGCAGACCCGACGTCGTGATGATCGCGACGCGGCGCTGCTTGAGCGGCGGGCCGCCGACAAATGGGGTCGCACCGAAGTCGGGAAGGTCCCGAATCTTTTCCAGGTGGTGGTTTTGCTCGCTCGCAGAAAAATCGGTCAATCGGGCCATACACTTCCTTTCCCTGTCATTTGCCGCCGAACCATCGCCTTGGCCTGCCGATGTTCCAGCCCGTTATACCTGATGCTCTTCGCCGTAATCAGCCTGCGCTATGGACTTGCGGTGATTTTGGCCGCGCGAACGACCGCGCCCCAGCGCGCGGACTCGGATCGCAACAGCGAGGTGGTTTCGTCCGGCGTCAGCGGTTGCGGTACCGTGGCGCCCAGCGAGACGTATGTCTTGCGGACCTCTGTGAGGGCCAGCGCCTGCGTAACGCCCGATTGCAACTTCGCGATGATCGGTCGCGGCGTCGCGGCCGGCACCATGAACGCGAACACGCTCGTCACGTCATAATCCGGCGCACGCAACTGCTCGGCGAGCGTGGACAAGTCCGGCAGTTCATCGGATCGAGATTTGCTCGCGATACCCAGCGCGCGCAATTTTCCGGCCTTGATATGCGGCATGGCGATCGCAATTCCCGGCCAGTAAATGGACGCCTCCCCGGCCAGCAATCCTGTCAGCGCCGGTCCGCCGCCCTTGTAGGGCACGTGAAGAAACGCGGTTCCGGTGATCTGCTGAAACAACTCTCCCGCCATATGCGGCATGCTGCCCGTCCCGAAGGTCGCATACGGAATTTCCTTCGGCCGAGACCGCGCGAGCGATACGAGATCCCGTGTCGTCTTCACCGGCAGCGAGGGGTGTGCGACCAGGATGTGCTGCACCGCGCCCATCAGCGTGATCATTGCAAGATCGCGCGGCGTGTCGTACGTCATCTTCGGAAAAATCAGCGGATTAATGACGTGCGTCTGCAGGCCATCGACGAGCAGCGTGTACCCGTCGGGCGCCGCGCGCACTGCCATTTCCGACCCGATCATGCCGTTCGCGCCGCCGCGGTTGTCGACGATGAACTGTTGCGACCAGTTCCGGGACAACCGTTGCGCGACGACGCGCGTCAGCACGTCGATGTTGCCGCCGGCGGCCCAGGGCACCACGACGCGCACCGACCGTTCGGGATAGCTGCGCTCCGCCTGCGCCATCGCAAACCCGCTGCCCCACGCCAGCGCCATTGCACCGAGCGTCGCCAGGCCCCGGTTCATACGCCTGCGTCCGCTGTTACGCACCAGCTGCAACATGTCGAACCACCTGTTCCATGGCAGAAAAACTCTCACGCGTCGAGGCAGCGCAGCATCACTGTGGCAATACCGTTGAGCGCGGCGCGGTCCGGATTCGCCTTGCCTACGAGGCGTAAGCCCTGTATGCCGGCAACGAGATAGCGGGCGAGCGCACGCGTGTCGGCCGTTGCGTCGATCTCGCCGCGCGCCTGGGCGCGGGCAAGCGCGTCATGGAACAGCCCCTCGACGCGACCGAGCGCCCGCCGCACCCGCATGGCGGTAGCACGGTCTCCGCGCGCGAGCTCGGCGGCGCAGTTTCCGATAAAGCAGCCGCGCCGCCCCGGCCCCGAGACGATGCTGTCGATGAGGTCGTTCACAAATGCAGCGATTGCTCCGCGCACGGGACCCGGACGGGCGAGCGCCGCGCTAATGCGCAACACGCCCTGTTCCTGGTAGCGCTCGAGCGAGCGATGCAGCAGGGCCCGTTTGCCGCCGAAAGCCGCGTAGAGGCTCGACCGGGAAAGTCCGGTGACCCCGCACAGGTCGTCGAGCGAGGTCGCGCGGTAACCGTTGGCCCAGAACGCGTGCATCGCGCGCTCCAGCGCGGTATCCGCATTGAATTCACGCGGTCGCGCCATTACTGCGCCGTCGCTTCACCGGCGAGCGCGCCGAGCGCCTTGCGCAGATTCTGGACAACGCCCTCGCAACCTTTCGCCCGGTGGCGATCCGCAAGAAACTGCGGATCGTTGTAGCCGATCCACACCTGCCCCGCCGCGTCCTGCCACGCCAACGCCTTCAGCGGCAAATCGATGCCCGTGGACTGCGCGCACTCCATCAGGGGCGTGCCGCCCTGCGGGTTGCCGAATACCAGCAGTTCCGTCGGGCGCAGTTCCCGGCCGATTTTTTTTGCACCGGCAGCGTGGTTCAGCCGCAGGAAAATGTTGAGTCCGCGCGCCTTGGCGGCCGCCTCGAAGCGGTCGAGCGTCTCCTTGACGTCATGCGGGCTTTTCACGGCAACCATGCCGTCCGCAGCCCCGCACAGGGAAGAAAAAAAGATCAATGCACCGGCGACGGCCGCGCGCGATACGGGCGAAACGTTCATGTCGATCTCCGTTGGGTACCCTGCGGGTTGTTCGGATCATTATAGACTGAACGTTCCGAAATGTAACGATCCCTGGCGCCTAAGCCGCGAACGCGTTGCTGCGTCGCGGCATTCGCGGTCGCGCCGGATTCACCCTTTCGTAAATGCCATGTAAGGAATTTGCCGTGTACCCGGTCTACCGGTGCGATCGCCGTTGTCGGGCAACCTGCCACAACGCGAAGCACCGATCCCGCATAACGCGGTTCGGCACCCGGAACTACGTCAGACAAGGAGGACTGTCATGCACCCGTTCAAGCTCAAGCCGCTGCTTCGAGGATTCGCCGCTACCGGTTTCATCACGTTTGCCTGTGGCGCGAGGCCGCGAAGTTCGCGTGCGGGAACCAATCTTTGTGCCGCAAAAAACCCGTGTGCTCCGCGCAACCCTTGCGCAGCAAAGGGCAATGCGTGTGCGGCGAAGCGCGGCCCTTGCACGGCGAAGAATCCTTGTGTAGCGAAGCGGTAGCGCGCTGGTAATCGCGGAGAGACGGCCTGCATGAACATCATCAGTGCCCAACGGTGCGGCATGGGCCGCGAGGTCCAGCCTGCGCACCCGGCGGTCGCAGCCATAACGTACGTGGTGAATCACGAGCCGCGGCTGATCCGGGAAGGCCATCGTGGCGACCCGGTGGTCATGCGCGCGGCGCTCGCCAGGTTCGGTTTCGATTTGTCGGCAAGCGGGATTACCGCGCACTACCTCGGAAAATGCCCTGTGCCGGGAGGCACCGGCGAGCATATCGTGCTGACGACGTCACTCGGCTCGGTTACGCTGATTCTGGTGCCGGATCAATTACTTGGCGCGCGGACCCTCGTATCGGACTGCAGCAGGTCGGCGCTCGTCGATACGATCCGCGGCGGCAGCTACATTCTGATCGCCGAATCGCCGCAGCACGTGCAGCGCGTTGAACGGTTGCTGCTGTAAGGCCCGCGGCCGCCCCGGACACCGTCGCCGTAAGCGAGCTATGTCAACAACGATCGCAGGGAAGCTTGGGACCGTCCGGACCGCTGCGCTGTTGATGGCGCATCGCCAGCACGTAGAGCGAAAAGTAACTGCCGAGCAATACGCTCAACAGCAGCCATCCCCAATTTGCCGTCAACCACTGCCACATGGCCCATTCTCCACAAGCCGGTCGCTTGTCTCGTCCACCCGTAGTATATACAATCTTCCGAGGGGCAAGAGCACTGGCGACGGATGGTCAACACTGCTCGGCGTCCGGACAGCGGCAATCGTTCGCGGCGCCCGAAGTGAACACTCAAGGAGAACCGCATGCGCGAACCCGCTACCGTTGGATGGATCGTGTCAGGACTTCTGATTTGTTCGGGCAGCGTGTTTGCAGACGGAAAGTCCGTTCCCGTGCCGGACCGCGCGCCGCTTGCAGCGAGCTCGCCCGCACCACGCGTGATTTCGAACCACATCATCGGCTATTCGGATTTCCCGCCGGCCTCCTGCGGCTACCGGGTGGCGTTCTGGATGGAAGAAGCGCCGGCTGCCCGCGCGACTGCGCCGACCAGCGCGCCGACCAACTCCGCGCGGGTCACGCCGGAGAGTGCGCGTCCGGCAAACTAGATCGCAGACAACCGGGTTACCGCCGAGGCATCGACTCCGGCCCACTTTTGGCGGACGCCCGCCGCAATGTTCCGGGCGGTGAATCCACGACGCGCGTCCGGCCGTATCAGTACGCTGCCGCACGGTGCGACTGGAGCATACTGTAGGCGCCCGGGCTGACGCGACGACCGAATCCAGACTCGAACTCCCGACACCTGAAACGCATGCACGCCACGCTGCCGCTGCTCGACTCCACACGCTTCCCCGCGATACGCCGCAACCGGCTGGAGACGCTGCAGGTCAATCTGGGCTACAAGTGCAACCAGACCTGCCTGCACTGCCATGTGAATGCGGGCCCGACGCGCACGGAAATGATGAGCCGCGAGACCGTGTTCGAGGTCGTTGCGTTCCTGAAAGCGGCGAACATCGGCACGCTCGACGTCACCGGCGGCGCTCCGGAGCTCAGTCCGCACTTCCGCATGCTCGTCGCGGCCGCGCGCGCACTGGGCGTGAAAGTCATCGACCGTTGCAACCTGACGATACTCGAGCAGCCGGGACAGGAAGACCTCGCGCAGTTCCTCGCCGGCAACGCGGTTGAAGTCGTCGCGTCGCTGCCCTGCTATCTCGGCGAAAACGTCGACCGGCAGCGCGGCAAGGGTGTATTCGACGCGAGCATCCGCGGGCTGCAGTCGCTGAACCGGCTCGGCTACGGGCGCGCGAATTCGGGCCTCGTGCTGAATCTCGTCTACAACCCGCAGGGGCCGGTGCTGCCGCCGGCGCAGGGCCCGCTGGAGGCGGACTACCGCCGCCACCTCGGCGAAAGCTTCGGCATCGAATTCAACCGGCTCTACGTGCTGACGAACATGCCGATCCAGCGCTTCGGCAGCACGCTCGTGTCGAAAGGCGCGTTCAAGGACTACATGGCGCTGCTGCGCAACGCGTACTTGCGCGAGAACCTCGACGCCGTGATGTGCCGCAGCCTGCTGTCGGTCGACTGGCAGGGCTACCTCTACGACTGCGATTTCAACCAGATGCTCGGCCTGCCGCTCGTGTGGAAAGGAAAGCCACGCACCCACCTGCGCGAACTCATCGGCAAGGACCTCGCAGGCAATCCCATCGTCGCCAAGGACCACTGCTTCGGCTGCACCGCGGGGCAGGGTTCGAGTTGCGGCGGCGCGCTCGCGGCATAGACCGGCTCGAACCGGAAGCGGCTCCGCCCCATGTTCGATCCCGCGTTTGCCGCCTATTTCTGGGGCTTCCTGGTGCTGTACGGAACGGTGATGTACGCCATATCGCCGCACGCGCGCACGGTATCGAGTTTTTACCGCGGCACGGACGACACGGGACGTCCCGCCACCGAGTGGGCGCTGATGTGCAGCATTTTCATCAGCTGGATTTTCGCCAAGTCCGTCACCAACGCCGCCAACCTCGGCGCCGCGCACGGCAGCGTAGGCGGCCTCGCGTACGACGCGTACTGGCTGTCGATTCGGATGGCAGGCATCGTCATCTACTG
>CAZMBS010000078.1:0-5453 GCA_964564295.1 uncultured Streptomycetaceae bacterium
GAGCCGGGTTCGCCGCTGAAACTGTCGCTCGTTTACAACCCGCAAGGCCCCGTGCTGCCGCCCGCACAAGGCCCCTTGCAAAACGATTACCGCAAACACCTCGGTGAAAAATTCGGCATTGAGTTCACCGAACTGTATGTGCTGACCAATATGCCGATCCAGCGTTTCGGCAGCACGCTGATATCCAAGGGCAGTTTCGAGCACTACATGGATTTGCTCAAGAACGCCTATCAGTCGGCGAATCTTGAGGGCGTGATGTGCCGCTCGCTGCTGTCGGTGGACTACAAAGGCTATGTCTACGACTGCGATTTCAATCAAATGCTGGGACTGCCGCTGGCGTGGAAAAACAAGCCACGCACGCATTTGCGCGAGCTGATGAACGCCGATCTTGGCGGCAATCCGATCGTGGTGAAGGATCATTGCTACGGCTGCACCGCGGGCCAGGGGTCGAGTTGCGGTGGTGCGTTGGCCGCATAAAATATTTAATAAAATCATATACTTAAAATAAATGATCGAGCCGTCGTTCGCGATCTACTTCTGGGGCTTTTTGCTGCTCTACGGCACGGTGATGTACGTAATCTCGCCATCGGCCAACACCCTGTCGGCGTTTTTCGGCGGCACCGACAACGCCGGCAAACCGGCGACCGAATGGGCGTTGATGTGCAGCATTTTCATCAGCTGGATCTTCGCGAAATCCGTGACCAACGCCGCCAATCTGGGCGCAGCGCATGGTGTGGTGGGCGGACTTGCGTACGCTGCGTACTGGCTGTCGATTCCGATGGCGGGCATCGTGATTTACTGGCTGCGCACGCGGCATGGCGCAACGGGCCTGGTGCCATTGCTCATTTCCAAATACGGGCGCCTTGCCGCGGTGTCGTTCACGCTGGCGATTTTGATCCGGCTTTACAACGAAGTATGGAGCAACACCGCGGTGGTCGGCGCGTATTACGGCAAGCCGGGTGAGTGGACGTTTATCGCGGCGGCGCTGCTGTTCACCGCAGTGACGCTGTTTTACAGCCTCAAGGGCGGCTTGCGCAGTTCGATTTTTACCGATGTGATTCAGGCGGTGTTGTTCGTCGGCATCCTCACCGTGGTGCTGTTCGTGATTCTGCCCAAACACGGCACGGCGCAATTGCTGTCGGTGGGCGAGTTCAAACTCGCCGCAGGCATGGATCTGCTGCTGGTGGCGCTGCTGCAGGTGCTGTCGTATCCGTTTCACGATCCGGTGCTCACGGACCGCGGTTTCATCACCGAGGAAAAGTCCATGCTGCGCGCGATGATCGTGTCGGGCGTGCTGGGATTCTTCTGCATCTTCGCGTTCAGTCTCGTGGGCGTGCACGCGAAGCTCGAAGGGCTGCCCTCGGGCGACAACATGCCGGGCGCCGTCGCCGCCGCGTTCGGCGTCGTGCCGTACATGCTGATGACCATGGTCATGATCGTCGCCGCCGGGTCGACGCTGGATTCGACGTTTGCCTCGATCTCGAAATCGGTCGGGCAGGAAGCACCGCTGCTCGCGGCGCGCGCGCCCGGCGCCAATGCGGTCAGGATCGGCCTGTGGACCATGGTTGCGTTCGCGTTGCTCGGCAACCTGCCGATGATTGCCGGCACCGACATCCTGAAAGCCACCACGGTAAGCGGCACCATGGTGATGGGACTTGCGCCGATTTTTCTGCTGGCGCCGCTCGTCCGGTATTCGCCTTGGAGTTTTCACCTCGCGTTCTGGCCCGGCGTCGCGCTGGGCATCCTGCTGGCGGCCAACGCGATTCCCGCTTCGTGGGCGATCGGCACGGGAAAATACGCGCTGCTGCTCGGCGTGAACCTCTACGGTCTTGCAATCTGCTTCGCGGGATTTCTGCTGCCGCTCGCGTGGCAACGCCTGCGGCGACGGAACTGACGTGTGACGCCGGGGCGCAGCTGCCCGCTGCACTACCGTTACGGCCCGCACGCACTCGCGGGAGCGCCCGGGATCGTGGCCGACACGCTCTATGTCGTCGGCGGACTCTACGGCAACGTGCCGGCGCTCGATGCGCTGCTCGACATGGTCGCGCGGGAACCCGGCGGCGCGACGGTTGTATTCAACGGCGACTTCAACTGGTTCAACGTCGACGACGCGGCGTTCACGGCCGTGAACGCCGCGGTCGCGGCACACGCCGCACTGCGTGGCAACGTCGAAACCGAACTCGCGTCGAACGACGACGCCGCGGGTTGCGGCTGCGCCTACCCCGCGTGGGTGGGTGACGCCGAAGTCGAACGGTCGAACCGGATCCTGCAGCGGCTGCGCGATACCGCACGACGCCACCCCGGCATCGTGGCGCGGCTCGCGAGCCTTCCGATGCATCTCGTCGCGGCGGTCGGCGGACTGCGCGTGGCCATCGTGCACGGCGATCTGGAGTCGCTCGCGGGATGGCGCTACGCGCAGGAGTCGCTCGCCGCTCCGGAAGCCGTGCACGAAGTGGCGGCCGACTTCGCGCGCGCGAACGCGCGCATCATCGCCAGCAGTCACACCTGTCTTCCGGTCGCGCTCGAACTGGATACGGCAGTCGGACGCTGCGCGCTCATCAACAACGGTTCCGCGGGCATGCCCAATTTCGCCGGAACGCAGTTCGGCATCGTGTCCCGGATTTCGGTGCGGCCCGCGCCGGACGCGCTCTACGGAATCCGACTGGATGCCGTGCACGTCGACGCCATGGCGGTCCGTTACGATGCACGGCGGTTTCGGGACGACTTCGATTCGCAATGGCCTGCCGGCAGCGATGCACAGTTATCCTATGCTGGGCGCATTGCCTCCGGCCCGGCATACTCGCAATCCAACGCACTCCGTTCGGCTGTAAGTTTGGCGGCGCAAGCCCGACTCATATACGAGACAAGGTGAGGCAAATATGAATAAAAACAAGATGTTATTGCTCGCGGTGCTCGCGGGACTCGTCGTCGCGTTTTTTGCGTTCGACCTGAAGCAATACCTGACGCTGGATTACTTCCGGTCGCAGCAGACCGCGATCAACGCGTACGTCGCGGCAAATCCGGTCCCGGCGGGACTCGCGTTTTTCGGCATCTACGTCGCGGTGACGGGCCTGTCGCTGCCGGGCGCGGCGATCATGACGCTCATCGCCGGCGCGGTGTTCGGCCTGCTGTGGGGCACGGTGATCGTTTCGTTTGCCTCCAGCATCGGCGCGACGCTCGCATTTCTCGTCTCGCGCTTTCTGCTGCGCGACTGGGTGCAGGGCAGGTTCGGCGACAAGCTGAAGCCGATCAACGACGGCGTCGCGAAGGAAGGCGCGTTTTATCTCTTTGCGCTGCGGCTCGTGCCGGCCTTCCCGTTTTTCGTCGTGAATCTGGTGATGGGTCTCACGACCATCCGCACGACGACGTACTATTGGGTGAGCCAGCTCGGCATGCTCGCCGGCACCATCGTGTACGTGTACGCGGGAACGCAACTCGGCGCGTTCAAGATCGGCCCGGGACTCATATTCGCGTTCGTGCTGCTCGGCGTGTTCCCGCTCATCGCGAAGAAGACGCTCGATGCGCTGAAAGCGCGCAAGGTCTACGAATCCTGGACGCGGCCGGCAACCTACGAGCGCGACCTCGTCGTCATCGGCGGCGGATCGGCCGGACTCGTGTCGTCGTACATCGGCGCCGCCGTCAAGGCGAAAGTCACGCTCGTCGAAAAGCACAAGATGGGCGGCGACTGCCTCAACACCGGTTGCGTGCCGTCGAAGGCGCTGATCCGCTCCGCGAAATTGCTGTCGCACATCCGGCGCTCGAAAGAATTCGGCATCCGGTCGGCCAGCGCGGATTTTGATTTCGCCGACGTCATGGAACGCGTGCGGCGCGTCGTGCAGGCCGTCGAGCCGCACGATTCGATCGAGCGCTATTCGGGCCTTGGCGTTGAATGCCTGACCGGCACGGCGAAAATCACGTCGCCCTGGACCGTGGATGTGACGCTGGCGTCCGGCGAGAAACGCACCCTCACGACGAAAAACATCGTCATCGCGGCCGGCGCGCGCCCCTTCATTCCGCCCATACCCGGCCTGAAGGAGGCGAATCCGCTCACCTCCGACACGGTGTGGAACCTGCGCACGCTGCCGAAGCGCCTCGTTGTGCTCGGCGGCGGGCCGATCGGCTCGGAACTCACGCAGTGTTTCGCGCGCTTCGGCTCGCGGGTGTCGCAGGTCGAGATGATGCCGCGCATCCTGATCCGCGAGGATCCGGAGTTTTCGCGGCTCGTGACGGATCGCTTCCACGCCGAAGGCGTCGACGTGCTCGTGAATCACAAGGCGAAGGAAGTGCGCGTCGAGAACGGCGAAAAAGTGCTGATCGCGGAACACGAGGGCCGCGAAGTGCGCATCGCCTGCGACGAGATACTCTGCGCCGTGGGCCGCGTCGCGAACACGCAGGGTTACGGGCTCGAGGAACTCGGCATCCCGGCGCCGCGCACCGTCGAAATCAACGAGTTCCTGCAGACGCGTTATCCCAACATCTACGCCTGTGGCGACGTCGCGGGGCCCTACCAGTTCACGCACACCGCCGCGCACATGGCGTGGTACTGCGCGGTCAACGCGCTGTTCGGATCCTTTAGGAAGTTCAAGGTCGATTATTCGGTGGTGCCGTGGACGACCTTCACGGAACCGGAGATCGCGCGCGTCGGACTCAACGAGCAGGAAGCGAAGGAACGGAACGTCCCGCACGAAGTGCACGTCTACGGCATCGACGACCTGGATCGCGCCATCGCCGACGGCGAGGCGCACGGCATGGTGAAGGTGCTGACGAAGCCGGGCAGCGACCGCATACTTGGCGTAACCATCGGCGGCGAACATGCTGGCGACCTGCTCGCGGAATTCGTCGCGGCGATGCGCCACGGATTCGGCCTCAACAAGATTCTCGGCACGATACACACCTACCCCACGCTCGCGGAAGCCAACAAGTACGCAGCCGGGGTCTGGAAGCGCGCGCAGGTCACGCAGGGTCAGATGGACTTTCTCGCGGCGTTTCACAACTGGCGGCGCGGCGCGGCGGGCATCGGCACGGTGCTCGGGCGCGTTCCGGCGCTGCTGAACGACAAGCGTCGCGCGTATCCGGTCGCGGCACAGCATGGCGCGTCGGGCGCCGCGCAGCACCCGTAATTTTCTCGAACATCAGACGGAGTTCCATCATGAAGCCATTGATTTCATTGATGTTATTTTTCGCGATCGCGATCGCGCCGGCGTACGCGCAGTTCGATCACAGCCACAAGGCCTGGAGCGCGCTGCTGAAGAAGCACGTCGTGCTGATCGATGGCGCGAAGGCCTCGCAGGTGCGTTACGCCGGATTTGCGAAGGAGCGCGCCGAACTGAAGAGCTACCTCGACACACTCGCGAAGGTGACGCAGGCCGAATTCAACGGCTGGTCGAAGCCGCAGCAGATGGCGTTTCTGATCAACGCCTACAACGCGTTCACGGTCGAGAAAATCCTCACGC
>CAZMBS010000078.1:5553-13607 GCA_964564295.1 uncultured Streptomycetaceae bacterium
ATGGCGTTTCTGATCAACGCCTACAACGCGTTCACGGTCGAGAAAATCCTCACGCGCCATCCCAATATCAAGTCGATCTGGGATTTCGGCAAGGTGTTCGGCCATCCGTTCAAGGACAAGTTCTTCTCGCTGCTCGGCCGCGAATTCACGCTCGACGGCATCGAGCATGAGACGCTGCGCAAGCCGGGCGCGTACGACGAGCCGCGCGTGCACTTCGCGGTCAACTGCGCATCGGTCGGGTGTCCGATGCTGCGCGAGGAGGCGTTCGTCGCGGAGCGGCTCGACGCGCAGCTCGAAGAGCAGACGCGGCGCTTTTTGTCCGACCGGACGCGCAACCGCTATGCCGACGGACGGCTCGACGTCTCGATGATATTCAACTGGTTCAAGGAAGACTGGTCGAGCGGTTACCGCGGCTTCGACGGCAAGACGCCGGCGATCGGCTCGAGGGAGCAGTGGTTCGGTCGTTACGCGAATCTGCTCACCGACAATGCGGAGCAGCAGAAAATCATCCGCGACGGCAAGGCGGAGATCCGCCACCTCGAATACGACTGGGCGCTTAACGACGCGCGCAAATAGGCCGCGCGCGCTGCGCGGCCGGTCCCGCTAGCCCAGCCACTCCGGACGGCTCGATCCGAGCGCCGGGGAAGGCCGGTCCCAGCGCGGCGGCGTCTCCGACAGGCGCAACACCGGCGCGAGGTGCTTCAGCGTGCCGTGTCCGCCGCGGGTTTCGACCATGATCGTGTCGCGCTCCGCGGCGTCGAGCCCGAGGTCGGGCCGATCGCAGTTGATGCGTCCCTGCCGGTAGATGTGCATGCCGGACTGGCACAGCGAAACGCGGACATGGTACGAACCGCCTTCGCGTGCGCGGCGCGCGAGCGCGAGCAGCACGCCGTAGGCACCGTTGTAGCCGGTCGTGTAGTCGCACGCCGAGGCCGGCAGCAGCTTCGGCCGCTCGTCGCCGTTCTCGAGGCAGATTCCGGTCGTGCACTGGGCGATCTGCTCCCATCCGCCGCGATTCGAAAACGGCCCGCCGTGGCCGTAGCAGCTGATCGACAGATAGATGAGTCCGGGGCGTTCGCGCGCGAGCTGTTCGGGATTCATTCCGAGCCGGTCCATGATGCCGGGACGATAGCCCTGGCTGAACACGTCCGCATCACGCAGCAGCCTGTGGATCGTCGCCACGTCGTCGGCGACGTTGAGATTCAGATAGCAACTGCGCTTTCCGTGGCTCGTGTCCATGATGTGCTCCGGCACCTGCGGCAGATGCTGCGCCGTGACCATCAGCACGTCCGCGCCATGCTCGGCGAGCGTGCGCGCCGCCATCGGCCCTGCGAGTATGCGCGTGAGGTCGAGCACGCGGATGCCGGACAACAGCCGGTCTCCGGCCGGGAACGGCTTCGGGTCGGATTCGCCGATTTTCGTGATTTCGATCAACGGCTTGCCGGCAAGCATTTTCCCGTGCGGGTGTTCGAGCCACTCCGAGTTCGAACGCACGATCGAGCCGCACGCGCGCGCCGCGGCGACTGCCTCTTCGAGGTCGTGTGAATCCCACGTTGCGACCGCCTTAGCGACCGCGTCCGCGCTGGATTCGCATTTCAGCACGCCGATCACGCGGTCGTGCAGATGCGGCAGATTGAAATGCGGCAGATACCAGCGGCCATCCTTGCAGCGCCACGGCTGCGTGATCGAGCGCATGTGCTGCATCGACGGCGTGTCCACCTGGTGCCAGCCGCCGTCGGCGGACTGCAAACGCAGAATCTTGGAGCTCTGGCACGTGGCCGCGGCGTGGCGCACATCGATTGCGACTTTCTGGCGCCGGCCGGTCTTCATCTCGTGTATGTCGGTTACCGCGACCCCGACGCCCGCGATGATGTTCGCCGTCGCCTCTCCGATCCGGAAGCGCGCGGAAAAAACGGGATCGTGTCCCGTGATCGTTACTTCGCCGGCCTCGGGCATGCCGCGGCCGCGGACGGCCATGAGTTCTTCGAATGCGGGGTTCATGATGATACCTATCGGTTGATGGTGATACGGGCTTCCTTGACCACGGACTTCCATTTCGCGACGTCGAGCCGCAGGCGGTTCGCGAATTCCTCCGGCGGCCCGCCGGCGGGTTCCAGCCCCTGGTCTTCCAGCCATTTCTGGGTCGCGCTCGCGCGCAGCACTTTCGCGACCTCGCGATTCCACAGCGTGACGATGTCCTTGGGCAATCCCTTCGGTCCCCACAGTCCGTACCAGTGCATCACTTCGAATCCGGGCACCGTTTCACCGATCGCGGCTACGTCCGGCATCGCGCGCGAGCGCGCGGCGGTCGTCACGCCGACCGCGCGCAGCCGCCCGGTTCTCACGTGCGGAATGCTGGTGACGAGCGTGGTCATGCTGCCGCTCACTTCGCCGCCGAGCAACGCGGTCATCGCCGGCCCGCTGCCCTTGTACGGCACGCCGGTGAAATTCACTTTGGTCTGCATCTTGAAAAGCTCCGCCGCGAGGTGATCGAGCCCGCCGATGCCGGCCGACGCGATGTTGAGCTTGCCGGGATGCGCGCGCGCGTACTCGATGACATCCTTGACGGTCTTCACGGGCACCTTGGGATGGACCGTCATCACGAGCGGCGTCGTCCCGATCAGGATCACCGGCGTGATGCCGGTCACCGTATCGTACGGCAGGTCGTGCAGCGCTCCGTTCGCGCCGTAGCTGCCGGAAACCACGATAAAAGTGTAACCGTCGGGATCGGCGCGCGCCGCGATTCCCGCGCCCAGCGTGCCGCCGCCGCCCGGCCGGTTATCCACGACGATGGCCTGCCCGAGCACCTCGGTCAGCGGCGGCCCGATGAGCCGCGCGAGGATGTCCGAGCCGCCGCCGGCGGCAAACGGCGTGAGCATCCGGATCGGCCGGTTGGGATACTTCGATTGTGCAAGCGCATCCGTTGCAAGCAGCGATACCAGCGCCAGTGCAGCGACGACGCAGCGTAAAAGTCTCACCATGACGGTCCTTGTCGGTTCGGCCGGAGCGGCGCGAGCGCCGTGAGTCTAGCGCAGACTGGATGCAACGTGAACGCCGAAGCGCCGCATTGCGGACTGCCGGTGCCGCTGAACCGCAAAGGCTGCGATACGGCAAGTTCTACAACTAGCTCTCAGGCGGTGCGTTGTTGCATACGGCTTGAACCTGCGGCACGAATCGCCAATTACTCTCGAATGCGAACCCGGTCGGGCTCGACGATCCACAGCCGCCCTTGCGTGGGCTCGGTTGCGAATACGAGCAACGCAGCACTCAACAAAGCGAGCGTATTGTCGATGCTCTGTGCGTGCGGACGCAATACCCAAATCCCCTTGTGATTTTCCGGAGGGTAGTTGCGAATGTCGGAGAAATCCAGATCGAAAGTAACGAGGATTCGATCCTCGGTCTGACTGGCATCGAATACCCGGGCATCGGGGTTGCCTCCCAATTGCTCGTCTAGCACTGCGTGCACATCGTGACCAGCCTTGCGAAGCAGGACCTCAGCATCACGCGGCAAATTCTCATCAAGTTTGAACCGGGCAGGCATCCCGCACGATCAGGCAGGGATGGGAACGATACGTTCTCGCGCCAAGTCCGCAGCGTAGCCGATCGCGGCGGGAATATGCTCAGGCCTGAGCGAGGGGTATTGATCGAGAATGCGCTCCGGCGATTCGCCAGCGGCGAGATTATCGAGAACAACGGATACCGGTATACGTGTCCCACGGAAACACACGGCACCGTGCATGACCTGGGGATCGGTGGTGATGTAAGGTTTCCATTCCATCGCGGACGCCTCCAAGTGTGGCCGCTAATATAGTAGCACCGCGCGTCCGTCGGTGCCTGAAGTCTTGTTGAGCGGCGCGCGACGCCGCACGAAAAGCGACGCTGCCACAGACATACCGCCTATGCCGATCCGCGTCCGCTCGCGATGGAGTCGGATTAAGCGGAGCTGGCAACGTTAGCAGCCAGCAAGATTCCAGCACGTCCGACCCTGTCCTTCTCAATCTTGGTTCGATTCAACCTGTTAAGGCGGACGGTCTCCTCATGCGTTAGTAAGGCGACTTGGTAGTTCTGCTTGACGAAGGCTTTGAACTCTGTGTCATTCGCGCCAGATTCGATCAATTCGATCGCGAGTTTAGTCAGAGCGCGATGTGGATTGACGTGCTCAATAAAGACTTGCTCTCCGTTTCGATAGGCAATCAGCGCCGCCTCAGAGAATGGCGCGTTGGGCAGCTTTCTTAAATTGTTCAGGTGGCTTAGATCAGGGAAGCAAATTCTCTGTCCGAGAAGATGCAGAATTCTCTCGGCAGAATGGATGGCTCCGCCGTTATCGGTAAAGCCGGCTGAAACCATCTACCTTCGAAGGTCGGCGGCAAGTCTGAACATCGGGACCAAATTCTGGTCGTTGTACTTGCGAGCCTTTGGCATTTGACTCCCCGCGCGGCGTAGAGGCTGTCGACTGTGCGGCCTAATCTTGATATCGGGCAACAGTCTTGCACTCTCACTTGGCCGCGTGTCACCCATATCTGGCGGCAGGCGCTGCTGGAAAACTCTGTTGAAACAGGGCGCTATCGTCACTATACGGTCTATTTATACGGCACCAATCGGCCGTGAAAAGCAGCAATCCGGCGCTCCCCGCCATTTACTTGGCCATGCTGCTCGACCAGGTGCGCGAGCGCATCCGCTACCTGTCGATCCGAAACCCGCGCGCCCATCGCATTACCGGCCCTCAATGCAACTGCGGTTTCTTCAACGAGTCGTTGCGATCCGCTGACTTGAGCGTGACCTGAAACTCGCGGCCGCCGCGCGAGAAGGTGAGCGGCACTTCGACGCCGGCGGGGCCGAGCGCCCAGACGCTGCGGAAAAATTCGGCGAGCCCTGCCGCGTTGATGCCGCCGACGCCGAGCACCTGATCGCCGACCTTGACGCCGGCGCGGCCCGCAGGACCGCCGGGCGAGATGCGGTCCACGATCAGCTTGCCGTTCGCATCCTGCGTGCGCATGCCGAGCCACGGGCGCGGCGGATGCGGACTGCGGCCGGTTTTCAGCAGGCTGTCGAGTATCGGGTTGAGCAGGTCGACCGGCACGAACATGTTGACGGGAAAGGCCTCGTTGTTCACGACCTGCTGCACGAGCAGCGATCCGGTGCCGATGAGGTGGCCCTGCGCGTCGAGCAGCGCAGCGCCGCCCCACTGCGGATGCGCGGGCGACGTGAACAGCGCCTCGTCGAGCAGGTATTCCCACGGTCCGGCAAATTCGTGCTTCGCGATGATGCGGGTCTTTAGCGAGTGCGCGCTGCCGCCGTGGCCGATCACGAACGCGGCGTCGCCCGTTTTCACGTCGGACGCGAGCCCGCGATCGAGGTGCGGCGCGGGGAGTTTTCCGAGCGGCAGGATCAGGCCGAAGCCGGTCACGTGGTCGTACGCGAGCGGATGGCCCGGAATCGACACGCCGCGGTTCGTCGTGAGCCAGACCTGCGTTGCCTCGTTGATGAGGTAGCCGATCGTGAGCACGAGGCCATCCTCGCGGATCACCGCGCCGTAGCCGCCGCGCTCGGTGCCGAGATTGGCGGCGCTCGTGGCGTCGGGCGGAATTTCGGCGCGCACGAGCACCACCGCATCGAACGCGCGGTCGATGTCGAACTGCGCGTCCGCGCGCCGCGGCTGCACCGCGTCGGGAAACGCCCACTCGTCCGTTTCGGCCATAGGACGCCATTCTGACATGCCCGGAGGCCGGAGCAAAAATGCGTATGATGGCGTGCGGACAACCCGGAAAACCGCACACGTGTCGCTTTCGATCATCATGCCGTGCCTCAACGAGGCGCCCGGCATCATCGACACCCTGGTCGCGCTGCAGCCGCTGCGCGCACGCGGCGCGGAACTCATCGTCGTCGACGGCGGCAGCACCGATCCCACGCTGGTCCTCGCGCGCCGCTGGGCGGACCGGGTGCTTTCCGCCCCGCGCGGCCGTGCCGTGCAGATGAATGCGGGCGCGGCGGCGGCGCGCGGCGAAATCCTGCTGTTTCTGCACGCCGACTGCGTGCTGCCCGAATCCGCCGACGGCCTGATCATCGACGGACTCAACCGCGCGCGCCGGCACTGGGGCCGGTTTGACGTGCATATCGCCGGCCGCAATCCGCTGCTGCGCGTGGTGGGAGCATGCATGAACGCGCGCTCACGCTACTCCGGCATCGCCACCGGCGATCAGGGGCTGTTCGTGACGAAGTCGCTGTTCGAGGCTGCCGGAAAATATCCGGAAATCGGACTGATGGAAGACGTGGCGCTCGCGAAAGCCCTGAAGCGCTTCGGCCCGCCGCTTTGCCTGCGGCACCGCCTGACGACGTCGGGACGCCGCTGGGAGCAACATGGCCTGTTGCGCACGATCCTGCTCATGTGGCGGCTGCGTCTCGCCTACGCGCTCGGCGCAAACCCGGAGAAACTCGCCGCGCGTTATGCCCCGCACCGCTGACGACTGCCTCATCGTGTTCGCCAAGGCGCCGCAACCCGGTGCCGTGAAAACGCGGCTCGCGCCGCTGCTCGGCGCGGCGGGCGCGGCGGCGCTTCACGCAAAGCTCGTGCAACGCACGCTCGAGACCGCGCGCGCGGCCGGATTCCGGCGCCTCGAACTGCACTGCGCGCCCGACGTGAAGGACCGCTTTCTCGTGTCGTGCGGCGCATCGTTCGGCGCAACATTGCGGGCGCAGTCCGGCGCCGATCTGGGCGAACGCATGCGATGCGCGTTCGAGCACGCACTCGCCGGCAGCGCGCGCGTGGTGCTCATCGGCACCGACTGTCCGGCGCTCACGGCCGACGAACTGCGCGCAGCCGCACGGCGGCTCGCGGGCGGGGACGACGCGGCGTTCGTTCCCGCGGAAGACGGCGGTTACGCGCTGATCGCGCTCGCGCGCTGCGATGCGGCGATCTTCGACGGCATCGCGTGGGGCGGCGCAGCCGTCATGGAGGACACGCGCGCGCGATTGCGGCGCCTGAACTGGCGCTGGCACGAACTCGACACGCGATGGGACGTGGACCGTCCCGAGGACTACGAACGCCTGCTGCGCTCGGGTCTGCTGGGCGGAGAACGCGTCGATGCGTAGGCGGCAATGGCTCGTGGGTGCCGCGGGACTCGCGGCGACTCTGCTCGCGCGCGCGGCCGACGTCGTCAGCGTTGCCGCATTTTCAACCGCGAAACCGGGCGGTGCGGGCCCTCCCGGCTGGAATCCGCTCGGCGTGCGCAACGTGGAGAAGCGCACGGTCTACTCGCTCGTCGAGGACAGCGGCACGGTGGTGCTGCGCGCGGAATCGAATGCATCGGCCTCCGGACTCTCGCGCAAGCTTCGAGTCGACCCGGCGACGTATCCATTGCTGCGCTGGCGCTGGAAGGTCGGCAATATCCTGAAGGCAAGCGACATCACGACGCGCGAGGGCGACGACTACCCGGCGCGCCTCTACGTCATGTTCGACTATCCGCTCGAGAAGCTGCCGTTCGGCGAGCGCACGAAGCTGCGCATGGCGCGCACGTTTTACGACCCCGATCTGCCTGCCGCAACGATCTGCTATGTGTGGGACAGCCGCGCGCCGGTCGGCACGAGCGTCGCGTCACGCTACACCGAACGCGTCCGCATGGTTGTGGCCGAGTCCGGGCCCGGCCGGGTCGGACACTGGGTCTCGCTCGAACGGGATCTGCAGGCGGACTTCAGGGCCGCATTTGGCGAGGAACCCCCGGCAATTTCCGCGGTCGCAATAGCCTCGGATACGGACAACACCGGTGAGGCTGCAACGGCCTGGTTCGGGGACATTTCCCTGCATAAACGGGCAGTTAGCCGCTGAAGCGGCGATTTCAGATGCGCCATCAGGAAAATTTCCTTGCCTTTTCAAGACCTTTGGGTAGAATGGCGCCTCTTTTTCGGCCCCGGTTTTGCGAGTTGAAGATGATTTTCTGAGGCTGTCGCCCCCTCCCTCCATCGCCGCGTTAACCCTGCATGTCCGATCTTTCCAGCGTCGCCGCGCTCAGCCGGACTTCTCCGCAACTGCCCGTTCACTGGTACTTCGACCCGCGTAT
>CAZMBS010000079.1:0-13595 GCA_964564295.1 uncultured Streptomycetaceae bacterium
ATCGACGGAATGTCCGGCGCCTTCAGCACCGCGAATCCCGCCTGTTCTACGTGGTTCTTGTGCAGCGTGTTGATGCCGCCCAGTTCGCCCAGCACCGATTTGCCGAGTTTCAGGCTGTCGTTGATGGTCGCGGTCTGCGAGAGATCGAGCAGCGTCTGCTTCAGGTACTGGTCCTTGACGTCGAGGTTGACGCCGCCGATCAGGTCGGCGTCGTTCTCCTTTTTCGCGAGCCAGCGCGCCGCCGCGGACGTCGCGCCCGATTCCGACAGCGCGAACACCGAAGAGCCGCGCGCGTGCGGCTTGATGAACGCATCGGCATGCACGGACACGAACAGATCCGCCTGCACGCGCCGCGCCTTGGCGACGCGCGCCTGCAGCGGCACGAAATAGTCGCCGGTGCGGACCAGCACGCCGCGCATGTTGGGCTCTTCGTCGAGGCGTTCCTTCACCTTCTGCGCGATCGCGAGCGTGACGTGTTTTTCGAGCGTGCCGCCGCGGCCGCGCGCGCCCGGGTCCTCGCCGCCGTGCCCGGCGTCGATCGCCACGGTGATGAGCCGCTGCGAACGCGGCCCGGCACGCGCCGGCTTTTCGGGCTCCGCCCGTGCCGTGCGATCCGGCTCCGGCACGGCGGCCGTTACAGGCGCCGGCGGGGCCGCAAGCTCGGAAACCGGCGCCGGCGAGGGTGCAGGTGCGCCCGTCAGCGCGAGCAGCGGGTCGACGGGATTGAGCGCGTGCAGGTCCAGAACGAGCCGGTGACCGTAGTCCGCGATCGGCTGGATCGCGAACGCCTGCGCGCGCACCTCGGACTTGAGATCCAGCACGAGCCGCGCGATGCCCGTCTTGAAGCGGCCGACGCGCACTGCCTTCACGTACGGGTCGTTTGCGTGAATCTTTTCCGCGAGGCCGTTCAGCGTCGCCGTGATGTCGACGCCTTCGAGGTCGAGCACCACGCGGTCGGGATTTTTCAGCGTGAGCAGCGTGTGCTGGATCGGGCGCTGGGATTCCAGCGTGATGCGCGTGTAGTCCGGCGCGGGCCACACACGCGTGGAGGTGATCTGGATGGGCTGCGCAACGGCGAGCGCGGCAGCACCCGAAAGCAGCAGTGTTGCGGCAAAACGGCGGAGTGCAGTGAGCGGCCGGGGCAACCGCAGGGTTACCGGGGAAGGTTGCGGCTTGATGGTGCGAGCCGTTCCAGACACGTTTTGCCAGCCTCCGTGTTCGCGGCGATCGTCACGCGCCTCCCCGCGCCGTCGACCGCCATCGACACCGTCAGATCGGCCGCGGGCAGGCCCGCAGCTCTTTCCGGCCATTCCACGAGGCAGACCGACTGTGGAGTGAAGCACTCCCGAAAGCCGGCTTCCCCTAACTCTCGTGGGTCCTTGAATCGATAAAAATCAAAGTGATACAAGTATATCCTAGAAAACTCATAAACTTCAACCAGAGGGAAGGTCGGGCTCTTTACGCGCCCGGCATGGCCTAGTCCCCGCAGGATGCCGCGAGCGAGCGTGGTTTTTCCGGCGCCGAGTTCGCCGTGCAGATACACCACCATGCCCCCGTCCAGCCCTGGCGCAAGTGCTGTTCCGAGGGCCAGCGTATCCGCCTCGGTGGCGAGGTATCGGGTTTCGGATGTCGGGATCACGGCATGTGCTTCCATGGGATGTACCATGGGTGGATGTCAGGCCGCCCGACCACGATCGACTACGCTGCGCTGGCGGCGGACATCCGCCGCTGGGGCGTCGAATTCGGCTTCCAGCAGGTGGGCATCGCCGACTGTGATTTGTCCGCCGCGGAAGCAGGGCTGCTCGACTGGCTCGCGCAGGGGCGGCATGGCGACATGGATTATATGGCACGGCACGGCACGAAGCGCACGCGTCCCGCGCAACTCGTGCCGGGCACCGTGCGCGTGATCGCCGCGCGCATGAATTACTGGCCCGGCGGCGCGGCGGAAAGCTGGGGCGTCGTCCATGCGCCGGCGCGGGCTTACGTTTCCCGCTACGCGCTGGGACGCGATTATCACAAAGTCATGCGCGCGCGGCTGCAGAAGCTTGCCGACCGCATTGCCGATGCGGTGGGCGCGTTTCGCTATCGCGCGTTCACCGACAGCGCCCCGGTCATGGAAGTCGAAATCGCGCGAAAAGCAGGCCTCGGCTGGCGCGGCAAGCATACGCTGTTGCTGAATCGCGAGGCGGGTTCCTATTTTTTTCTCGGGGAAATTTATACCGATCTGCCGCTGCCGGTGGATGCGCCGCAGTCGGATCATTGCGGCTCCTGCCGGAAATGCATCGACGTGTGCCCCACGCAGGCGATTACGGAACCCTACCGGATCGACGCCCGGCGCTGCATTTCGTACCTGACCATCGAACTGAAGGACAGTATTCCCGAGGTGCTGCGCCCGCTCGTCGGCAACCGAGTCTACGGTTGCGACGACTGCCAGCTCGTCTGTCCGTGGAACAAATTCGCGCAGACGAGCGCCGAGCCCGATTTTGCCGTTCGCAACGGGCTCGACAGCGCGATGTTGGTCGATCTTTTCGGCTGGAGCGAGCGCGACTTTGATACAAAACTCGCCGGCAGCGCGATACACCGCATCGGCTACGAGCGGTGGCTGCGAAATCTTGCCGTGGGGCTCGGCAATGCGCCGTCGTCGCCCGCGACGATTTCCGCACTGCGCGCGCGGATCGACCATCCGTCAGCGATGGTGCGCGAACATGTGGCATGGGCGCTGCGGCAGCATGAGAAGTCCTGACTGCTGCTGCACGGGCGCGGATGGCGTCGCATACGATCGTGCGGTTATTGGTTACACTGTTCAATGAAGCGCAGATAAACAAGGGGGAGACATGCCTTCCGTGAGTTCGTACAAGATTCAGGTTTGGGGCACGAGGGACGGCTGGCGGGAGACCAAGGACCGCGTGGTGATCACGCTTCACGACCGGAACGCGTCCATTGTCGGACACATTTTTTTCAGGGAAAAAGACGCCGACCTGCCAAAAACCGACAGGATCGAGAGAGTGCAGGGCCGGGACCACGTGCAGATGCATCTTCCGATGTCGGCGCTGGGCCCGGTCATGGATATGCTTCGTTACGAGAAACCGCTGACAATCGACCTGTTCGAAGGCCACGCGCGACTCGCGACCGAAACCGGCGCGGTCGAGCCGATCGGAGAAGAGGAGCGATCCGTTACACGCCCGGGCGGAACGGGGTGATCCGGAAATCGGGCGCGAGTGCGGCGGTGCCGTCGCGTGTTTTGCCGCCGCGAACTACTTCGCCATCCCGAGTTCGATCAGCAGCTTGCGCTCGAGTTCGTAGTCCTTCGCGAACAGTTCGCGCGAGGGTTGCGATTTTCGGAAATCGCTTTCCAGCGCATCGGCTTCGAGCATGCTTTGCCACATCGGGTGCTTGAACGTGCGTTCGAGCATGTCTTCCCAGAATGTGACTTGCGCCGCGGAAAGTCCCTTGGGCCCCGTGATCGCGGTCCAGTTGCCGACCACGAGATCGTGACCCTGCTCGCGCAGCGTCGGCACGTCCGGGAGCGCCTTCGAGCGGCTGGCAGTGGCGATGCCCACGATGCGCAGCTTGCCGGACCGGTGATGCTCGGTGGCGGCATCGACCGACGAGGCGAACATCTGGATGTGGCCGCCGAGCAGGTTGGTGATGGACTCCGCCGAGCCGTTGAACGTCACGATCTTGATGTTGCGCAGGTCGGCGCCGGCGATTTTGGCGAAGTGCACGACCAGCATGTGCGAGGGGCCGCCGCGCGTGCTGCCGACAGACGTCGTGATCGATTGCGGATTGGTCCGGAACGTGTCGATCACATCCTTCGCGGTCTTTGCCGGGAAATCCGCGCGCACCGTGATCGCATTGGGCTCGTTCGCCACGACGGCGAGCGGCGTGAGCTCGGTATGGTGCAGCGGGCTGCGGCCGAGAATCTGGTTGGTCAGCACCGCCTTGCGGGTCACCACGAGGTAGTGGGCGTCGCCCGCCTGTTGCGACACGAAGGTGTAGGCCAGCGCGCCGCCGCCGCCGGGCTTGTTCACGACGTTGACGTTTTCCAGCCACTTGGTTTCGCGCCAGATTTTCTGCATGAGCCGGGCGGTGCGGTCGTTGCCTCCGCCGGGCCCGGAACCGACGACGAACTCGACCGGTTTCGACGGTTTCCACTCCGATTGTGCCGCGCAAGTACCGGCGGCGAGCGCGCCGGCAAGGGTCATGATCAACAGCGACAGCGGTCTGGACATGTCGGACTCCTGCGTGCGGGTCTCAACGGAAGATCGGTGCTTGAGAATCGGAAGCTAGTTTACCTGCAATGTCAGCGCCCGGCATGCGCGATCCGGCGGCTGTGCTCGAGCGCGGCCTCGATCAGGTTGGCGTTGGCTTCGGGCGTGCGAAACGCCGAATGCGCCGACAGCGTGACGTTCGGCAGCGCCGTCAGCGGGTGATCCGCCGGCAGCGGCTCGACGGCGAACACATCGAGTCCCGCATGCGCGATGTGGCCGCGCCGCAACGCGTCGATCATTGCGGCCTCGTCGACGAGTGCGCCGCGCGCCGTGTTGACGAGAATGGCGCCGGGGCGCATCGCATCGATGCGCTGCCGCGACAGGATGCCCTTCGTCTCATCGGTGAGCAGCAGATGCAGCGATACCACGTCGCTATCCGTAAGCAATTGATTTAATGTAACAAATTGTACACCTTCGGCGGCCCTGGGCGTGCGATTCCAGGCGAGCACGCGCATGCCGATGCCGCGCGCGATGCGCGCAACTTCGGCGGCGATGCCGCCGAATCCGATCAGGCCCAGCGTTTTCCCGGTGAGTTGCACGCCGTCGGTGCGCAGCCAGTTGCCGGCGCGCATTTCGCGGTCCATCCGCGCGTAGCCTTTCGCCGCGGCCCACATGAGTCCGACCGCGCATTCGGCGACGGCGGTATCGCCGTAACCCTTGATCGTGTGCACCGTGATGCCGTGTTCCGAAAGCGTTTCGGGATTCATGTAGCTGCGCGCGCCGGTGCCGAGAAACACGACGTGTTTGAGTCCGGTGCAACGGCGTGCGATTTCAGCAGGCAGGTGCGTGTGGTCGATCCACGCAATGTCCGCGTCGCCCACCAGTGCCGGCAAGTCGTCCGGTTTCACATCGGGGTCGCGGGCAATGACGAGCGCGGGATCGTCCGCGCGATGCAGGCGCGCCGCGACGGCGGCGAGCGCCGGATTGGCATCCACGAATACGGCGCGCGGCGCGCGGGTCGGACCGGACACCACGCTACTCCGGTTTCGCCCTGGAGAGTTTCACGACTTTCGCCCAGCGCTCGATTTCCTGCGCGAGCATGGTGCGGAAGAATTCCGGGCTTTCGGTGAGCGGGTCGGCGCCCATCTGCGACAGGCGGTCCCGGAACTCGGGCTTCTGCACCGTTTTCACGATCACGGCGTTCAGCGCGTTGACGACCTCGGCGGGTGTTCCGGCCGGCACCAGCACGCCGTACCAGGTCTGCGTCACGAAACCCTTGAGCCCGCTTTCGTCCATCGTCGGCAGCTCCGGCAGCAGCGGCGAGCGTTTGACGCTCGTGATGCCGAGCGCGCGCACGCGCCCCGGCGTCATCAGCGGTTGCGACGACGGAATGTTGTTGAACGAAAAATCCACCTCGCCGCTTGCGAGTGCCGTCATCGACGGCGCGCTGCCCTTGTACGGCACGTGCGTGATGTCGACGCCGATCTGGATTTTCAGCAGCTCGCCGGAAAGATGCTGCGCGCTGCCGCTGCCCGACGACGAGAAATTGAGCTTGCCGGGATTTTTCCTCGCCACCGCGATGAATTCGCGCACGTTCTTCGCCGGGTACGACGGATGCACGAGCAGCAGGTTGGGCGCCGTCGCGAACACGGCCACCGGCGCGAAATCCTTCTGCGGATGGTGGTTGAGTTTCGGGTACAGGCTGATGTTGACGCCGAGCGCCGCGGAACTGAGAAACAGCGTGTAGCCGTCCGCGGGCTGCTTCGCGATGTAGTCCGCCGCGACGTTCTGCGCCGCGCCGGGCCGGTTCTCGACGACCACCTGCTGGCCGAACGCCTCCATCATCTGCTGCGCCATGAGCCGGCCCATGATGTCGCTGCCGCCGCCCGGCGCGTAACCCACGATCATGCGGATCGGCTTGACCGGGTATTTCTGCGCGTGCGCTGCCGCGGGGACCGCGAGCAGCAGTGGTGCCGAAAGTGCCGCGACGGCGATGGCGTTGTTCATGTTCCGTTCCTCCGATGAGGCCGCACTGTATCGCCCGGGTTCATGGGCGGTCAATCGATCGGCACGGTCCGCGCATCTCGGAAAGAAGTCCAGAATTCCCCTACACCGGCTTCTTCGTAAATAACGAGGAGAGAGTAATCGTGAAGCCCCTTGCAGAGTTTGCGGTAGCGGGTGCTGTGATGGCTGGAGTGACCGTCATAGCATCCGTTCCCGCGGCGGCCCGACAACCCTACCCCACGTGGTCGATACGACTGGTGGTGCCGTATCCGGCTGGCGGCGTGGCGGACGTGCCGGGGCGCATGATGGGGCAACGCCTGAGCGCGCAGTACGGCCAGCCGATCGTGGTCGAGAACCTGCCGGTCGCGATTGCGCATATCCGGGCCGGAAATATCCGCGCGATCGGCATGACCAGCCGGCAGCGCTCGCCGAGCATGCCCGAAGTGCCGACGATCACTGAGACGGGCGTGCCGGACTATGAGGCCACCGCGTGGTTCACCATCGGAGCGCCCGCCAGGGTGCCGGCAGACATTGTGCGAAAACTCAACGCCGATATCGACGCCTGGCTGAAAGCGCCGGACATGCGCGGTGGAAAGAGATGGGCGTGACGCCGCTCGGCGGTTCCCCGGAGTTCGCGGCGAAGTTTTTTGCCAGTGAGACGGTGAAGTGGAACCGGGTGATCAAGGCGGCCGACATACGCGGGGATTGAGTTGCGGCGAAGAGCCGCTGGACAAGCATGATCTCAAGCTGCGCGGACTGCTCACAATGGCGCTCGAAACCTTCAGCGATTTTTGACAGCAAGTTCATCCGGATTTCTCGTTAAGGGGGCTAGTAATATCGTTTCAAGTCTATTGCATCGATACTATTTATTACATATAATTCGTTTGTAAACAATGAGATATTCGTTTCATACCGTTATGGAATCGTTGCATTATGCTTTCTGAACAAGCCATCCTCGACTATGTCGCGGCGTATCCCGGCACCAGCCGCGAAGAAATCGGGCGTAACGTTGCGCCCGAGGCCAATAAAACGACGATATGGCGCCATCTCAAAGCGCTGGTCGACCAGCAGAAGCTCCAGGTTTCCGGCAAGGCGCGTGCCACCCGGTATACCCTCGCCGGCTCCGCCGTCGTGCGCGCCTATCTCAAAACACCGTACAACCAGCGAAAACCCGCGCGCTACAACAAAGGCTTACTCGACGCCTATATCCCCAATAAGTGCTTCTACCTCAGCCAGGCAGTGCGTGACCGGTTGCATGCAGCGGGCCAGCCCGCTCTCTCTGCGATGCCCGCGGGAACATACGCCCGCAGAATCCTCGAGAAACTGCTGGTAGATCTCTCGTGGGCTTCCTCGCGCATGGAGGGCAACACCTACAGCATTCTCGACACCGAAAGACTGATTCGATTCGGCGAAGAGGCCGCAGGCCACGATCGAAAAGAAGCGGTCATGATCCTGAACCACAAGGAGGCCATCCAGTATGTGGTCGAGAACATCAACGATGTCTCGATCAGCCGCCGGGACCTATGCAACATCCACGCATTGCTCTCGACCGGGCTGCTCGTGAATCCCGCCATGGCAGGGCGCCTGCGCATGCTGCCCGTGGAAATCGCCCATTCGAGTTACAAGCCGCTCGACGACAAGTTCGAAATTGATGAAGAATTCGAAGTCCTGGTTCAGAAAGCCGCGGCGATTGCCGAGCCGTTCGAGCAATCGTTTTTCATGCTGGCGCATATTCCATACCTGCAGGCGTTCGACGACGTCAACAAGCGAACCGCGCGTATCGCATCAAACATCCCGTTGTTGAAAGCGGATCTCGCGCCCATGTCATTCGTGGCGATGCATGATCGAGACTACATCGACGGATTGCTTGGCGTCTACGAGGTCAACAACCTCTCTCTGTTGCAGGAGGCTTATGTCGAAGCGTACCGGGCTTCCGCGGAAAATTACAAGATCCTGCGAGCCGAACTCGCAAACCCGGAAAAAGCTGCCCTCGCATACCGCGATTTCGTGAAGCAGGCCGTTCGCCGTTGCGTGCTGGAGTGGAAATCGTTCAAACCGGACGAGATCTCGGCGATGACCGAGCAGGCGAACATTCCAGCCGCCGACCGCGAAAGCGTCATTGCATACATAGTCAGCGAATACCAAAACCTGCACGACGGCAACTGCATACGCTACCGGTTAAAGCCGGAAGATTTGGAGCACGTAAAAAAATGACTGCGGCGCTGATATGCCGTTTTCCCCCGGCGCATTGGGTCGGAGCGTCCGGAAGCGAAGCAATCCGATTGCCGGCGTGACGTATCTCTACTCCGCGACGGGAAAGGTTCATATTCCATTGACGTTTCCGCCGAGCCGCCTTGCGACCCAGTCGGTCATGTAGTCGACCACCAGCGGCCCGTTGTCCGCGCCGCAGTGTTCGGCGCCGCCGTCGGCGAGACGGCAGACCTTGAGTTCGCGGCCGGGACTGTTGATCGCGGCCTCGTAGGTGCGCTCGGCGTGCCACAGCGGCACCTGGCGGTCGTTCTCGCCGTGCACGATCAGGAGCGGGCACGTGATCTTGTCGGCCACGCCTTCGAGCGTCATCTGTTTCACGATCTTCATCGTGTCCTCGATCCTGTCGCAGCCGAACACCCAATTCACGTGTTCGGCGTAACCGGGCACGGAAGGCTCGCCGCGTCCGCCGATGCGATCCGCCACGCAGGCGTGATAATCGAAAATGGCGCCCCAGGCCACCGCGCATTTGAACCGCTTTTCGAACGCCGCCGCGCGCGGCGCGTAGTAGCCGCCGAGCGACAGCGCCATGATGCCGATGTTGTTCGCATCGACATCGTCGCGCGTCTCGAGGTAGTCGACCGCAGCGCCCGCGGGCTTCTCCGTATCGGGGCCGCTCGGCAGTCCGAGCAACCGCAGCGCCGCGCCGACGCCGGGATGATCGACGATCAGCAGCGACACGCCGCGGCGGCGGAATTCGTCGGCTACCGCCGAGTAGATGATTTCCTTGGTCACGTCGAGGCCGTCGAAATGCACCACGCACGGCGCGCGGCCCGAAACCGGCGCCTTCGAGAAAATTGCAGGCAGCCGGTGCCGGCCCCGCTGATCGGTGTAGGGCACTTCGACAAATTCCACCGCTTCCTTGCGACAGATCAGTCCGTGTTTGTAGATCGCAATGCCGCGCCGGTAGGCATCCAGCCGGCGCGGATCCTTGTGGCTCGGCATGCGCTCGGCGAGCAGATAGTAGAGTCCGGCACGCAGGTACTTGCGGCCCGCCGACAGCGGGTGACCGGCGGCTTCATCGGCTTCTCCCAGCCGCTGCACGCGCTCGGCGACCTTCATCCAGCTCTCGAACCACGCGCGCTGCTGCGTCGGGTCGCCGGCGAGCGCCTTCGTGCCCGCGATCTCCCGCAGCGGCCGGCAGGCCTCGTCGATTTCGGAAATCTGCCCGCCGCGATTCAGCGCGGACATCACCGCGAGGCTCCACGTGTAGTTGTTGGGGAAATATTCAAACATTCGGGCATCCCTGCTTCCTGCGGATCGCACGCGCATCGGGGCGGCGCATCTGCGGCATCGCAACGCGCCTTTCGCCGGTCGCGGTCACTCGTCCCTGCCGTACAGCACGCGCCGGTGCGCGAGCGTGATCGCATTGCGCGACACGCGCGCGTCGATGACCATCGGGCCCGGATTCCTGACCCAATCGGCAGCGGCGGCCCGGACTTCCTCCGCGGTGCGCGCAAGCACGCCACGGCCGCCGAACGCGCGCGCGACGGCGCCGATGTCCGGGCTGGGAATCGCCGACAGCATGGCGTCCATCTTGTGCGCGACCATTTTCTGGAACTCGGAACCGAGCGCCTCGTCGTTCAGCACGACGACGAGCAACGGCAGCTTGCTGCGCACCACGGTATCGTAGTCCGAGAAATGCATCAGCGTGCTCGCGTCGCCGTCGACCAGCACGAGCGGCTTCATGCCGCTCGCGAAGATCATGCCCATCGCGGCCGGCAGCATCTGGCCGATGCAGCCGAAAAAATTCGCGCCGTGGATGAACGGCCGCGGCTTGTTGAACACCATCTGGGAAAAACCGGAACTTGCGCCGCTGCCGGTCAGGAGCGGCACCGTCGCCGGCACCGTGTCCTCGATCATGCGGCAGACCTCGCGCGGATCGATGGTGCCCGGATCGATCTGGAACTGCGTGCGATCCTCGTACTTGTTCGCGAGCCGTTCCAGCACGTCGCCGGTGCGATAACCTGTTGATTTAAAATGACGTTTTTCAAGCTCCGCGTCGAGGTCCTCGAGCCCGAGCCGGCCGTCGGTCTGCAGGTAACAGTCCGCGCCGCGCCCGCCGCCCATCATCACGTGCGCTTTCGGGTCGAGATGCACGTACTTCGCGTTCGGATACAGATAGCCGTGCTCGGTGGTGTACTTGTTGAGGCTCGCGCCGACGGCGATCACCACGTCGGCTTCTTCGTAAAGCTGGATCGTCGTGCGCGATGCGTAGAGACCCGAGACCCCGGCGTGATATTCCGACCCGCCGAGCCAGTTTTTCGCGCGCAGCGTCGTTGCGATGAGCGCGCCGACGCGGTCGCCCAGTTTCAGGATCGCGTCTCCCGCGCCCGACCACATGGCGCCGCGGCCCGCAACGATGACCGGCTTCTTGCTGTTGGCGATGATGTCGGCGGCCGCCCGGATTGCGTCGGTGTCGGCCCGGATCACGCGCGGCGCCGGAAACAGCGTGGAGGAAGGCTTGTACGGCTCCTCGTCCTCGAATTTCTTCTGCTGCACGTCCATCGGCGCCGACAGCATGATCGGGCGCGATTCGAGCTTCGCCAGATAAAACGCCTTGCGTACCGCCTCGTCGGTGTAGTCGGGCGACACCACGCGAACGAAGCCGGCCTCGCACGCATCGGCGAATTTCGCCTGGTCGAATTTCTGAATGTAGTCCTGATCGGTGCCGGGGAATTCGCCGCAGAACGCGACGAGCGGCGTTTGCGCGCGCGCCGCGGTGACGAAAGCCGTCGCAAGCTGCGTGACCCCCGGGCCGCAGGTCGAGGTCGCGACGCCGGGCGTGCGGGTAAGCCGGCCCCAGCCGTCGGCCATGCCGAGCCCCACGCCTTCGTGCCGGACTTCGATCATGCTGACGCCGCCCAGTTTGTCGAGAGCGTCCATCCAGTACATGTTGCCGTCGCCCATCATGCCGAAGAGATGCGTCATGCCTTCGGCCTTGAAGGCCTGCGCGAGCCGTTCGTAGACTTTCATGCGTTACCCTCTCCGTGGTTGGTCTGGTTGCAGCGTGCCGCGAGTTTTTCCGCGAAATCCAACGCCATGCGTTTCACGACGATTTTCGCGCCGGCCTCGACGAGGCCCGCGAGTTTTCCGGCGATTTCGTTCTCGCCGGTGATGCAAACGGTGGAACCGGAACCGCCCGCGCGTTCGGTCACGCGAAACGTCATCGTGGCGGTGAAACGGGTGCCGCCCTGGTTGTCCTTGCCGCGCGAGGTGACGCGCCCGGTCATGGCGTCGTGATCGAGCTCGAGCCCGATGCGCGCGCGAAACGTCACGCGTGCCGGGCCGAATTTGACCGCCAGGGTGCCGTCGAACGTGCCGTCCTCGTGCCGGTCGCCCAACGACGCACCGTCGACGCAGCCGACCACCGACACCGGGTCCGACAGCAGGTCCCAGACCCTGCGTGGCGGCGCAGCGGGCACATCGAACTGCTCGTGGATTTCGATCATGACGAAACGGAATGTGGACTCTGGTGTGGACCATCGCGGCGGAGCGTTCCGCCGGGCTGGAATTCTCGCACAGGATGCGGCATGCTGGGGACGCCGCAGCGGCCGCACGGCTGATGTGAATTCAGCTTGACCGGGACGCGGCGCGGCGGATCGCTGTCATGCACCGGTCACCTGCGTCGGGCAGACTTTTCGCGGTTCGCTGCAAACAACGTGGAGCAACGCCATGACTGTCCGTGTTCCCGGGAAATGGAATGTCGACGATTTTTGCTCGTGGGGCCGCCGTGATTTTCTGCGCGGACTCGGCGCATCGATGCTGCTCACGACGGCCGGGAGCGTCGTGCCGCGCGCTGTGTGGGGCAACCCGGTGTTCGCCGGGTACCCGTTCGCGCTGGGCGTGGCGTCCGGGGATCCGGCACCCGACGGGGTCGTGATCTGGACCAAGATCGCGCCCAAGCCGCTCGATCGCGGCGGCGGCATGCCGCGCAGGCCGGTCGAAGTCGACTGGGCCGTGGCTGCGGATCCGAAAATGAGCAAGGTCGTGCAAAGCGGGAAGGCCGTCGCGCACCCGGAACTCGGCCACGCGGTTCACGTGGAAGTGGGTGGACTCGATGCGGCGCGTGAATACTTCTACCAGTTTCGCGTGGGCGGCGAACGCAGCCGCGTCGGCCGCACGAAAACGTTGCCGCCCGCCGGCGCGCCGCTCGCGAGCTTGCGGTTCGCCGTTGCGGGCTGCCAGAAATACGAGGACGGCTACTTCACGGCGTTTCGGCGCATTGCCGCCGAGCGGTTCGATTTCGTTTTCCACTACGGCGACTACATTTACGAGTACCGGTTCATCCGCCCGGGCGAACGCCCGCTGCCGGTCGTGCGCGTGATGCCGGGAGAGCCGGACGAAATCTACACGCTCGACGACTATCGCCATCGCTACAGCCTGTACCAGATGGATCCGGACCTGCAGGCCGCCCATGCATCGGCGCCGTTCATCATGAGCTTCGACGATCACGAGGTGGACAACGACTGGGCGGGAGACACGAATCAGGACGGAACGCCGTCGGAACTTTTCCTGCTGCGCCGCGCCGCCGCGTTCCAGGCGTGGTACGAACATCTTCCGTTGCGCAGGGCGCAGATGCCGCGCGGGCCGGACATCCTCGCGCATCGGCGCTTCGCCGTCGGCGATCTGCTCGCGATGAACGTGCTCGACACGCGGCAGTACCGGTCGCCGCAGGCCTGTTTCGACGGACCCCGGGTCCAGGCGAACTGCGCGGAAGCCGCGCAGCCGGGCCGCACGATGCTGGGGGAGGCGCAGGAGCGCTGGCTTTACGACGGACTCCGCGCTTCGAAGGCGCGCTGGAACCTGCTCGCGCAGCAGATCACGATGATGCGCAACGACCGCAACGCGAATCCCGATATTTTCGCGCCGAGCCTCGACAAGTGGGACGGCGCGGTGGCGGCGCGCGACCGGCTGTTCGCCGCCGTGGAGGACATGCGGTTGCGCAACCTCGTCGTCGTCACCGGCGACATTCACCAGAACTGGGCCGGGGAACTCAGGAAGAATTTCCTCGACGAACGCTCCGCCACGCTCGGCGTGGAATTCGTTTCGACGTCGATTTCATCGGTCGGCGACGGCTACGACATCAACGACAATTTCCGCGCGATCCTG
>CAZMBS010000080.1:0-13557 GCA_964564295.1 uncultured Streptomycetaceae bacterium
GCCGCGTCGGCGTCACTCGAGAGCGAATTTCTGGCAGCGCGGGAGGCGTTCCGGGCCGGAGACGCTCGCAGGCTGGAGGCCCACGCGAAGCGGCTCAAGGGCCACCTGCTCGAGCCCTACGTCGCGTACTGGCAGTTGCGCATGCGCCTCGATCGCTCGGCGCCGGAAGACTTGCGTGAATTCATGGCGTCGCATCGCGACTCGGTATTGTCGGACCGGTTGCGCGCGGACTGGCTGAAGCAACTGGGCCGGTTGCAGCAATGGGAGACGTTTGACGCCGAACTGCCGCAACTCGTGACGGAAGACATCGAGATCACGTGTTACGCCCTGCAGTCGCGCGCGCGGCTCGACCCGCTGGCGCTGCGCGAGGCGCGGCCGCTCTGGTTCGTGGCGCGCGAACTGCCGGAGAGCTGCAACCCGCTGTTTGCGGCGCTCGCATCGAGCCAGCAGCTATCGGTTGACGACATCTGGACGCGCGTGCGCCTGGCACTCGAAGTGAATCAGGTGAGCCTTGCCGTTCGCGTCGCGGCACTGCTGCCGGCCGGACAGGCTCCGGACAGCAAGATGCTCGCTGCCATCTCGACCAATCCCGGCGCGTTCCTGGAACGGACGCAGTTCGATCTCAAGTCGCGCGCTGGCCGCGAGACCGCGATGTTCGCCGCACACCGCCTCGCGCGCACGTCGCCGCAGCAGGCCGCCACGCACTGGACGAAGCATGAAACGCGTTTTTCCACGGGCGAACGCGGATACGTGTGGGGACAGATCGCGCATTTCGGCGCCGTGCGGCACGACAGCGCCGCGCTCGGCTGGTACGCGAAGGCGACGGATCTTTCCGATCTGCAGCTCGCATGGAAGGTCCGGGCGGCACTGCGGCAACGCAACTGGGCGGAGGTGCTGGACGCCGTGCAGGCCATGACGCCCGCCGAATCGCGCGACGCGAGCTGGCGCTACTGGAAGGCCCGTGCGCTCATCGCGCTGAACCGTCGCGACGAGGCGCAGGCGATCCTGAATCCGCTCGCGCACGAGTTCAATTTTTATGGCCAGCTCGCGCTCGAGGAGCTCGGCGGCAAGATTGCGGCGCCCGCCGCGTCTTTCCAGCCCACGCCGGAGGACGTGAAGGCGATGGCCGGGCAGCCGGGGATACGGCGCGCGCTGATGCTGTATCAGCTCAACCTGCGCTTCGATGCAAACCGCGAGTGGTTGTGGGCCATCCGCACGTTCGACGACCGGCAGTTCCTGACGGCGGCCGAGGTTGCGCGACAGCACGAGATTTTCGACCGCGCGATCAACACCGCCGATCGCACCGCGGCCGTGCATGACTTTACGCTGCGTTACCTCGCGCCGTTCCGCGAGGTGCTCAAGTCCCACTCCAAGCAGATGAATCTCGACGAAGCCTGGGTGTACGGCCTGATCCGCCAGGAGTCACGGTTCATCGTCGGGGCAAAATCCCATGCCGGCGCGAGCGGCCTCATGCAGCTCATGCCGGCCACGGCCAAGTGGGTCGCAAAGAAGGCGGGCCTGAAGGACTGGCGCTGGTCGCAGGTGACCGAAATCGACACCAACGTCACGCTCGGCACGTACTACCTGCGGCATGTGCTCGATTTCCTCGACGGGCACCCGGTGCTCGCTTCGGCGGCCTACAACGCCGGGCCCGGACGCGCGCGCGCCTGGCGGCCGGACACCGCGATGGAGGGCGCCATCTACGCCGAAACAATCCCGTTCAACGAAACGCGGGACTACGTCAAGAAAGTCATGGCGAACGCGTCCTACTACGCGCACAACTTCAGCCAGCAGGTGCAGTCGATCAAACAGCGCCTGGGCACGGTGACGCCGCGCACGCGCGACCGCGAACCGGCCCTGGGCGATACGCCCTGAGCGCGCGCCGCGCGTGCAAGAGTAAAATAGCCCCGTGCAAATCACCACGGTCTGCGTCATCGGCGGCTCGGGATTCGTGGGCCGCCACGTCTGTGCGCTTCTCGCCGCGCGGGGTTTGCGCCTGCGCGTGCCGACACGCGACCGCGAGCGCGCGAAACGGCTGATCCTGCTGCCCACGGTCGATGTGGTTTCGTGCAACGTGCATGACGCGGCGCAACTGCGCGATCTCTTCCGCGGTTGTGATGCCGTGATCAACTTGGTCGGCGTGTTGCACGATGGCCGGGGCAACGCCGCCTTCCGGTCGGCGCACGTCGAACTCGCGCGCAAAATCGCGCAGGCATGCCGGGAAGCCGGCATCACGCGCCTGCTGCATATGAGCGCGCTCAACGCGGCCGAGGACGCGCCGAGCGCCTACCTGCGGAGCAAAGGCGAGGCCGAGGCGCTGTTGCGCGGCACCGGGCTGGATGTCACGCTGCTGCGGCCGTCCGTGATCTTCGGCCGCGGCGATGCCTTCCTCAACCTGTTCGCGGCGCTGCTGCGCTGGATGCCGCTCGTGCTGCTGGGCAGCCCGCGCGCCCGTTTTCAGCCCGTGTTCGTCGAGGATGTGGCCCGCGTGTTCGCGGACAGCCTCGCGAGCCGGGACACCTGCGGAAAATCCTACGATCTGTGCGGGCCCAGGGTTTACACGCTGCGCGAACTCGTCGAATACGTCGGCCGCACGACCGGCAAGCCGCGCCGCATCATCGGGCTCGGCGACGGGCTGTCGTACTGGCAGGCGTTCGCGCTCGAACTGCTGCCGATCAAGCTGCTCACGCGAGACAACGTCCTGTCGATGCAGGTGGACAGCGTGTGCCGGTGCGATTTTCCGCTGGGCATCGCGCCGCGCGCGCTTGAGGCGGTGGCGCCGGCCTGGCTTGCGAATACGACGCCGCGATCGCGCTACCGGCAGTATCGCGACCGGGCAGGGCGTTGAGCTTCGCGCACGCCGGTGTTCCGGACAAGGGCGGGCGCGGTGCGTGACAACACGGGATCGGTGCAACCGCGATGAAGGCCTACGTGGTGGGCGGCGCGGTGCGCGACGAACTGCTCGGCCTGACGGTTCAGGATCGCGATTTCGTCGTCGTCGGTGAGACGCCCGAATCCATGGTGCGGCAGGGTTACAAGCCGGTCGGCAGGGACTTCCCGGTGTTCCTGCATCCGCAGACCCACGAGGAGTACGCGCTCGCGCGCACCGAGCGGAAGGTGGCGCGCGGCTACCATGGCTTCCAGTTTCATGCGGCGCCGGACGTGACGCTCGAGCAGGATCTCGCGCGGCGCGACCTGACGATCAATGCGATCGCGAAAGATGCCGACGGGCGCCTGATCGACCCGCACGCCGGCATCGCGGATCTGCGGGCGCGCGTGCTGCGTCACGTGAGCCCCGCGTTCGCCGAAGACCCGGTGCGGATACTGCGTGTCGCGCGATTCGCGGCGCGTTTCGGATTTGCGATCGCGCCGGAGACGCACGCCTTGATGCGTCAGATGGTCGCCGCCGGAGAGGCGGACGCGCTGGTTCCCGAGCGCGTGTGGCAGGAACTCGCGCGCGGACTCATGGCGCAGCAGCCGTCACGGCTGTTCGAAGCCCTGCGGGAATGCGGCGCGCTCGCTCGCGTGATGCCGGAAATCGACGCCATGATTGCGGAGGATTCCGGCCGGACCGCCGTACTGCGCGCGCTCGATGCCGCTGCGGCCGGCGGGCTGAGCCTCGATGCCCGGTTCGCGGTGCTGTGCCGCGCACTCGATCCGCTTGCCATCACGGCGATGGCCGCGCGTTTGAAGTTGCCGGCGGCGTGCCGGGACCTCGCACTGCTCGCGGCGCGCCACGGCAACGCGATTGCCGATGTCATGGTGCTCGACGCGGACACCGTGCTCGGACTGTTCGATGCGTCGGACGCCTGGCGACGACCGGAACGCTTCGTGGAATTGACTGCGACGGTGCTCGTCGACGAACCGGACGCACCGCGCGCGCGCGCGCGGCTCGAGTGCGCGCTGGCCGCCGCCACGGCCGTCGACGCCGGCGGAATCGCGAAGTCCGCCGGGGCTGCCGACGACATTCGCGCGCAGATCGCCGCCGCGCGGCGCGCCGCAATAGCGAACGCGATAGTCAGGAATAGCTTTTGATTCAATCACTTGGAACGGGAGCGGCGATGATCGATCTTTATACGTGGAGCACGCCCAACGGACGCAAGGTCTCGATCATGCTCGAAGAGCTGGGACTTGCCTACAAGGCGCATGCGATCAACATCGGCCAGGGCGACCAGTTCAAGCCCGAATTCGTGGCCATCAATCCGAACAGCAAGATTCCCGCGATCGTCGATGCGGACGGGCCCGACGGCAAGCCGCTCGCGCTGATGGAATCCGGCGCGATCCTGATCTACCTCGCGGGAAAGTCGGGAAAATTGCTGCCGGCATCGGCGCGCGGCAAGTACGAGGCGCTGCAGTGGCTCATGTTCCAGATGGGCGGCGTGGGCCCCATGTTCGGACAGACGCATCACTTTCTGCGCGCGGCCAAGGAACCGGTGCCGTATGCGATCGAGCGCTACTCGCTGGAAACGCGGCGCCTTTACGGGGTGCTCGACGCGCATCTCGCGAAGCACGAATATCTTGCCGACGAGTACTCGATCGCCGACATCGCGACCTATCCGTGGGTCGCGCGCCATGAATGGCACAAGGTGGACTTGAACCACTTTCCGAACGTGAAGCGCTGGTACGATGCGATTTCGGCACGGCCCGCCGTGCGGCGCGGGATGAACGTGCCCGCGCTGCAACAGTAGCATCGCGGCGGCAATCTTCGGGTATAGTTTTCGAATGCGCGGCGCTCGCGAAGCTGCCGCCGGAGGATTTGCCGGAGCCCCCATGAAACTTGATCGACGCCGCATACTGCTTTCCGTGCTGGGCTGCCTCGCAGCTCCGCAGGCGCTGGCGCAGGCCTGTCGCGCGACGCCGCGCGACGCGCTGGGCCCGTTCTACAAGAGCGGCGCGCCGGTGCAGGCGGAGTTGTGCGCGACAGGCAGCGGCGGCAAGGAGCGACTGTCCGTGTCGGGGCGCGTGCTCGGCATGCCCGACTGCAGGCCGCTGGCGGGTGCGCTGGTCGAAGTCTGGCAGGCCGATGCGCGTGGCGACTACTCGCAGGTGATGCAGGATCGCGTGGACGATCCCGGGTGTCTGTTGCGGGCGACGGTGCAGACCGATGCCGAGGGGCGGTATCGCTACTCGACGATCGTTCCCAGCGAGTATCCCGGCCGGCCGCAGCACATCCACTACCGGGTGAGCCACGCGTCGCATGCAACGCTGGTCACGCAGCTCTATTTCGGTGCCGAGCGGGGCGTCAACGAGGCACTGATCGTTCCGTTGTCGCGCGGCCGGGACGGTGCGATGGCGGCGGTTTTCGACGTCACGCTGCCGGCGCCGCGGCGCAGCGGACTTGATTCTTTGACGATCGGGCCGATACAGTATCGTCAACCGGGCGCGCCATAGTCCACGGCCGCGCCGGCAATACCAAACCGGGTCCCGATGAACGATCTTGGCAGCTTCGCCGGTGTCGCGTACGACGACGCCGTGCGTCTTGCGCGCGAACTGGTGCCGGCGCTTCGCAGCCGCGCGGCGCAGGCGGAGTCCATGCGCGTCATGCCGCCGGAAACCGTGAACGATCTGCACGCGATCGGTGCGGCGCGCATCCTGCAGCCGCGGCGCTGGGGCGGCATGGAGCACGATTTCGTTGCGTACGTCGACGTTCCGATGGAGCTCGCGCGCGGCTGCGCGTCGACGAGCTGGAACGTCGTCAATCTCTCGATTCACAACTGGATGCTTGCGATGTTCGACGAGCGTGCGCAGGCCGATGTATGGGGCGCGGATCCCGGGGCTCTGATCGCGGCGGGCATCGCGTTTCCGCAGGGGCGCGCCCGCGCGGTCGACGGTGGATTTGTGCTCGGCGGCCGGTGGAACTTCTCCAGTTGCGTGAATATCGCCGGCTGGTGCATGCTCGCCGCAATCGTGCGGGACGGCGACAAAGCCGTCGATCACCGCATGTGTCTGCTCGACAGGTCGCAGTACGAAATCATCGACGACTGGCACACGCTCGGCATGCGTTCCACCGGCAGCATGTCGGTCGTCGCCAGAGACGTGTTCGTGCCCGAATACCGCGCGCTCTGCGTGTACGACATCCGCGGTGGCGACACGTTTCCCGGCGCGCGAGGGAATCCGAACCCGCTGTATCGCGTTTCGCTCCAGGCGCTGGGCGGTCACGGCATCGCCGCGACGGCGGTGGGCAATGCGATGGCGGCGCTGGAGCATACGCTGGCGATGGTCAAGGAGCGCAGCACCAATTACACGGGACTCAGAATGCGCGATCTCCAGACCGTACAGCATCGCGTGAGCGCGGCGGCCGCGAAGATCGATTGCGCGCGCGTGCTGCTGCGCGCGGATGCCATCGAGGGGCAGGCGCTTGCCGGAGAAGGCCGGATACCGGACACGGAACACAAACTGCGCTACAAGCGCAATGCGGCTTACGCGGCGAGCCTGTGCCTCGAGGCGGTCGACACGCTGCATGTCGTGACCGGTGCCACGGGCATCTACGCTTCACACCCGCTGGAGCGGATTTTCCGCGACGCCCATGCGCTGGGGGCGCACATCAGCCTCAATCCGGACGCGCAGGCGCCCGCATGGGGACTCGCCGCGCTGGGTGGGACCATCGAAAATCCGGTGCTGTAGGCGTCAGCGGCCGGCCGGCCGGCTGTGGCGCTGCAGCAGCCGCACGATTTCGTCGGTGCGCAGTTCCGGCGTCGTACGCAGGCTGGCGGGCCCGACGATCACGTTGGCCCACGCCATGTGGCCCTTCATGCGCTCGACGACGGCGGGCCATTCCCGCGCCGTATGGCGCCGCGGATCGGGCAGCGCATGGCACTGCGAGCACGCAATGCTGTACATCTGTCCGGGGCGGGTCGCGAGTGCCGGGTGATTCGGGTCGATTTCCCGCTGCCCGTGTTTTTGAAGATAGCGTCGCAGCACCGCGAGTTCGTCCGCGGTCGGGACCTGGACTTCCGCCATCATGTCCTTCATCAGCGCGCCCATGTTGCCGTTGCCCTGCATGCGCCACACCATGCGCTCGATGACGGGCACCCACCTCGCCGCCGTATGCATGTGCGGATTCGGCAGATTGTGGCACTGCACGCAGTAGCGCACCGTCTGCCGCGCGCCGGCGGAATCGGGTTCGGGCAGTTGCGCGGGTTCGATCGCGGGCGGCAGGATGCGTTCGAGCATCCTGCCGTGCGGACTTTGCGTCCACAGATATTGCGCCCTCGCGATTTCCGGGGCCGGTGCCGTGCCGGCGGCGTGAACGGCCGCCGTGGCGCAGGCGGCAAGCACGACTGCTGCGGCCCGCAGGCGCGGATCACGGCGGGCGGACTGGAACGTTGGGCGGAAATCCGGCATCGGATCGACGATCATAGCGCAGCGGAGCGCGCGCGCGAACCGCGTCAGAGCGTATGGCTGCGGTCGCCCGAGCGAAATCCGAGAAGGGGCTCTTCGACGCCGCGCCCGAGGGCAATGACTTTGAAAAGCTCCCCCATCTCGGCCGGACTCAGCAACGTCTGCGCGCCGGCGGCGAGTGGGGCATAGGCACGCGTGTCCGCCGCGGGCGTTTCGGCCAGAAACCCGGTGATGCCGCAATTGATCAGAAACTGCGCCTGCGTGGCATAGCCCAATACCGCGAGTCCCGATGCCGCGCCGGCCGATGCGACCGCGCTGAAATCCACGTGTGTTGTGATGTCCTGCAGCCCGATCAGCACGAACGGGTCATCGTGGGCGCAATGCCGGTAGTGGCACATCAGCGTTCCCTCGCTGCGTTGCGGGTGATAGTACTCGCGCGCCGGAAAACCATAGTCGGCGAAAAGCATCACGCCCCGCTTGAGCCGCCGCGCGAACGATCGCACGAACGCGCGCGCGACGAGACCGATTTCGGTGCGGTAACCGTCCGGCGGCAGCGCGTGCGCGGCCGCGGCAGCACGCACGTCTTCCGGCGCGGGAGCCTCGCACCATTCGAACGCCTGACGTGCTTCGTCGTGCCGCACGCAGGCCTCCAGAATCTGCCCCTCGCGCGTCACGACAACGTGCGCGGGAATCGCGTCAAGCACCTCGTTGCCGATGATCGTGCCTTCGAAATCGCGCGGCGGCGCATCGACCCACTCGACGCGATGCATGTGCTCGGGCACGCGTTCCTCAATCCGGGTGCGCTGCCGCTCGCGCAGGTCCGCGCTGACTTCGAGTATCCGGTAGCGTTCCGGCATCCGGCCGGACTTCCCGAGTTCGGCCAGCACATCGGCCGCGAGCGTCCCCGTGCCGGCGCCGATCTCCAGCACATCCGGCAGACCGCGCGAGACGAGCTCGCCGATCTGGCTTGCAATGCAACGGCCGAACAGCGGAGATAATTCGGGCGCCGTCACGAAGTCACCGTCGCGTCCGAGTTTGCGGCTGCCCGCGCTGTAATAGCCGAGGCCCGGAGCATGAAGCGCGAGTTCCATGTACCGCGCGAAGCTGATTCGCCCGCTGTTTGCCGCGATTTCGCGGGAAATTTCCGCACCGAGCTGCGCGCTGAGTGCCGCAGCTTCCGGCGGGGGCGCGGGCAGATGCGCGAGGGCGCGGGGCTGTTTCACGCTGCCGATGATGCGTGAATACGCCAAAATAAACAACGTGCTAGGAGCGACGCGCGGTTATCGCCTTGATCTCGCCTTCGGGGCGCGGCTGGCTGCCGGGCAAACGAAACAAGCCGATATCGCCTTAACGATCCTCGCGCGTATGAAAAATCCTGAGGATGAAAACATCGGTGTCCGTCAGTTCGTAACGAATTTCGTAGTCTCCTACCAAGACTTTTCGCACCTGGCGCGGCGCGAACTCCGGCATGTGGATGCCGAGGCGCGGGTGACCAGGAATTCGCTTGGCGCCCGCGACCAAGTGCCGCACGGTTCGTGCCGCGGCTGCCGATTTAACCGGTTCAAGAAATTCATGCAGGCGCACCAGGTCGGCGTGCGCCTTGCTGGTCCACTTGAGGGACACGATCAGCGGCGGGCGCGCCGCTTCGGGTTGGACAGACGTCCTGCCCAGGCCTCCACTTCCACGTGCTCGACCGTGCGCCCGGCATCTACGTCCTGGAGGGCCTCGAGCGTGAGGCGGTGCCGTTCCTCCTCGAGCGAGATGTAGGACGCGATGGCTTCCTTGACGATCCAGCCTCTCGGGCGGTCCAAGCGTTGGGAGAGTCCGTCGAGTTTCTCCGCCAGACTCGCTGGAAGATGGGCAGTGACGACTCGTGTGTCCATTGTTAAATCAGAATTAATCAAATTGACTGAAGCATATTAAGCGACCCGGCTTCGTACCGCAAGCCAGGTCCGGTTCAGGCCCGTTCCCCCTTCGCGGGGGAGTCGGCCCGATTTTTCAGGAAACCACAGCGGGGACGCGCCGAGTCGTGGTCAAATTTCTACGCGACGGAAAGCCCGGCCAGGGGGGGATGGATTTCCGGTCCCACTGGCACAATGGCGAATTGCGCAAATATCATTGATCATTGCAGCGTTCCCAATGCGTCGAGGCCGCCATGTCCCGCAAACTTATCAGCTCCGGCTCGCCGTTCGAAGAACAAATTGCTTACTCGCGCGCCGTGGTGGATGGCGAATGGGTGTTCGTTTCCGGCACAACGGGTTTCGACTATGCCACCATGACGATCTCCGACAACGTGGCGGAGCAAGCCGCGCAGTGCCTGAAAAATATCGAGCACGCACTCAAACAAGCAGGCGCGAAAATGAAAGACGTGGTGCGCGTGCACTACATCCTGCCGAACACCGAGGACTTCGCAGCCTGCTGGCCGGTGATGCGTCAGCATTTTGGCGATGTGCGCCCCGCCGCCACCATGATCAATGCCGGCCTGCTGGACCCGCGTATGAAAATTGAAATCGAAGTCACGGCGCGCAAGCGGTGAAGGCATACCTCGACCGAACAAAATGAAACTCCCGCTCTATCAAATCGATGCGTTCACCAGCCGCCTGTTTGGCGGCAATCCCGCGGCCGTTGTCCTGCTCGATGAATGGTTACCCGATACCACGCTGGCAGCCATTGCTGCCGAGAACAATCTTGCCGAGACGGCGTATGTCATCGCGCGCGGCGAGGTGATGCCGCTGCGCTGGTTCACGCCGACGGTGGAGGTTGATCTGTGCGGCCACGCCACCCTGGCCACTGCACATGTGCTGTTTCAGCACGTATATCCAACGGCGAGTCGCTTTACCTTCGGCACGCGCAGCGGCAAACTGGTTGTCGCGCGAGGTGGCGAATTCCTCAGCATGGATTTTCCGTCGCGGCCGGGCAAGCCAGTTGAAGTCACCGCCGCCATGATCGATGCGCTGGGCTTGCGCCCGCACGAAGCCTATCTCTCTCGCGATCTATTGGTAATCGTCGATTCGGAAGCGCAAGTGCGCGCGTTTGCGCCGGATTTTGCCCGCATTGCCAGTATAGACGCCTTTGCTGTCACCCTCGCCGCGCCTGGCGATGCAGTCGATTTTGTCTATCGCTTCTTCGCGCCACGCCAGGGCATACCGGAAGACCCTGTCACCGGTTCGGCAAATTGCACGCTGGTGCCGTATTGGGCTGCGCGACTGGGTAAAAAAGAGCTCACGGCGCGCCAGCTTTCGGCGCGCGGCGGGGAACTGCGTTGCGCGTTACATGGCGAGCGCGTTTTAATCGCGGGTCAAGCGGTCGAATACTTGCGCGGCGAGATAACGATTTCCATCATTTGACGCCTGCTTGATCGCCTAGACAATCAGCCAACAGTAATCCCCTCCGTGGAAGGCGATTGCACGCATGCCGACAGCGCGCCAGTGCGCACGGTCTGTTGAAGCGCGTGTTCGATATCGACAGTGAGCGCATTCTCACGCACCCGGGGTTGAGCGCTCATCCGCCGCCCCGAGCCCCGGCGCGCCGGCTCGGCACGAGAGATCCGGGCAGTTTCACGCTGCCGATGATGCGTGAATACGTTAAAATAAACAACGTGCTACGAGCGACGCGCGGTCAACGCCCGTCGCTCGGTTTCTTTCAGGGATGTCCATGGCGGATCGGCTCGACGGCAAGGTTGCGCTCGTGACGGGCGGCGCGCGGCGCGTGGGCGCGGCCATCTGCCGCCGGCTGCACGCGGCGGGCGCCGACCTCGTCGTGCACTATCGCGCCTCCGCCGACGATGCGCGCGCGCTGAAAAGCGAACTCGAATCCGCGCGCGCGGCATCGGTAACGCTCGTGCAGGGCGACCTTCTGAAAACCGGAGCGTTGTCCGCGCTCGTGCGCGACGCCGTGAAATCGTTCGGGCGGCTCGACGTGCTGGTCAACAATGCGTCGAGTTTTTATCCGACCGCGCTGGGCGACATCACCGAAAAGGCATGGGACGATCTCGTCGGCACGAATCTGAAGGCGCCGCTGTTTCTCGCGCAGGCCGCGGCGCCGGAACTGCGCAAGACCCATGGCGTGATCGTGAACATCATCGACATCCACGCGGAACTGCCGATGAAGAACTATGTCGTTTACTCCACCGCCAAGGGTGGGCTCCTCGCGTTGACGCGTTCGCTCGCGCGCGAGCTCGGTCCCGACGTGCGCGTGAACGGCGTTTCGCCCGGTACCGTCGTTTGGCCCGACGACGATCAACTGCGTGACGACGTGTCGCGGCAGCGCGTCATGAATCTGACCGCGCTGAAGCGCATCGGCGAGCCGGACGACATCGCGAAGGCGGTGGAATACCTCGTCGCGAACGCGCCGTATGTGACCGGTCAGATCATCGCCGTCGACGGCGGGCGGAGTCTCAACGCATGACGGTTGTCGCCAGAGTGGACGCGAGTCTGCTGCAGCGACCCTCGCCGGGCCGCGCGGATCCGCGCAAATCCGAATACGAGGCCAACAAGCTCGCGAAGCGTCTGCGCCGGCAGGTAGGGCAGGCGATCGCGGACTACGACATGATCCGCGACGGCGATCGGGTGATGGTGTGCCTGTCCGGCGGTAAGGACAGTTACGGGCTGCTCGACGTGCTGATGCATCTGCGCGCGCGCGCGCCGGTCCGGTTCGAGATCATCGCCGTCAATCTCGACCAGAAACAGCCCGGCTTTCCGGAACACGTGCTGCCGGAGTACCTGTCGGCGCTCGGCGTGCCGTTCCGGATCGAGTCGCAGGACACGTACAGCGTCGTGAAGCGTGTGATCGCCGAGGGCAAAACGATGTGTTCGCTGTGCTCGCGCCTGCGCCGCGGCGTGCTGTATCGGGTGGCGGCCGAGATCGGCGCGACGAAAATCGCGCTCGGCCATCATCGTGACGACATTCTGGAGACGTTTTTCCTGAACTTGTTTTACGGCGGCAAACTGAAGGCGATGCCGCCCAAGCTCGTGTCGGACGACGGGCGTCACGTCGTGATCCGGCCGCTCGCCTATTGCGACGAACGCGACCTCGCGATGTATGCGGAACGCCGGGCGTTTCCGATCATTCCGTGCACGCTGTGCGGCTCGCAGGAAAGCCTGAAGCGCAAGGAAGTGAAAGCGTTGCTGCGGGAGTGGGAAAAACGCCACCCGGGCCGCATCGAAACCCTGTTTACGGGCTTGCAGAACGTCACCCCGTCGCATCTGCTCGACCGCGACCTGTTCGACTTCGGGAAGGTTTCCGCCATGGAACCGCCTGCGCCGCAGTAGATATAAGCATTTGTTTTTATTGACAAAGAAGGCAATTTTCTGCCGAGCGGGGACCTATAGGCGCAACGTAGTTTTGTCAAATTCAATTTGTCATGGTAGAGTCCCACCCGGGATTTGCCATGAATTGCGCTGAACGCCTCGTCGCCCTGTTCGGAAGCCAAGCGGAAGTCGCGCGCCGGTTCCGGCTCGACCGCGCGGTCGTCAACGCATGGGTGAAGTCGGGATACGTCCCGGCGCGCTGGGCCATGGAAGTCGAGCAGGTGACCGGCGGCGACATCCGCGCCGCCGACGTCCTGAACGAGGCCACTGCCTGCAAACCGCTCAAGTTGAAGTCGCGGCCCGACGGCGAAAACCCGATAGACCCCGCCATAGCCAGGAGTGACACCATGGAAAGATTCGCCCCGCCGAAGCGCATCAACTCGTTTCATCCGCCGCAACGCACGCTGATGGGGCCGGGTCCCACGGAAATTCATCCGAGGGTGCTGACGACCATGAGCCAGCCCGCGGTGGGTTATCTCGACCCGGTGTTCGTCGAGATGATGGAAGAAGTGAAGTCGCTGCTGCGCTACGCGTACCAGACCAAAAATCCGCTTACGTTCCCGATTTCCGGGCCGGGCTCCGTCGGCATGGAATTCTGCTTCGTAAACCTCGTCGCGCCGGGGGACAAGGTCGTCGTGTGCCGCAACGGCGTGTTCGGCGGCCGCATGATCGAAAACGTCGAGCGCTGCGGCGGCACGCCGATCGTTGTTGAAGACGCCTGGGGCGAACCGATTTCCCCGCAGAAACTCGAAGACGCGCTGAAGAAAAATCCCGATGTGCGCCTGGTGGCCTTTGTGCATGCCGAGACCTCCACCGGCGTGTTGTCCGACGCCAAGACCCTGGTCGAGATTGCGCACAAATACAACGCGCTGACCATCGTTGATACCGTGACCTCGCTGGGCGGTTC
>CAZMBS010000081.1:0-13487 GCA_964564295.1 uncultured Streptomycetaceae bacterium
GATCGCGAAGTTCGCGTCGATCATCCGCACTTCCGGCGCGAAGGCGGATTGACGGCGCAGCGCGCAGCCCGCGCGCAACGCAGGGACCATCCGCGACGCGGCCGCCGGATCGGCTGAAGCCGCGGTCCGCTACCGCGCGAGCGGATCGGGCCGCATCTGGAAGCGCACGACCTTCGGGCGGTTCTCCTTGCCGCCTTCGAGGTGAAACATCGTGCGCGTGGAAAACGTCGTCCACAGCGCACGGCCCTTCCAGCCCGCGCCCGGGTCGTCGATGCGGCCCTCCACCCACTTCGTGAAGTATCCCACCGGATACGGCACGCGAAGGTTCACGAAGCGGCCGTCGACCAGCGCGAACAGCGAGTCGCTCATGTTGCCGGTCGCGATCGGCACGTTGCGGCCGAATCCGGACGTGTTGAACTGGTCCACCCACGTGTAATAGCTCGCCTCGACGCTGCCGGAATCCGGCACGTCGCGGAACTGCGGGCCCGGCAGCACGTGCAGCGTCCAGCCTTCGGGGCAGTGCTTTCCGGCCACCGCCCCGGGGCCGTTCAACGCGGCCCGGCACTTGCGACGATCGAAACTCGCGAGATGCCCGCTCGCGAGCGACGCCCAGAACACGCCGTTGCGGTCGATGTCGCCGCCACGCGGGCCGTAACCCGGAAGCGGCACCTCGAAAATTTCGGTGAGCGCGGTGTGCGTCGGATCCGGCCCCGGCGCGACGCGCACGACGTAACCGGGAAACGGCGCGAGCGACGTGCCCCAGATCGAACCGTCCGCCGGATTCACGGCGACGGAATAGAGGTTCACCGCAACGCGTTTGTCCTTCGCCGGATCGGGCGGCGCGTCCGGCTCGACGTGCGCATCGCGCCGACCGTTGCCGTTCGCGTCGACGACAAACGGCGTCCAGCCCTGGGACCGCGCCTCGTCGCCGGTCTGCTCGAAGCGCCTGCGGTCGAGCCAGCCGACCACGCCCGCGCCGCCGACGCCGGAACTCGTCCACAGCGTGTGATTCGCGTCCTCCGCGAAAATCAGATGGTGCGTCGGAAAACACGTGTCGATCAGCGTGAATTTCCCGGATTTCGGATCGTACATCGACAGGTGTCGATTCGCGCGCTCGAGCGGAAACGCCTTTGCCGACGGATGATCGGAGCCCTTGCGGCAGTACGCGGGATTCGCCGGATGCCGGATCCGCGCGGTGAACCACACGCGCGAGCGCTCGTCCATCATCGGATTGTGGTTGCTCGTGCGGCTGTCCCAGATCGGTTCCGGGCCCCAGTACGGCGACGGCGCCATCGGGTCCGTGCGGTGCGACGGCGTCTTGTCATCGCGCACCGGATGCAGCACTTCGGTCGCCGTGTGCGTGACCGGATCGAGTATCGGGACCCAGTCCGTGCTGTTTTCGGGCGAACCGTAGAGTTTTCCGTTCGGATTGACCGTCGGGTCGCGGCGATCGGTGCCGATGAGATCGTGCAGGTACGCCGTGGGCCGCGTCCAGTCCCACATCGTCAGCACGACGTTGCGCTCGACACCCTGCGGCCGCGACGGTTGTTCGAACGGCAGTTCGCCCGCGGCGATGCGGTCGGTCCAGTCCGCCCACAGGCCGATTGCGCGCGCGGCGCCGAGCCGTCCGGTCGCGGCATTCATCTGGGTCATCGCCTGCCCCGACAGGATGCGGCGCGCCCACGCCGTGTTCGAATCCATGTGCGCGAAATCCTTCGGCATCGTGCGCGTGCCCGGGGTGCCCAGCGCGTGGCACGACATGCAGCCGTTGGTCTTGATGGTGTTGAGCCAGTGGCTCTGCGTGCGCATGCCCGGCTCGATGCCGTTGCCCTTGCTGCCCGTGCCAGGGAACTCGCTTTTTGCGGGCACTTTGAGCATCGCGTACCAGTAAATCGCCGGATAGATCGTTGCCGCGGCGGCCGCGTCCGGCGCGGGCACGGCCTTCAGGTCGAGGCGCCGCCCCGGCGTCGCGCCGACCTTGGGCGAGTCGATGAGCCCGTAGCCGCGCACCCACACGCTGTAGTTTGCGTTCGGCAGTTCGGGCAGCAGGTATCGGCCGCGGTCGTCGGTCACGACGATTTTCGCGAACTTCGTCGGCAGTCCCGTCGTCTCCGCGATGACCCAGACGCCGGCTTCGGGCCCGCCCGGCCCGGTTACGACGCCGCCGATGTCGGCGCCGCCGACCGCCGGTGCCGCATCGGGCGACTGCTGCATACCCGCGACGCAGGCCGCGAGCAGCGCGACGACGGTCGCTGCAGTAATGCCCCGGTAGAGCCGTTTCGAAACGATCATGTCGTTGCTCCTTTCCGTAACTCTGCCGCGCGCGCGAGGAAATTGTCGACAATCGCGAGAAACGCCGCCGGGGCTTCATCGCTCGGATAGTGTCCGAGTCCCGGCATCGTCACGATCTCGGCCTGCGGCAGCGTCTCGCGCAGCTGCTGCCGGGTTTCGGCAGGAACGATGCTGCTCTCGCCGCCGAGCACGTACAGTACAGGCGCCCGGATCCGGCGCACGTCGTCCCATAGTTCCATCGCGACGAAGCCCTTGAGGATCGCCGGATCGCGCTTCCAGTAGTAGCGCCCGTCCGCGCGCCGGGTCGAGCCCTGCTCCACAAACGCGCGCAGCAGCGGCGCGGCGGTGCGCGGGTATGTTTCCCGCGCGGCGGCTTCGACGTCGTCGAGCGTCGTCCAGCCCGACTCCTCGACCGCCATGCGCCGAGCGCGCCGGTCCGAAATCTTCTGCGGGCGTTCCGGGCCGACGTCCTCGGACACGACCGCGGCGACGCGCGCCGGATGCCGCCCCGCGTACATCTGCGCGACGCGCCCGCCCGTGGAATTGCCCCACAACACGATGTCGCGCAGATCCAGCGCCTCCGCGAGCGCCTCGATGTCGCTCAGATAGTCGTCGACCAGATACGCGCCCTGCGGATGCCAGCCGGAATCCCCGTGGCCGCGCATGTCCACCGCGATGACCCGGTGGCGGTCCGCAAAATGCGGCGCAAGATGCGCGAACGCCTGCGCCATGCGCGCGATGCCGTGCAGCAGCACCATCGGTTGCGCGGCCGCGCTGCCCCACTCGAGGTAGTGGATGCGCAGGCCGTTGACCGTGGCGTATCGTTCCGCCGGGAGCGCGCCCATCAATCCGTCCGCGACTCGGGCGCGTCGATCGGCCCGGGCGCCGCACAGGACTTCATCATGCCGGACCTCCGGACGACCGGATCGCGGCGTTCACGCGCGGCATGACTTCGGTCGCCATGAGTTCCATGGAGCGGCGCGCGAGCGCCGGATCCACCCAATCCATGCCGGCGTAGACGAGCTCGCCGAAATCGCCCGCCTGCTCGCGCAGCGCGAGTATCTCGTCCACGACCTTGTTCACCGTGCCGCGGATCACGAGCCGCTCGATCACGTAATCGTCGGTGAGCTCGGCGTCGTCCTGCGCCTCGTGCGTCTTGAATACGATGTGGCGCCTGGGAATCGTGAGCTTGACGCGGATCTGCCGCCAGTAGAACCGGTACGGACTGCCGGCATCCGCGCCGCCGTAGCGCTCGGCGGTCCGGTCGTCGTCCGCCACGAATATCGTGCGCGCGATGCGCCAGTCGGCGGGATCGGCGACCTTGCCGGCCCTGCGCTTGCCCTGCGCGTAGTTCTCCCAGTGGCTCGGCAGCCAGTGCGGCAGCAGGAAGTTCGCGGACAACGGATGAAAATCGCGCTCGCCCATCGCGATGACGCCTTTCGAGAACGGCGCCACCACCGTCCCCACGATTTCCGGATGGGGCGTCTGGTACGGCTTGTACATGACGCCCTTGCCGATTTCGCCCGCGTACGTCTTCGCGGTCGTCACCTTGAAGCGGTTGTCCGGCAGGTCGATTTCGTACGGCGGTTCGCGTTTCCAGATTTCCAGTATGGCGTCGATCGCCTCGGCGAAAATGCGGTTGCGGTCCTCGCCCAGCATGCCGAGCGCCTCGGCGTCGGAAGCGAGCGCGCCCGGGCTCACGCCGAAGATGAAGCGCCCCTTCGACAGGTGATCGAACATGGCCGCGTGCGCGGCGATCAGCGTGGGATGCGACTGCGATAGGTTCGACGTTCCGGTCGCGAGCTTGATGTTCCGCGTGGCGTCGATCAGCGTCGCCAGAAAAATAAAGCTGTTGGTGACGTTTTCCGCCTTGTCCGTCAGGTGTTCGCCGACGAATGCGTCGTAATATCCGAGCCGGTCCGCGAACTGGATCGACTCGCGGTCTTCCTGCAGCGTCACCGACGGCTCGCGGTGCAGCGGATGCAGCGGCATCATGAAGAGCCCCAGGCGCATCGTCCCCCTCCGGAAAGCCCGCAGTTTGACGTGTCCGGCGGGCGCTTGTCCACGCTCGCGGCAATTTGATACGATGCCGTAACGCCATTGCATCCAGAAGGGGGTAGCCATGCACGCCTCGATCGTCACGCTTGCCCTCACCGCGATGCTCGCCGCGGCTTCGATGCATGGCGCGGCACAGAGTTATCCCGTGCGTCCGATCCGGCTGCTGATCCCGTTTCCGCCGGGCGGCGGCGCGGACATTTCGGGACGCCTGATCGGCAAAGCGCTGACCGACCGCTGGAACGTGCAGATCGTCGTCGACAACCGGCCCGGCGGCAGCAACATCATCGCCACCGAAATCGTCGCGCGGTCGAACCCCGACGGCTACACGCTGCTCATGGCGACGGCCACGCACGCGATCAATCCGAGCATGTTCGCGAAGCGGCCCTACGACGAACACAGGGACTTCGCGCCGATCGTCATCGTATCGAATTCGCCCAACCTCATCGCCGTCAATCTCGGCACGCCGATCCGCAACCTCGGCGAGTTCGTGGGTTTTGCGAAGAAATTTCCCGGCAAGATGAACTACGGCACCGGCGGCCATGCGACGCATCAGCACATGGCGATCGAACTTTTTCGCGCGGTCGCCGGCATCAACATCACGCACGTGCCCTACAAGGGCGGCGTGCCGGCGGTCAACGACACCATCGGCGGACAGCTCATGATGGTGTCGACTTCCGTGCCGGCGCTCGCGCCGTACGTGAAATCCGGCCGGTTGCGCTCCATCGCCGTCACGAGCGGAAAGCGCTCGACCTTCATGCCCGACGTTCCCACGATCGCCGAGCAGGGGTATCCGGGATTCGACGTGAACTACTGGCTCGGCCTGATCGGTCCCGCGAACCTGCCCGCGGCGGTCGTCGCGAAGATCAACAAGGACGTCAACGCCGCGCTGGGTGCGGCGGAGGTGCGCGATCAGTTCCTCGCGCAGGGCGCGGAGCCCGCGGGCGGCACGCCGCAGGAATTCGACGGGCTGATCAAGCGCGAAATCAAGGAATGGATCGCGATGGTGAAGAAGGCAGGCATACAATCGCAGTAATGATGCAGCACGTTTTCCCGATGAGGAGCCGGATCATGAAACAGAATCATTCCGCGCGACGCGCGGCGCCGGGCTGGTGGTTGGTGTTTTTCGCGTGCGCGTGCCTGCCGATGCCGGCCGCTGCGGCGGCAGGCGATGCCGCGTACGGCACGTTCAGCGGCGTCATCGAGGGCAAGCAGGTTTCGATCACGTTCCGGGACATCTACGCGTTTCACGCGGTCAGTTCCCGCAAAGTGCCGCGGGTCGTGGTGTACCTGACCGACTCGCCGATGGACAAGAACGCCATGACGGCCACGCTGCGAAAGGCGCGGAAAACCTCCGCCATCACGACCTTCGGCACGTTTCTCGACGGCAAGGCCAAGGCGAACCTGCACATCGAGGACGGCAGGATCACCTACGTATATCTGTACAGCCCGCCCGGACAAAACCTGAACGTCGCGGGCACCGGCATCGCGGAGCTTGGCAAAAGCGACGTCAAGGTCAGCGCGACGCGGCTCGAGGGCCGGTTCTACACCGACGGCGCTGTCAAGCCCGGTGCCGCCGGCAAAATCGACCTGCGACTCGCGACGGATCTCGTCGACGTCGGTCCCGGCGCGCCGATCGAGGACTGAAGCCCGGACCGGCTCCCCGCAGATTGCGGGCTACGCCCGCCTGCTTTGCCGTTCCGATTGAGCCGATCCCATCGGTCCGTAACCCCGCCGTCGCGGCAATGCGAAGCGGCGCGCGGAACTGAGACTCCGCGCGCCGCAGGCTCCATGCCGTGCGCAGGTATCGGTACGCCCGCGGGCTTAAGGCAGTGCGCGCTGCGCGAGCAGCGTGCGAGTCAGCCGCGCCAACGCCTCTTCGTGCCGGGCCAGCGCGACTGCAGCCACGCTGCGGCCAATGTCCTCGCCGGCAGTCACGTCGAAGCGATAGTGCAGGCCCGCATAGATGCGCGACAAGCCGGCCTCCGTGGCGACGGCCTCAAGATGCGCGCGCTCGCCGGGAAAGAAATGCGCCAGCACTTGCGAAGCCGCGGTCGAAATGCACGAGTGGTTGCTCGGATACGCCGGGTGATTGGGCACGCCGATCAGCGGCCTGATCGAAGGATCCGCCTGCGACGGCCGCGGCACCCAGTAGGCGTACTTGGTATCGTGACACGCGACAAGTGCATCCATCATCGCCATGTTCATGGTCGCGAACACGCGCGCCGCTTGCCGATCGTTCATTCCCGATTTGCGTATCTGCTCCGCGGCGGTGGCATTCCAGAAGCCCCCGGCCAGCGTGCCCGTGGTCATGTCGTAGTACTTTGCCAGGCGCGTGGTTTCAGCGGTTGGCGAAGCCGTGTAGCGCGCCACGTCGGCAAGATCCGCGCGAAAGCGTTCGCTGTCTGGCGCGGGCGGCGGGGCAGCCCGAAAAACGCTGCCCGACTCCAGCAGGAACGTGCGCATGCCACCGATGGCGGGGTATGCGGGCGGTGCGGGAGGATTCGCGAGACTGCGCCACACCTGCGCGCCTTGCGGCACCTGCCCGGTGTGCGGACGCGCGAACTCGTCGCGGCGGGCATGCGCGAGCACGTTGTCGGCGACGGCGCGTGCGGGCTCGGCAATGCGCGCGCCGGCCTCGGTCAGGCGTTCCCCGATATACGCGGCCTGCGACGGCGCGAGTTCGGTGATGACGCGCGCCGATGCCGTGGCAACGCTGTCGGCATGGAGACTCCCTTGCTGCGTGTTCGCCAGCGCCGCGTGCTGCGCAATCGATACATAAGCGAGCAGCCGTATCGCCTGGTGCTGCGTTGGCTTGGTGCGTTCCACGACATCTTGCGCGATGCGATTCCACATCAACGCGGCGGAAGACGCAGATTGGCCGGCACGGATTTCATTTGCGGACGCGTGGGCGACCAGAACGGCGGCGGCCACGGTGGTGACGACTTTCAAAAACGGTTTCATGACTGGCTCCTGTCAAAACGGGTTTGAGCTGATGGAACGGCGTTGGCCGCCAACGGCCGATGGACACCTATCGGGCGCTGAAAAAGTAGTACTCCGTGGTGTAATCGCTGCGCGCCTTCGCGCCGGCGCTTGCCGATGAACATCCTTCCGCCGGCGCTACGCCGCCCGCGGTGTTGACGCGCTGGATGCTCGTAACCTTGCTGAAAGCGCCTTCCGGACCGACGGACTTTGCAGACAACAGCAGCCACGGAATTGCGCCCGCGGCCGGTGCGTCGGCGCGTTCTTTCAGCTTGCCGACGATCTTGCTGCCGTCTGCGGACTCCCAGTGCGGTCCGCCGTAATGCAGGCCGATCCGGTTGCCGCGCAGATCGTAGAGTTCCGCTTCCGGCGCCACGAATGCCCACTCGTATGCGCCGGGCTGGTCCTTGCGTGCACGGCACTCGTAGATCTGCACGCCTTTTGCCGGTACGACCATACGCAGTATCTCGTTTGCGCCCACAGCAAGTTTCTCCGGCACGCCGACTGGCGTGAGAGGGGAATCCGCCGCGGCGCTGAAAGCGGCTTGCAGCGTGAACAGTAACGTCATGATTTTCAGAGGTTTATGCATGGTGTCTTTCCTTTGGGAATGGTGATTGGCTGGCCGCGCGCTAACGCGTGACGACGACTTCGAGGTACTCGGCTGGCACGACGAGCGAGCCCGGACCGCCCACGTTGAGGCTTACCAGCAAGGTGGCGATGTCCGCGCTCAGGCGTTTCTGCCCGACACCGTCGAGCGACGCGAACACTTTGTGCGTCGGACCGTAGAAGTCGCGGAACACGTCGAGCCAGTGCGCGGCGGAGCGGTAGCGGAAATGGAACTTGCGCCGCACGCAGCGAATATCGGTCGCGTGCGGGCCGAACAATTCGACGATGTGCGGCTCCGTGCCCCACAGCATCGGCGATTGCGTGCCTGCGGGTGGCGGCACCCTCGCCGAAACGGCGCGAAAGAGCTGGCCGATGAATCCCTCCGGCGTCCAGTTGGCCATGCCGATGCGTCCGCCCGGGCGCACGACGCGCAGCATCTCGCCCGCCGCACGGGAATGCTGGGGCGTAAACATGGCGCCGAAAGTGGAAAGCACCACGTCGAAGGACTTGTTCGCGTACGGCAGCGCTTCGGCATCCGCCACCTCGAAACGCGCGTCCAGCCCTTCGGCCCGCGCCCGCAGCGCGCCCTTTTGCAGCAGATGCGGCACGTAGTCGGTCGAGGTGACATGCGCGAACCGCCGTGCGGCGGCGAGCGTGGCATTGCCGTTCCCTGCGGCCACATCAAGCACCTGTTCTCCGGCGCGAATGTCGACGGCCTCCGCCAACAACTCGCCGACGATTTGCAGCGTGATGCCGATGACGGAGAAATCGCCGCTCGCCCACGTGGCCTGCTGCTTCTGTTTGATCGCGTTGAAGTCCACGTGTGCGTTGGCCGCCGCCGGAGCCATCGCCGGCGTTCCTGCATGTTGCCTGTTCAGAACTGAGATCATGTCCCTACTCCCGTAGCGTTGATTGAAATGCGGCTTGTCGCGACAACCGGAGCGGAGAGCGGCGCGTATTTTCGTCGTCTCGCCGGCGTTCGCGAGTGACGGCATTTTTCCCGATGCATCGCGTTGACGCTTCATCGGGCGTCGGGCAAACTTGATTGCAAATCCGCGAATTTTTCAGGACTTGATCGGGCGTCCGCGCCGCTTGATCGCCCGTCCGCCGGGAGCGCCATGCCATGAACCGCGATACGCTTTCAGACCTGTTGCGCAGCGTGCGCCTGCGCGGCGCGGTGTTCTATTACGTCTGTTTTCGCGGCGATTGGTCGGCCGAGGCGTCGTCCGGAAAAGAGATCGCGGAGGCAGTGCTGCCCGGCTGCGAACATGTGATGGAGTTTCACATGGTCGCCAAAGGCAGCGGCTGGGTCGCGGTGTCGGGGCTCCCGCCGGTTCGGCTGGAAACCGGCGACATCGTGATGATGGCGCAGGGCGACAGCCACGTCATTTCCAGCGCGCCCGGCCTCCCGCCGGAGCGGCGCCCGCCGGAATTTGTGTTTGCCACGCGCGACGCTCCCAAGCCGATGCCGGTCGCAGTGCGTAACGGCGTCACCAGCGCGGGCACGCTGATGCCGGTGGCGGATGCCGATTCCATCCTCGTCTGCGGTTTCCTCGGCTGCGACTTGCGGCCGTTCAACCCGCTGGTGGCGGCGCTGCCGCGCATTCTGCATTTGCCCGCGGCGCTCGCGGGCGGCTGGGTGGCACGCGTGATCGATCAGGCGGTGGCCGAATCGCAAGAGCGCCGCCCCGGCAGCGATGCGGTGCTCGAACGCCTTGCGGAAATGATGTTTGTCGATACCGCGCGGCGCTATCTCGACGCCCTGCCCGAAAATGCGACGGGCTGGCTTGCGGGTCTGCGCGACCGCTTCGTCGGCAAGGCGCTTGCGTACCTGCACGAACATCCGGAACGCGACTGGAGCGTCGAGGAACTGGCAAAGGACGTGGGGCTGTCGCGCTCGGCGCTGCACGAACGCTTCGTGCAATTCGTCGGCCAGCCGCCGATTCAGTATCTCGCCAGCTGGCGCATACAGGTCGGTGCGCGGCTGTTGCGCGAATCGAACCGCAATGTATCCGCAATCGCGCTCGACGTCGGCTACGGCTCCGAGGCGGCCTTCGCGCGCGCCTTCAAGCAACTGATGGGAACGCCGCCTGCCGCGTGGCGCAAGGCGCAGGCCGCGGCATGACGGGGCAGCGCGGGAGCGCGCCGAAAGAAGCCATGCGTCCGGCGCGATGCGCTTTCCCCGGAAAGCCTTGCCGGACGAGCCGGTCCATGTAAAATACAGGACAGTTCGACCAGCCACACTTTTTCAGGAGACGAAGCATGTCGCACAAGTACGAAGGTGGATGCGCGCATCATCAAACGCATTCCGACAAGGACCCCATAGACAATCACACCTGTCATTGCTCGGTGTGCAAGAGCGTCACCAAGCAACCCACGACGCATGTGGTGTTCTTCAAGTACGGCGATCTCGCCGTTGCGGGCGCCGGCAGCCTGAAACGCATGCCGTTCAACAGCAAGAACCCGAACGGCCCGCTCGAGTTGTGTCTGTGCGAAACCTGCGGCACGCCCATCATGCTGGACGACAAGCAAAAGCGCATTCGCATCGTGGTGCCGAACCTGATGGGTTACGACGCCGGAAAACTGCCGGCGACCTATCACGCCTTCTACGATCCCGCCACCGGGGTGCCGAAGCCGAATGACGGGCGTCCTGTCTACGAAGCCCTGCGCCCCGAATTCGTGTGGCCGCAAGGGGCTTGAAACCGTCCGGGCGACACCGCGCCCGTCCTGCCGTCAGGCATGGTTCTGGTAAGTGTCCATGAATTCGCGTATCCCTATCAAGGCAATGCCTTGGTAGGCATTCATGCCCAGCAAATGGCGTTTGTCGCCTGACACAACGAGCTTTGCGCCGGCATCCAGAGCCAACGCAAGGAATTTATTGTCTTTGGCGTCTAGGCAGTCGGCGACTTCGGTCGTTACTGCTATCTCTTTGGCGGCTTCCGCGTAGTCTTTCACCAGCAATTTGCGGACTTCGCCTTCCACGTACGGATCAAACTTTGGGCGGCTCAAAACCGTCGCCAGTTCGAGGATGGTCGCCCTGGAAAAAACCGGATCGAAGTGCTCGAACGCAATCTCCAATGCTTGAGCCGCTATACCTTGCGGATGAATGATGGCGCTGACGATGAAATTGGTATCGAGGACGATGGGTTTAGGCAAAGCAGTCTTCGATGAGCTTGTTGATGTCGTCCTGCGTCAGCTTCTTCGCCGCCTCCGAGGTCTGCATCGACTTCAGGCGCGAGATCATGCGGCGAGCGGCGAGCTTTCGTACCAACTCGTTCGAGGCTTCGTTTTCGGCGATGACATAAACACCGGGACGACCGTAGCGCGTCACCCGGATGCTTTCGCCCGTGGTGGCGTAATCAACTACCGCCCCGAAGTTCTTTTGCGCCTCGCCGGATGTAATTGTTTTCATGTTTATATTCAGTATGTTACAAAATAATCGTAAATTACGTAAGTTACGTATCTTACGCTAAATTTTACGGAAATCAAGATTAGCTCCCCGGCGCGTTCACGCTCAGCACCCTGACGGTGCCGATATAGGTATCGCGCAACAATACCCGTGCCATCGTATCGACGGGAAAACGCGGCAACGCGCATTCTGGAACCAGGAATTCCGCGTTCATTCCGCGTCCACGCGCATCAGTTCCGTTCCGACCGTAACGGAAAACGTCGCTTCGACCGTCGCATTCACCTCGCGCGGGTGAGGGGGTGGACGAGCTTGCCGGGGGCATCAGCAGCGTGGTGGCGCGTTCCTTGACCACCCGGTTCAAGTAGCGCAGCGCCATCGGCAGCCAGAAAATCACTACGATCAGACCCAGAAAACGCAGTTCGGATTCCGCTGGCAGCAGCAGGTACATGCCCAGCCCCAGTGCGGCCAGAAATGTAAACGCGTAGGCGACGAGCTTTTTTCGTGGCATTGCTGCGCGAGTGCGTGCTTGAATTACCCGCGCTGCCGCACTTCGACGAAACCGAACTTGACGAGGCTCGCGATGACTTCGCGAGCCTTCAGAACCGGAACTCCCGCCATCAGGAGACGACGACGGTCTGCGTGCCGATGAACTCGGCTTCCAGTAGGGGTTCGCCATCGTCGAGCAGCATCGCGATCACCTCGCGCAGATTGGCCTGCAGCTCGTCCAGCGTTTCGCCCTGGCTGTGCGCGCCGGGGAAGCCCGGCACATAACCTACGTAAAGCTGCGTGCTCGGGCAGCGTTCGATCACAGCGGTATAGGCAGGCATGGCAGATCGCCGGAACGAGCGACGATTCTAGCAGCTATGCGGCGGCCTCGGTGCGTGCATACCGCCATGACACTGCCAGTTGTACATGCGGATTCCCCGATCACAATGTCATTGCCCCTGCGTACTTCCGCTGTAACGACGGGCATTTCCCTGATGCGATTCAACTACTTGCGCGCGCGTGACGAAGACGCACCTCCGTCAAAGCAAAAACATTTCCCAGACGCGCATTCTGAGCTGCGCGGAAGCGCGCGGCAAGAGACCATGCGTGCGGCGCAATGCGCTTCGCTTATTGACCTACGGGTTGCGGGCTACGCTGGCTGACGTTTGTGTCTTAGTAGCAGGTCAATTGCGTCCTGAACGCTGTATACGGCACCCCATTCTTCGGTTGAGATCGATACATGAAGTTGCTTCTCCAGCGTCGGAATAAACAAGAACGAGAGATCGTCTGAATCGAGCTTCAAGTCTTGTATCAGGCGATCCGTTTTCTTTACGTGGGACCGCGGCATTGCCAGCTCACTCTCGAATGCAGCGAAAACGACCTCCTCAATCTGTTGCTCTAGACCACTCGGTTTCGTCTCATTTGCTGACATAGCAGACATCGCTCATGCATTTTTCTATACAGAGGCCAATTGACGCTACGTCATAGGCGACCAGTCCGAGCCCGAGTGCCAAGTTCAATCGACCAACTAGACCAAACCATCTATTCGTTCCAATTACTTGAGTGCCAATCTTCGGATCAATGCCCGCAATCTTCGGCCCGTAATAGCTGATTACGTTCGTGTTGCGGCTCGCACCACCGACAGTAGGTACGCCGCGAGCGGCTTTGCTAACTGGCTCAGCTCCTGCGGCCACTCCCGCACGCGCGGCAACGTCGCCCGGACCATAATGCTGCTTGATACAGTCGAAGAAACAATCTTCAAATTTGATTCGCGACGATTGGTCGACAAATTCGTCGATGAAATCAAGGCTCCAGAATAAGCCCTGTGGATCGGTGCGACTTAACGGATTACCAGCAACGTAACCGTACGTATTGATGCCCCCGGCGAGTCCGATCGGATCTGACTGGATATATCTCCCAATCGCCGGATCGTAATCCCTGAAGTAGTTGTAGAGTAATCGCGCTGACGCACTTTCGTCGTAGACGACGCCGTTTCCCTGATGCGATTCGACCACTTGCGCACGCGTGACGAAGACGCACCCCCACTAAATCGAATAACTTTCCCGGACCCGCATTTTCCGCCACCGGGGTAAAATCATCAAATCGCAACCATAGTGGCAACAGCCAGTCCGCCACGGCAGGCAGATTATGTCCACCC
>CAZMBS010000082.1:0-13453 GCA_964564295.1 uncultured Streptomycetaceae bacterium
CCGCGCCCGCACCCGCCGCCTGAATCATCGAGGCCGCCTGCGTGATCGCGCCTCCGGCAATGACCGTGAAGATTCCCGATCCGATATTCGTTGTTCCGAACAGGATCGCGTTCACGTCCGTTATCGCTATGTTATTTGCGCCACTGTTCGATAATGCGACGTTGCTGGCAAAGTTGTTGGCGGCATCGGTCAGCGTGATCGCATTCGCGCCCGCATTGAAGGACGCCGTGCCGTTAACCGAAATGGGGGCGGACTGCGTGACGGCGCCGGTGGTGTTGTTCAGCGTGAAATTGCTGGTTCCCGATGCGGTAACTCCGGCAAGACTCATCGCACCAGAGTTGGTGACGACCGCGTTTCCGGACGTCGTGTTGGTCAGCGACAAGCTCGGTGTCGCGGTGGTGGCGGCGATTCCGGTCGCAGCGCGCAGGTTCATCGTACCCGTGGCTTGCGTGAGGAGCCCGGCGCCGGTGATGGCGCCCACGCCGTTGGAAGCCGCGCCCCCGGAACCACTGAAGTCCGCGTCGGCCGTCAGCGTCAGCGTTCCCGTTCCGCTGACCGTAATCGGCGCGTTTGCCGCCACGTTGTTTCCGGCGCGAAGCGCCAGACTCACATTGGCCTGTCCGGTCGCCGTGGCGACGTTAAATGCGTTGGCGACGGTAATGTTGTTCGTGGCTTCGAGCGTGATCGTTGTTCCCGCTCCGACACCCGAGAAACTTCCACCCGCGCTGACGTTGAAAACGCTGTTCAACCCGGCATCGTCGTTCCATGCCTCGGTGAGGTCCCCGGGCGGGGTAAACCCGGCGGTGTTGGTGTCCGCGCCTGTGGAAAGCGTGATGTTCGCCGGGTCAAGCAATAAAGCCCCGCCCACGCCCATAGGCGCGGCAAGATCGACCGAGCCATGAAACTCCAGATTGTTCTTTCCCGACACCTCGGCAAACCCGCCGTTGCCACCTCGGGCACCACCGCGCGCCGAGATCGTGCCGCGGTAACGCGTGTGGTCGTCGGCCCAAACGACGATCTTGCCGCCGTCGCCCGAATCCCGGGCATCGGCGATGAGCACGGCCCCGCTGCCGACGTGGGTGCGGCGCGCAACCGGCAATGCGGAATTACCATCGGCGAATCTGCCACCATGCACATCCCCGCCGACGAGCGCGGTTCCCCCGCCGACCGCCCCTGAAACGTCGATACGCGTGTCGTCGAACAACCCGACCCGGTCCGCCGTGACGATGACTTCGCCGCCACGCCCGTCCGTACCGCTCGCATCGATTTTTCCGCGGATGACGGCATCGCCGGCATCCGCCGCGACGACCACGCTGCCGCCGGCGTGACCTTTGGCCGACAAGTCAGTCGACGCTTTCAGTTCGATGCCGCTCGAGGCGCGCAGAAGTATGCGGCCCTCGTTGTCGACTACGGCGGAGTCCGCCTTGATCTGGCCGCTGTTGCGCACGAGGCCGGCATAGGCGCCACGCGGGTCGGACGCAAGCTCGCTAAGGTTCAGTTCCGCGCCTCGAGGCGCAGTGATTTCCACCTGCAAGCGGCGATGAACCCCGTCGGTCACGCGCACCGTCTGTCCTGCACCAAGCACAACGTCGCCGTTGGGCGCGTGTATCACGCCCTGGTTGTCGACCGCTGTACCGATCAGGAACACCCGCCCGCCCGGCGCAGCGGAAATTCGACCCTGGTTGGTCACCGCGCCGCCACTCGAATCTTCGGAGCCGAAATTCAACCGACCTGCCAGAAAGTCGGCGTTCGTCATGTTGAGCGACGATGCAACGAGACCCGCGACGTCGACTTGCGCACCGGCACCGAACACGATGCCGCTGGGATTGATCAGGAATACGTGCCCGTTGGATTGCAGCGTTCCCAGTATTCTCGACGGATCGCCACCCGTAACCCGATTGAGCACGGCAGAAGCGGCCGAAGGTTGAATGAACCGCGTGATTTCGTTGGGCTGAATCGAGAACCGTTGCCAGTTGATGATGGCGTTGGCCGAGTTGGTGACGGTCAGAAGGTTGCCGTTCTGCGCGAACGCTGCACTGCCGTGGGCCACCGTGGGCCCGACCGGATTCGCACAAGCGACAGACGCGCCAAAACACGCCGCGACAGCTGCGGCTACTGCGCGAATCCGGATTTCGGCATTGCGGCCCCTCGACACCAGGTTCTCCTTGCGAGTATCAATCGCTGTTGCGACCGTCCCCGACCCGCAAAAGGCGTGCCATCCTATCCGCGCCATGCATCTAAGGCCATGATTTATTTCACGGTTGCGGGAGGATCCCAAGAATGAAAAAAGTATAACATGTTGTTTTAATTGAATAAAGTATTTCGCGCCCGTCATGACCGCAATTCACGGCATTCGCGGCTGGCGCGGCCGCCTCGATCAAATGTACGCGCGCGCGATGTCGGGTATCTGAGCGATGGTTCCCCGTACGGCGATTTCCGGTCAAGCGCGCCACGTGCGGTAGTTCACGCAACGTGCCCGCGCGCTTGAACATGCTTTCATTGCGACGGTGCGCGTATTCATGGACCACGGCGTCCGGCGCACCATGCGGCTTCCCTGCCGGGCATTTGTGAAGCCCGGCGGGGCTGATTACAATGATCCGGCCATGTTGCAGAAGATGAATCTCACGCAGCACTTCCTGATCGCGATGCCCGCGATGGTCGATCCGAACTTCGCGCGCACGCTGACGTTTATTTGCGAGCACAATGATCAGGGCGCGCTGGGTGTGGTCGTCAATCGTACAATCGACATGAACCTGCACGCGCTGCTGGAGCAGATCAGCATCGCGCCGAAGAACGAGACTTTCAAGTCGGTTCCCGTGCACTTTGGCGGCCCGGTGCAGGTGGATCGGGGATTCGTGTTGCACAAGCCCATCGGCACCTGGCAATCGACGCTCGCCGTGGGATCCGAGATCGGCCTGACCACGTCGAAGGACATCCTGCAGGCCGTGGCCCGTGGTGAAGGGCCCGACGACATGCTGGTAACGCTCGGCTACGCGGGCTGGGCACCGGGACAACTGGAGCACGAACTCGCCCAGAACGCGTGGCTCACGGTCGCCGCGCAACCCGCGGTGATATTCGACCTTGCGGCGGACAAGCGACTTCCCGCAGCCATGGGATTGCTTGGCGTCGACTATGCGAAACTGTCCGAGGTCGCCGGCCACGCGTGACGAAGCGAATATCCCGGCCTGGCGGGGATGGCGACGATGCGCCCGAACCCGGTTCCCGACCCGCCTGCCCCGCCACCGCCGCCACGGTGCTGGCATTCGATTTTGGCGAGAAACGCATCGGGGTCGCAGTCGGTGAGCTCGCGTTGGGAATCCCGCATCCGCTGACGGTCATCACCGCGGAAGACAATCGTTCGCGTTTCGCCGGGATCGCCGCCTTGATCGCCGAATGGCGCCCGCAGATTCTGGTCGTCGGCGTCGCCACCCACGCCGATGGCTCGGCGCACGAGGTGGGACGGCTGTCCCGGCGCTTCGCGCACCGGCTCGAAGGACGGTTCGGTATCCGGACGGTGCTGGTGGACGAATATCTGACGTCGGGAATCGCCGAAATGCGTTTGCGGGAATCCGGCAGTGCGCTGCGCCGGCATCGGGCCGCCATCGATGCGGTCGCGGCACAGGAAATACTTCGCACGTTTTTCGCCATGCCTGCCGGGCGGAAAAGCGCTTAAGCCGCGCGGCAAGGTGTGATACCCTACGCCGCCAGCCGCCGACCCCATATGCCGGGCAATCCCCTACCCGAAGCCGAGGCGCTCGTCTCGGTTCTTGTCGATCAGATGCGGCCCGCCGTCGGGCCTGATACCGGCTTGGTCGGCATACACACCGGCGGCGTGTGGCTCGCCGAACGGCTGCATCACGCGCTCGGGCTCAAGATTCCACTCGGCACGCTGGATGCATCGTTCTACCGCGATGACTACGGGGAAAAAGGCCTCAAGCGCAAACTGAAAACGTCGACCATGCCGTTCGACGTCGACGGCCGCCCGATCATACTGGTTGACGACGTGCTGTATACCGGCCGCACCATCCGGGCGGCCATGAACGAATTGTTCGATTACGGTCGGCCCGCCAGCATACATCTGGCTGCCCTGGTCGATCGCGGAGGGCGCGAACTGCCCGTCGCGGCACGCTTCGTGGGCGCGACGATTCTGGTACCGGAAGATCGCAACGTGGTATTGCAACGCGACGCGCAAAATCGGCTGCACCTGCAGCTTTCGGAGGAGCGGCCGTAGCAATGTGGCTCAACCACGCGAATCCGCAGCTCAATCAGAACGGCGAACTGCACCATCTGCTCTCCCTGGAAGGCTTGCCGGCCGACATACTGCGGCAGATTCTCGATACGGCCGAGTCCTTTGCCGGCGTGACGCAGCGCGAGGTCAAGAAAGTGCCGCTGCTGCGTGGCAAGGCGGTCTTCAACCTGTTTTTCGAGCCGTCGACGCGCACCCGCACGACGTTCGAGATTGCCGCCAAACGCCTCTCCGCCGATGTCATCAATCTGGCGATCAACGTGTCATCGCAGACCAAGGGCGAATCCGTCCTCGACACCGTGGCCAACCTTTCGGCGATGCAGGCGGACATGTTTATCGTACGCCACGCCGCGAGCGGTGCGCCATACCTGATTGCAAAACACGTGGCGCCGGATATACACGTCATCAACGCCGGCGACGGGCGGCATGCGCACCCGACGCAGGGTTTGCTCGACATGTTCACCATCCGGCATTACAAGCGGGACTTCACCGCGCTGCGCGTGGCCATTGTCGGGGATATTCTGCATTCCAGGGTCGCGCGTTCGCAGATCCACGCCCTCACGACGCTTGGCTGCCCGGAGATCCGCGTGGTGGGTCCGAAGACATTGCTGCCGAGCCAGGTCGAGCAGCTCGGCGTGCGGGTGTTTCACGACATGCGCGCCGGCCTAAAGGACGTGGACGTCGTGATGATGTTGCGTCTGCAGAACGAGCGCATGCAGGGTGCATTGCTCGCCTCGGCGCAGGAATTCTTCAAGTATTACGGATTGACCGAGGAAAAACTCGCGCTCGCGAAGCCGGATGCCATCGTGCTGCATCCCGGACCCATGAACCGGGGCGTTGAAATCGATTCCAGCGTGGCGGATGGCCGACAGTCGGTCATTCTGCCGCAGGTGACGTTCGGAATCGCGATTCGCATGGCCGTCATGAGCATACTGGCCGGCAACTGACGGACACGCTCCTCATGAAAATACACGTCAAGGGCGGCCGCCTGATCGATCCACGTAACGGTATCGACGCGCTTCGCGACGTTTACGTCGCCGCGGGAAAAGTCGTCGGCATCGGCGACGCGCCCGCAGGCTGGGCTGCAAACCGGGTCATCGATGCCGCGGGCAGAATCGTCTGCCCGGGACTGGTGGATCTGTCGGCACGCCTGCGCGAGCCGGGTTTCGAGTATCGGGCGACGCTGGAAAGCGAAATGGATGCCGCGATCGCCGGCGGCATCACGAGCCTCGCATGCCCGCCGGATACCGATCCGCCGCTGGACGAGCCGGGCCTGGTGGAAATGCTCAAATTTCGCGCGAAGAATCTGAATCAGGCGCGCGTCTACCCGTTGGGCGCGCTGACCCAGGCCTTGAAAGGCGTTCGACTTACAGAGATGGCGGAGCTGCGGGACGCGGGATGCGTCGCATTCGCGCAGGGCGATGCCCCGTTGACGGACAATCAGGTTCTGCTTCGCGCAATGGAGTATGCCGCGACCTTCGGGTTCGCGGTATGGTTGCGCCCGCAGGATGCCACCTTGTCGCGCAACGGCGTCGCGCATTCGGGTCAGGTTGCCACGCGGCTGGGCCTGCCGTCCATTCCGGCGTGCGCGGAAACAGTCGCGCTGTCCACGATCCTCATACTTGCGCGTGAGACCGGTGCAAGAGTCCACCTGTGCCGGCTCTCCACCGCGGAAGGCGTCGAGATGATCCGGCAGGCCAAGGCGCAGGGCATGCCCGTGACCTGTGACATCGCGGTGCATCACGCGCACTTGTGCGAGATGGACATCGGGTACTTCGATGCGAATTGCAACGTGATGCCGCCGCTGCGCAGCCAGCGCGATCGCGATGCATTGCGCCGGGGTCTGGCCGACGGAACCGTCGATGCACTGTGCTCCGATCACACGCCGGTGGATGACGATGCAAAGCAACTGCCGTTCAGCGAGTCCGAACCGGGCACGACCGGGCTGGAGCTCCTGCTGCCGCTGACGCTGAAATGGGCGGACGAGAACGGGATTGCGCTGAGTGCGGCGCTGAATGCCGTGACCAGCAGCCCTGCGCGCACGCTGGGTATCGACGCGGGGCACCTGACGGTGGGCGCTGCGGCCGATATCTGCGTGTTCGATCCGGAACGGTACTGGAAAGTCGAGCCGGCGATGCTCAAGAGCCAGGGCAAGAACACACCGTTTGTCGGAATCGAGTTGAAGGGGCGGGTCGCCCAGACATTGGTGGACGGCCAGCTCGTGTACACGGCTCCGTAGCGCCCTTTCATAGGGTGCTGCAAGAAACCTGATCGCCGCCCGGCGGTCGAAGCGGTATATTGCGCTACTTTTTCTCCGGAACATCAATGAACCCCTTGCTCGACTTTTCGGGACTGCCGCGATTCGCGGAATTCAAACCGGAACACGTGACACCGGCGGTCGAAACGCTGCTGTCCGAGAACCGGATGCTGATCACGCGCCTTGCGAGCGAGGCCGTACCGGCCACCTGGAGTGATTTTGTCGCTCCGATGGAAGATGCCAATGAACGGCTTTCCCGCGCGTGGGGTCAGGTCGGCCATCTGAACGCGGTGATGAACAGCCCCGCGCTGCGCGAAACCTACAACGCGAATCTTCCCGCGGTAACCCAGTACTACACCGAGGTCGGGCAGAACGAGAATTTGTTTCGCAAGTTCAAACAGTTGAAGTCGTCCGGCGCGTATGCGACGCTTTCCCGGGCGCAACGCCGGATCATCGACAATGAACTTCGGGATTTCCGGCTGGGCGGCGCAGAGCTCGAACCCGGACAGAAAACCCGCTTCATGGCAATTCGCGAGCGACTGTCGCACTTGTGGTCCCGATTCAGCGACAACGTGCTGGACGCGACCAATGCATATGCGCTGATCGAGACCGAGCGCGATGCAGTGTCCGGCATACCGGAAGACGCGCTGGAAGCGGCACGCTCGGCGGCGCAGGCCGATGGCAAGGCCGGATGGAAGTTCACGTTGCATGCGCCGTCATATGTTCCGGTATTGCAGTACGCCGACAACCGCGGGCTCCGCGAACAACTGTACCGGGCTTACGTCACGCGGGCCGCGGAATTCGGCAATCCCGAATGGAACAACACCCCTTTGATCGCGGAAATCGTCGCCCTGCGCAGGGAAGTTGCGCAACTGCTCGGATTCGCGAACTACGCGGAATACTCGCTCGAGCCCAAGATGGCGGAGACCCCCGGGCAGGTGCTCGCTTTTCTGGGAGAGCTCGCGACGCGGGCCCGTCCGTTCGCGCGGAGCGATCTGGAAGAGCTCGAAACGTACGCCCGGAACGAACTCGGTCTCGCCACGCTTGCGGCGTGGGACATCGCGTACGCCTCGGAAAAACTCAGGACGGCCCGGTACGCATTCTCCGATCAGGAAGTGAAGCAGTACTTTCCCGAACCCGTCGTGTTGTCCGGGATGTTCGAACTCGTGGAACGGCTGTACGGCATTACGATTCGCGATGCCGAAGCGCCGCGCTGGCATCCGGATGTCCGCTTTTTCTCCGTTTGCGACGCGTCGAATCAGTTGATCGGCCAGTTTTATCTGGACCTCTACGCGCGGCCGAGCAAGCGGGGCGGGGCGTGGATGGACGAAGCCATCGCACGGCGGCGCACGCGCGATGGCATACAGGCGCCCGTCGCCTATCTGAACTGCAATTTTTCTGCACCGGTGAGCGGCAAGCCGGCGCTGTTCACGCACGACGAGGTCATCACGCTGTTCCACGAGTTCGGTCATGGATTGCACCATCTGCTCACCCGCGTCGATCACCTCGGCGTCTCGGGCATATCGGGCGTGGAGTGGGACGCCGTGGAGCTGCCCAGCCAGTTCATGGAGAATTTCTGCTGGGAATGGAACGTGCTCGAACGCATGACGCGGCATGTGAACACGGGACAGTGCCTGCCCCGGGAGCTGTTCGATCGCATGCTCGCCGCGAAGAATTTCCAGAGCGGCTTGCAGACCGTGCGGCAACTGGAATTCGCGCTGTTTGACCTGCACCTGCACTACGATTACGACCCCACGACCGGCGGATCGTCGCTCGCGTTGTTGGACCGGATTCGCAGTCAGGTCGCCGTGCTGTTCCCGCCCGACTACAACCGGTTTCCGAATAATTTCTCGCACATCTTTTCCGGTGGATACGCTGCGGGTTACTACAGCTACAAGTGGGCCGAGGTTCTTTCGGCCGATGCCTATAGCCTGTTCGAGGAAAATGGCGTGCTCGACCGGCAAACCGGGAGACGTTTCTGGGACGAAGTACTGGCCGTCGGCGGCAGCCGTCCGGCAATGGAATCGTTTGTCGCGTTCAGGGGACGCGAACCGCGCATCGACGCACTGCTGCGCCATAACGGCATGGTGCCGGCGAGCGCCTGACCGACGCCGGGCGGCAGCGATTTTCGGCTGCTCCATTGCAGGCTTCTTTGCGCACCATGACTCAAAGTGCTACAGTCGTTCAGCAGTCAATTGGAGGTAACACCATGAAAAGAATCATGATTCTAGCCGCGGTCAGCCTGTTCGCTACCGGGCCGCTGGTCGCGGCCCAGCTGTACCGATGGGTCGACGACAAGGGCAACGTGGAATGGCGCGATACGCCGCCGCCGTCGACAGCGAAAAAAGTGGAGCAGCGCACGGTCAATACCAACACCATCCAGACCTCAACGCCATCGTTCAGCGCACAGCAGGCTGCAAAGAACTTTCCGGTGACCCTGTGGGTGTTCGATTGCGGGGAGCCCTGTACCAACGCGCGCGCGCATCTTGCGCGGCGCAGTGTGCCGCACACCGAAAAGAACGCCCAGACGGAACTGGATGCGTTCCGGAAACTGACAGGTGGTGGCATGGAGGTGCCGCTGTTGTTCGTCGGCAGCACCCGGCTGAAGGGCTATCTCGAAGCGGATTGGGACGTCGCGCTGGATGCGGCCGGCTATCCGAGGGTTGCCACGGGCACCAAACCGCCCGCGAAGCCGCCCGTTACGGCCGCAGCGGCGAAACCGCCGGAAGCCAAGCCGGCGCCGGAAAATGCGCCCGCAGCGAAGCCAGCACCGGCTGCAGCCCAGCAAACGCCCCCGGCTCCGCCCGCAGCCAAGTGAGAATCGCGACCTGGAATGTGAATTCGCTGAAGGTTCGCCTGCCACAGGTAACCGCCTGGCTCGGCACGCAGGCGCCGGATGTCTTGTGCCTCCAGGAAACGAAGGTCGAGGATGCGAAATTTCCCGTTCAGGCGATACGCGATTGCGCGTACCACGTCTGTTACAGCGGGCAGAAGACGTACAACGGTGTCGCAATCCTGTCGCGCGTCGAGGGTGCGGATGCCCATCGCGACATTCCGGGGCTCGACGATCCGCAAAAGCGCGTGCTGGCGGCAACCGTGCGGGGCGTGCGCGTTGTCTGCGTATACGTGCCCAACGGTGAAAGCGTCGATTCGGAGAAATACGCCTACAAGATGCGCTGGTTGTCGGCATTGACGGCGTGGCTCAAGCTGGAACTCGCGCGTCACCCGCGCCTTGTTTTGCTGGGAGACTTCAATATCGCGCCGGAGGGCAGGGATGTTCACGATCCGGCGGCGTGGGAGGGCAAGGTGCTGTTCAGCGAGCCCGAGCGCCAGGCGTTCGGATCACTGATCGGATTGGGACTGCGCGATGCATTCCGGATTTTCGAGCAGCCGGACCGTTCGTACACCTGGTGGGACTACCGGATGAACGCGTTCCGCCGCAAGATGGGAATGCGCATCGATCATGTGCTGGTTTCCGAAGCACTGGTACCCGGCTGCACGGCCTGCATCATCGATGTGGAACCCCGTCGGTCGGAGCGCCCATCCGATCATGCGCCGGTGATTCTCGATATCGACCTTCCGGAGCCGGCATGACACACCGCTTGCACCAACGTGTGCGCGTGCTCGCGGCCGCGATGTGTTTTGCGGGAACAGCCGCCGGAAATGTGTACGCCGACAACAGCGAATCCATTTTCAGGAATGCGCTGAATTACACGGTCCGGATCCGCTCGACCGTGCCGCTGCCGTTCGACGGCGACCGCAAGGGGTCGAGTCTCGGCGCCGGATTCGTAGTCGATGCAAACCGGCGATGGATCATGACCAACGCGCATGTGGTGGCGCGGTCCCCGTCGCGGCTCGAAGTCGCGTTCCACGGCCGGGAATTCGTCGACGCGCGCAAGATCTACGTGGACCCCTTTCTGGACGTCGCCGTGATACAGGTCGGGGAAAGCGCCGATCTCGGTGCGGTGTCGGAACCGAACCTCGATTGCGGCGCACCGCCCTCGGTCGGCCATCCCGTAGGCGCGTTCGGTCATCCCTGGCGCCTGCAGTTCACGGGTACGCGCGGCATCATTTCGGGCGTCACCGCCAAGTACCGGACCGAGCTTCTGCAGACCGATGCGCCGATCAACCAGGGAAATTCGGGGGGCCCGCTGATCAGCCTGAACACCGGGCGCATCGTCGGAATCAATACCGCGGGGATACGGGGTGCGCAGAACACGAACTTCGCGGTGGCGATGAAATACGCCTGCCGGATACTTGGGCTGCTGCGCGACGGCGCCGATCCATCGCCGCCCGACCTGAGACTGGTCTACTTTCGCGATGTCGATGAGCGCAAGGAATTGAAGGTGGCGAGAAACTACGCCGCCAACGAAACAACCGGATTGCGTCCGGGTGATATCGTGAAAGCGGTCGCGGGCGTTCCGGATCCAATACAGAACGAGACGCAACTGTTGCACGCGTTGCGCGGACGCCTCGACGCAGCGGCGATCACGGTCCGCCGCGCGGGACAGGACGTGCTCATCGAGGAGAAAATGCAGCCTGTGCCACGCATGCTCGAGCGGCGCGGTGTCTACGCGTCAGGCGTATTGATCGGGCACACGACGATCCGGGATGCCGGGGAGATTCGTGGGCCGGGGCTCATGGTGCATCACGTCGAGCCGGGCTCGATCGGTCAGGCGATGGAAGTCGAACGGGCCGACATGCTGGAAGCGGTCGACGGTGTGGCAATAGGCACGATCGACGAACTGTACGAGAAGCTGCTGGAGGCACGAGACGGAAAGCGCCGCGTCACATTGACCTTCAAGAAAGTGACCGGCGGGGAGAGTTTGTTTTCCTACACCCAGCGCGCGTTGCCCATTCGCGATCTGCGTATCGCGGAGGAAAACGCACGGCCGTAACGGGGATGCTTCGGCTCGACGCGGTATCGCTCAGCCTTCTTTGCCGCCCTCGATACCAAGTTCCTGTATCTTGCGCGTCAACGTGTTGCGCCCCAATCCCAGCAAATGCGCGGCTTCGATGCGCCGCCCGCCGGTGTGCGCGAGCGCTTTCAGTATCAGCGTGCGCTCGAATGTGCGGGTGAGGTCGTTCATGACGCCGGATTCACCGCGATTCAGACGTAACTCCACCTCTTTGCCCAGAGACGCCGCCCAATCCTGATCCGGACCGGGCGCGGCACCCGCGCGAATTTCCGGCGGCAGGTCGTTGATCTCGATGTTGACCGACGGCGACATCACGGTGAGCCAATGGCACAGGTTCTCGAGTTGGCGAACGTTGCCCGGAAAATCCTGAGCGGACAGGTAGCGCAGCGTGGGCTCCGACAGGCGTTTGGGATCGGTGGAAATCGCGAGCGCGCTCTTGCGCAGGAAATGCCTCGCCAGCAACGGGATGTCCTCACGGCGCTCGCGCAAGGCCGGCAGACGCAGCCGAATCACATTGAGCCGGTGGAACAGATCCTCGCGGAACAGCCCCTGGTTCACGCGCGATTCCAGTTCCTGATGCGTGGCCGCGATGACGCGCACGTTCGCCCGGATGGGCTGGTGCCCGCCGACCCGGTAGAAATTCCCGTCCGACAGCACGCGCAACAGTCTGGTCTGCAGCTCGGCCGGCATGTCGCCGATCTCGTCCAGGAACAATGTTCCGCCCTCGGCCTGCTCGAACCTCCCGCGCCGGGTACTCTGCGCGCCAGTGAATGCGCCTCGTTCGTGACCGAAGAGTTCGGACTCGAGCAGTTCCCGCGGAATCGCCGCTGTGTTGATCGCGATAAAGGGATGTACCGCGCGCGGACTGTGGCGATGCAGGGCGCTCGCAACCAGTTCCTTGCCGGTGCCGGATTCCCCGGTAATCAACACGGTGGCATGCGATTGCGACAGGCGTCCGATGGCGCGGAAAACATCCTGCATCGCGGGCGCCTGCCCGAGTATTTCGGGCGTTGCCTCGGGGCTGTCGCCGACTGTGCCGAGCCGGCGTCCTTCTTCCATCGCGCGACGGATGAGATCGACTGCGTGATCGACATCGAACGGCTTCGGCAGGTATTCATAGGCACCGCCCTGAAAGGCGGCAACCGCGCTGTCGAGGTCCGAGTATGCCGTCATGATGATCACGGGCAGCCCGGGTATTCGGGCCTTGGCCTGCTGCAGTAATTCGAGACCCGATTCGCCGGGCATGCGGATGTCGCTGACCACGACGCCCGGCGGTTCGCCGTCGAGCGCCGCAAGCGCGTCGCGCGCTGACGAAAAAGTGCGGAATGCAATGTCTTCGCGCGCGAGCGCCTTCTCGAATACCCAGCGTATCGAGCGATCGTCGTCGATGATCCAGACGGGATTCATGCTGTTCCTTACCGGATTACCGCATGCGCGCATGCGGCGCAGCCGGAACCGTGATTCCCGGGGCTACATTCATTTGCCAATCTGGACCTCCGCCACGGGGAGCAGCACGCTGAAACAGGTGTTTCCCGGCACGCTGTCAAAAGTGATCGCACCATGATGCTGGGCCACGAAATTCTGCACGAGCGTGAGGCCCAGGCCGCTGCCGCCGTCGCGGCCGGATACCAGCGGATAGAAAATGCGCTCGCGTATGCCTTCCGGCACGCCGGGTCCGTTGTCCATGATCTGAATTTCGATCGCAAGCCGGTGCAGCCTGCGCAACAGCGTGATCTGCCGCGCGACGCGCGTGCGCATTCGGATTTCGGGACGGACAGCATGCGACGTGCCGCCTGAATGGTGCGCCTGCGCGGCATTGCGCGCGATGTTGAGAAACGCCTGGATCAACTGTTCGCGATCGCCTTTCACGGGCGGCAGGCTGGTGTCGTAATCGCGAAGCACAACGATGCCCTGCGGAAACTCCGCCATGATGATGGTGCGGACGCGTTCCAGAACCTCGTGAATATTGACGACCCTCCGCCGCCGCAGTCGTGTCGGCGACACCAGGCGATCCATCAATGCCCCCAGCCG
>CAZMBS010000083.1:0-13230 GCA_964564295.1 uncultured Streptomycetaceae bacterium
CAATATCGGGCTCATGCGCGCGACGATGGCCGTCTACAACGCGTGGTGCGACCGCGCGCCGATGCTGATACTCGGCGCGACGGGGCCGTGGGACGCGACCAAGCGCCGCCAGTGGATCGACTGGATACACACGAGTCACGATCAGGGCGGGCTCATCCGCAACTTCACCAAGTGGGACAACCAGCCCGGCTCGCCGCAGGCGGCGGTGGAGTCCGTGCTGCGCGCGGCGCAGATCGCGCAGACTGCGCCGCGCGGCCCGACGTACGTGAATCTCGATGTCGCGATGCAGGAACTCAAGGTCGGCGCGCTGCCGCCGCTGCCCGATGTCGCGCGACATGCGCCGCCGCAGGGCGCCGCGCCCGCCGCGGAGCTGGTGGGCGCCGCCGCGAAGCTGCTGTCCGGCGCGCGGTCGCCTGTCATCCTCGCCGGCCGCTGCTCACGCAGCCTCGAGGGCTGGAAGAGCCGCATCGCGCTGGCCGAGAAGCTCAATGCGCCGGTGCTCACCAACATCAAGGCCGCTGCCGCGTTCCCGACGGACCATCGGCTGCACGCCGCGCCGCCGGGCGCGTACCTTACCGCGGAGTCGGAAAAACTCGTCGCCGCGGCGGACGTCGTGCTGTCGCTCGACTGGATCGATCTTGCGGGGACCCTCAGGCAGGCGTTCAAGGACCAGCCCGTCCGCGCGAAGGTGATCCAGGTATCGTGCGATCAGCACAGTCATCGCGGCTGGGCCGCGGACCATCAGGGGCTTCCGCCGATCGATCTCTATCTGATGTGCGAAACCGACGCGGCAGTGCCGCCGCTCCTCGCGGCCGTGTCCGCGCGTGCGGCGGCGCCGGTGATTCCCGCCGCGCCGAAGCTGCCCGATCCGCCGTCCGATGCGGTGTCGATGCGCGGCCTCGCGATCGCGATGGAACGGGCAACGCGCGGCATCGACGTCTGCTACACGCGGTTTCCGCTGGGCTGGAACGGCGCCTATACGCATCTGCGGCATCCGCTCGACTACATCGGGCACGATGGCGGCGCGGGTGTGGGCTCCGGTCCCGGCATGACGGTGGGCGCCGCGCTTGCGTTGAAGGGCAGCGGCCGGGTGCCGATCGCGCTGATGGGCGACGGTGACTTTCTGATGGGAAACAGCGCGTTGTGGACCGCCGCGCATTACGGCATACCGTGCCTCATGGTCGTGTGCAACAACCGTTCGTTCTACAACGACGAGCGGCATCAGGGGCGCATGGCGGAAAATCGCGGGCGTCCGGTCGAGAACCGCTGGATCGGGCAACGCATTGCCGATCCGGATGTCGACATCGCAGGCATGGCGCGCGCGCAGGGCGCGGAAGGCATCGGCCCGGTGGAAAATCCGGCCGAATTGCTGCCGGCGGTCGAGCGCGGAATCGCCGCGGCACGCGCCGGCAAGCCCTGCGTCATCGACGCGCGCGTGCTGCCCGGCTACGATAATCGCGGTTGAATCCAACGAGATATCCGGAGAGGTAACACGATGCAGTTCATCGCAAGACTGGTTTGCCGCAGCATGGCGGCGGCGTGGTTGCTGGCGGCGGCAGGCGTGTTCGCGCAGGACTGGAAACCCCAGAAAAACGTCGACTTCAGCGTATCGGCCGCGGCCGGCGGCGCCGCGGACCGGCAGGCCCGGTTCATCCAGCGATTTCTGCAGACGGTGCCGGGCGTCCCGAGCGTCACCGTCAGCAACCGTGCCGGCGGCGGCGGCGTCATTGCGTGGACCCATATCGCGCAGACGCCGGGCGACGCGCACAATCTCGCAACGCTGTCGGTCGGCCTGTTGACGAACGAGATCCTCGGCACCAGCAAGCTGTCGTACCGCGATTTCACGCCGATCAACATCCTGCTGCGCGAGTACATCGTGGTCAGCGTGCGCGGCGACTCCCCGCTCGCCTCCGCGCGCGATCTCATCGCGCGATTGAAGCAGGATCCGCAGTCCGTGACGTTTTCGTTTTCCGCCGCGCGCGGCAACCAGAACCACGTGCTGATCGGCATGCTCGCGCGCGCTGCGGGCGTCGATCCCAAGGCACTCAAGATCGTGGTATTCAACTCCGGCAGCCAGGGCGCGACGGCCGTGATGGGCGGGCACGTCGACTTGCTCGTGGGCACGCCGGGCACCGCGCTGCCGCATCATCTGAGCGGGAAAATGCGCATCATCGGCGTCAGCGCTCCCGAGCGGCAGTCGGGCGATCTCGCGGCCGTGCCGACGCTGCGCGAGCAGGGCATCGACGGGCTCTATTACAGCTGGCGCGGCACGGTCGGCGCGAAGGGGCTCACGCCCGCCCAGGTGGCGTTCTGGGATCAGGCGTTCGCGCGGGTCGTGCAGGAAGACGACTGGAAGAAAGACCTCGAGAAAAACAGCTGGGCGAACGACTTCCGGCCCAGTGCCGAGGCGCGCAGGCATCTCGATTCCGAGTTCGAACTGCTGAAGAAAATGCTGGTGGATCTCGGCGTTTCCGGCGGCAAGTAGCGATTCACGACGGACGGCGTGCCGCCTCCCGGATCCTACAACGCGCCGCCGAAGGGTGATCTCGCGCAACTCGCGCGACTCGTCGGATTCCTGTTGCCGTACCGATGGCGGATCGCGGGCGCGCTCGCCGCGCTGGTGACGGCCGCATGCTGCGTGCTTGCGCTCGGGCAGGGCCTGCGGCACGTGATCGACGCGGGGTTCGGCAGCGGCGACCCGCGGCTGCTCGATGCCGCGCTCGCGGCGGTCATCGGCATTTCGACGCTGCTCGCGTGCGCGACGTGGGCGCGCTTCTACTTCATGATGACCACCGGCGAGCGCGTGATCGCCGATCTGCGGATCGCGGTGTACCGGCACGTGCTCGCGCTCTCGCCGGCGTTCTTCGACGGTGCGCGCACCGGAGAGATCGTGTCGCGGCTCACCAACGACAGCGAGCAGTTGCGCCAGGTGGTGGGTTTCGGGTTCTCCATGCTGCTGCGCAACGGCCTCATGATGCTCGGTGCGCTCGTGATGCTGATTGCCACGAGTCCCAAGCTCGCGGCGCTCATCGTGCTGGGCGTGCCGGCAACGCTGGTGCCGATTCTGCTGATGGGGCGCCACGTGCGACGCCTGTCGCGCGTGAATCAGGATCGCGTGGCGGATGTGTCGGCCCACATCGACGAGTCGCTGCACGAAATCCGCACGGTGCAGGCCTACGGTCACGAGCAGACCACGCGCGCCCGCTTCGACGCCGCGACCGAGGCGGCCTACGCGGCCGGGGTCAACCGGGTGGGCGTCAAGGCGTGGTTGATCTCGCTCGTGATGCTGATCGGGTTCTGCGCGGTGGGCGTGATCCTGTGGATCGGCGGTCACGACGTGATCGCCGGAACGCTGACGGCGGGCGAACTCTCCGCGTTCGTGTTTTATGCGGCGATAGTCGCGGGCGGCGCCGGGGCGGTCTCCGAAGTCTGGGGCGAGATCCAGCGCGCCGCGGGCGCGACCGAGCGGTTGATGGAACTGCTCGATACGTCGCCCGCGCTGCCGGTGGCATCCCCCGCTGTCCCGCTGCCTGCGCGCATCCGCGGCGCGATCCGCCTGGACGAAGTCGTGTTTCGATACCCGACCCGGCCCGAGGCGACGGCGCTCGGACCGGTGTCGTTCTGCGTGGAACCCGGGGAGCGCGTGGCCCTGGTCGGTCCCTCGGGCGCGGGCAAGTCCACCGTGTTTGCGCTGATACTCCGGTTCTACGATCCGTCGGCGGGCCGCATCCTCGTCGACGGCATCGATCTGCGGCACTGCGATGCGCACGCATTGCGGCGATCGGTGGCGCTGGTGCCGCAGGACCCGGTGATCTTCGCGACGAGCGTGACCGAAAACGTGCGCTTCGGACGGCCGGATGCAGGCGTGGCGCAGGTGCGCGCCGCCTGTGCCGCGGCGCACGCGCTGGAATTCATCGAGCGCCTGCCGCAGGGCTTTGACACCGATCTCGGCGAGCGCGGCGTCAAACTTTCCGGCGGGCAACGCCAGCGCCTGTCGATTGCGCGCGCCCTGCTAGCCGACCGGCCGATTCTGCTGCTCGACGAAGCAACGAGCGCGCTCGATGCCGGGAGCGAGCGCCAGGTCGCCGCGGCGCTGGAGCGGCTTGCGGCCGGCCGCACGACGCTGGTCATCGCGCATCGGCTCGCGACCGTGCGCAATGCCGACCGCATCATCGTGCTCGATCACGGTCGCATTCATGCGGTGGGCACGCACGACGAACTCATGCGCGGCGACGGACTTTACGCGCACCTCGCGCAGCTGCAGTTCATGGCGGCGGCATGACCGGCAAGTATTGTAGTATGTTGTTTTTGTTGCACTGACGGGAGAACCTCGTGCGTGAACTCCTGCCCCATGCGGAACGCGTCGCGCAACTGCTGATCGCGCGCAAGGAAACCGTTGCCGTGATCGAATCGTCGTCGGGCGGTCTCGTCACGGCTGCGCTGCTCGCGTTGCCCGGGGCATCGCGCTACGTCGTCGGCGGCGCCGTGACGTACTCGCGCCCGGCGCTGCTCGCGATCCAGAACCCGCCGGACGGACTGCCGGCGGGCATGCGCGCCGCAAGCGAGGCCTACGCGCTGTTCGTCGCGCGCATCATCCGCGAACGCTACGGCGCGACCTGGGGGCTGGCCGAAACCGGCGCGGCCGGCCCGACCGGCAACCGCTACGGCGATCCCGCGGGGCATTCGTGTTTCGCAGTGGCGGGAGCGCGCGAGGCCGCGAAGACGTTGCGCACCGGCGAAGCCGGCCGCGTCGAAAACATGTACGCGTTCGCCGAAGGCGCGCTTCAGCATTTCGCGGCGGTGCTGGAATCCCGATAGGCCTGCTGCGGGAGCGGGTGCCGGCAGTTCCGTTCGCGAATTCGGCGCCGGCGCGAACGTGGATCAACAAGGAGGGTTCGGTATGCCCTGCAATAACCGTTTCGCATGGTTGTTCCTGGTCGCGGCGGGTGCCGCATGCAGCGCCGCGGCGCAGCCTTTTCCGGGCAAGACGATCCGCTTTCTGGTCGGCTTCGCGCCCGGAGGCTCCACCGATATCGTCGCCCGGCTCATTGCGCAGGAGATGGGAAAAAACGTCGGCCAGCAGGTGATCGTCGACAATCGTCCCGGTGCCGGCAGCGCGATCGCGGCGGAACTCACCGCCAAGGCTCCGCCGGACGGGCACACGATATTCGCGTGCACGACGGGCGTGTTCGCGATCATGCCGTTTCTGTACTCCAAGCTCGGCTATAACCACGAGAAGGATCTTGCGCCGGTGACCCAGACCGGTTCGCTGCCGTACATCATCGTGCTGCACCCGTCGCTGCCGGCAAGAAACGTCAAGGAATTCATCGCGCTTGCGAAGGCGCGTCCGGGACAGATCAATTTTGCGTCGTCGGGCGTCGGAACCGCTTCGCATCTCTCCGCCGAGTATCTGAAGAACGAGGCGAAACTCGATCTCGTGCACGTCCCCTACAAGGGCACCGGCAACGCGATGGCCGACCTGCTCGCAGGCCAGGTCGTGCTGATGTTCGATCAGCCCGTGTCGTCGATGCCGCACGTGCAGGCGGGCAAGCTGCGGGTGCTCGGCATCACGAGCGGCCGGCGGTTCTCGACGCTGAAGGACATTCCTACCGTCGCGGAACAGGGTTTGCCCGGGTTCGAGGCCATTTCCTGGTCCGGTGTGTGCGCGCCCGGCGGCACGCCGAAGCCCGTCATCGACCGGCTGCACAGCGAAGTGGCCCGCGTGCTCAAGGTGCCGGAAATACGCGACCGGCTGCTGCGGGACGGCATCGAGCCGGTCGGCAGCACCCCGGAGGAGTTTCTCGCGCATACGCGGAGCGAGGCCCAGAAGTGGGGCAAAGTCGTGCGCGACGCGAAGGTCAAGGTCGAGTAGATTACGCTGAAACGGGGGCAAAGATGAAAACAATACTGATTCTGCTCTGTGCGGCGGCGCTTGGCGCGTGCGCGCAGGCGCCGATTCAGCTCGAACGCATGGGTTCGTTTCACATCGGCGGGCGCGAGGTCGCGATTTCCGGCAAGCCGGTGCGCGAGGTCGTGTTTACGCCGGGCGGCGTGCCCGCGAAGGTCGACCCGAACGGCGTCTATCAGGTCGAGCAGATGTACGTGCAGTACTTCGTTCCCGCCGCGCCGCGCGGCGCGCTGCCGCTGCTCATGTGGCACGGCGGCGGACTGACCGGCGTCACCTACGAAACGACCCCGGACGGGCGCGAGGGCTGGCTCAATTATTTTCTGAAGCGCGGTTGGGCGGTCTACAACTCGGATGCCGTGGAACGGGGTCGTTCGGGGTGGGCGATGTATCCCGACGTTTTCAAGGGCGAGCCGATCTTCCTGACCAAGGAGAATCCTTTCGAGCGGTTCCGAATCGGCGCGGGTCCCGGCTCCTACAACAAGGACCTTGAAAAAATGAAGCTGCTGCCGGGCAGCCAGTTCCCGAAGGAGGGCTACGACAACTTCACCCGGCAGGGCGTGCCGCGCTGGACCACGACCGACGACGCGATCATCGCGGCGTATACCGAACTGGTGGACAAGGTGTGCCCGTGCGTGGTGCTCGTGCATTCGCAGTCGGGCCAGTTCGGCTTCCGGGTTGCGCAGGCGCGGCCCGACAAGGTGAAGGCCCTCGTGCTCGTCGAGCCGGCGGGCGTCGGCGATCGAAAGCGCGTCGATCGGCTCAGGAACGTGCCCATGCTGGCGGTGTACGGCGACTACATCGATCAGGACGCGCGCTGGCCGAAAATCCGCGCGAACGGCGTGGGATTCCTCGTCGAAGCGGGAAAGCACGGCGCACGCTACGATGTCATCGATCTGCCGAAGATCGGCATCCGGGGCAATTCGCACATGATCATGATGGACCGCAACAGCGACCAGGTCGCGGGCGTGATCCAGGACTGGCTCGAGAAACAGGGACTGTACCGGTGAGCGTGTGACGGCTGGCGGCAGGCCGGAATGCCTGTGAACGCGGCGCCGGGGTGCATGAATCGATTATGAATTCAAACTTTATCCACAGGAGGATTTTATGATGCGCATGTTTTCCCTGCTGGCGGGCTGCGCGCTTGTCGCGAGCGGCGCGGTAGCGCAGGACACGATCAAGATCGGCGTCACGCAGCCGCTGACCGGCGCGTTTGCGGCGTCGGGCAACTACGTCGCGCAAGGCGCGAAGATGGCGGAAGACGCGATCAACGCGGCCGGCGGCGTGCTCGGGCGCAAGATCCAGCTGGTCGTCGAGGACAACAAATCGAATCCGACCGAGGCCGTGGCCACCGCCGAGAAACTCATCAACAGCGACAAGGTGCCGGTGATGATGGGCGCCTGGAGTTCGACGCTGACGCTCGCCGTGATGCCGAAGCTCATGGAGTACGGCGTGCCGATGCTCGTGGAGACATCCTCGTCCGGCAAGATCACGACCGCCGGCAATCCGTGGATTTTCCGCATCAGCCCGACCTCCGAAATGGAGGCGCGGGCATTCGCGCCGATGGCGAAATCGCTGGGCATCAAGAAAGCCGATTTTCTGGCGACCAACAACGACTTCGGACTGGGCGCGTCGAAGGAGTTTTCCGAGATGCTGAAGGCTGCCGGCGTGCAGATCGGCGTCATGGAAACCATGGATCCCAAGGCAACCGATTTCACGGCGCAGCTCGCGAAGATCAAGGCATCCGGCGGCGACACGCTGTTCGTGACGACGGCGGTCGAGCAGATCACGCTGATCCTGCGGCAGGCGAAGGATCTGCAGCTCAAGACGCGCATCATCACCACGGGCGGGTCGAATTCTCCGGATCAACTGATCGCGCAGGCGGGAGACGCCGCCAACGGGTCGCGGCACCTCGTGTTCTTCACGCCGTGGTTTCCCGATGCGGTAAAGAACCCGGACATCGCGAAGAAATTCGTCGCCGAGTGGAATGCGCGCAAACACCACGTCGGCGGCCTCACCGAGGGCTTCCGCGGCTGGGACGGCATTTACACGATCGTCGAGGCGATCCGGGTTGCCGGCCGGGCGGACCCGAAATCGATCCAGAAGGCGCTGTGGGGCGTCAAGGTGCGCGGCATCAACGGCGACATCGCCTTCATCAGGCAGGGCCCCGCCGGCAAGGAGAGCGCACAGAGCGTTCCGAGCGTGTACCTTGTGCGGATCGACGGGGGGAAAGTCGTGCGCAACTGACCGCGGAACGAATGACGACCGGCGCCTGAACCGCGCGCGCCGCCGCGTTTCTCCGGAAGACGGCGGCGCCGCGCCAGACTCCCCGACTTGGACCAGTTTCTCCAGCACGCCCTGAACGCACTGGTGCTCGGCGGCACCTATGCGCTGCTCGGCATCGGCCTCACGCTGATCTTCGGGATCATGCGCGTGGTCAATTTCACGCACGGCGAACTCTACGCGTTCGGCGCGTACATGATGTACGGGCTCGTCATGATCACCGGCGCGAACTTCTTCGTCGCGCTCGTGATGGCGGTGGTGCTCGGCGTGCTGCTCGGCGCGATCATGGAATTCCTGCTGCTGCGGCGCTTGCGCAGCGCCGACATCGACACCACGATGCTGGTGATGATCGGGGCGTGGATCGCGATGCAGAACGCCGAACAGCTCGCGTGGACCGGCATCGCGCAGTCGATCCACAACCCGTTTCCGGCGGCGCCGCTGGTGCTGGGGCCGGTGTCGGTATCGTGGCTGCGCATCTTCGTGCTCGCCGTCGCGCTCGCGCTGATCGTGGCGACCTACGCGCTGATCAACCGCACCCGGCTCGGCATGGCCATGCGGGCGACGTTCCAGGACCGCGATACCGCCGCGCTGATGGGCATCCAGGTGGGCACGATTCACACGGCCACGTTCGCGCTGGGCTCGGGTCTTGCCGCCGCGGCGGGCGCGCTGCTCGGGCCGGTGTTCGTCGTCGTGCCGTCGATGGGCGATCTGGCGGCGGCGAAGGCTTTTGCGATCGTGATCCTCGGCGGACTGGGCAGCATACCCGGCGCCACTGTCGGCGGATTCATACTCGCGTTCGCGGAAGAACTGGGCGCCGGATACCTGTCGTCCGGGTACCGTGACGCGATGGGCTTCCTGCTCATCATCCTGATCCTGCTGTTCAAACCCACGGGCCTCTACGCGCAGAAGGAGCGCATCGGATGAAGGCGGTCGCGACCTGGAGCGGGATTGCCGTGCTGGCCGCGCTGCCGTACTGGATGAGCAACGCCTACGTGCTGCACGTGCTCATCATCACCGGCATATTCATCATCGCGGCGATCAGCCTGAACCTGCTGCTCGGCTACGCCGGACAGCTGTCGCTGGGTCACGTGGCGTTTTTCGGCATCGGCGCGTACGCGAGCGCGCTTGTTTCGCTCGGGTTCCAGGTGCACCTTTTGCCCGGCTGGGCGGTGTTGCTCGCGCCGCAGCCCGTGTGGCTGGCGATACTCGTGGCGATGCTGGTCGCGGGCGCGTTCGGCTGGGTCATCGGGCGACTTTCGTTCAAGGTGCGCGGCGCGTATTTCGTCATCGTGTCCATCAGCTTCGCCGAGGTGGTGCGGCTCGTCGCGCTGAACTGGGTCGAACTCACGCAGGGCCCGATGGCGCTCAACAACATTCCGCCGCTCACGCTGTGGCTGCCGGGCGCCGGTGAATTCACGTTCTGGAAAAAGCCCGCCAACTACTGGCTCGTGCTCGCGGTTGCGCTCGCGAGTTTCGTCCTCGTGCGCCGCATCGTGCTGTCGCGCGCCGGGCGGGCGATGGTCGCGCTGCGCGAAAACGAACCGCTTGCCACATCGGTGGGTGTCGACGTCACGCGCTACCTCACGCTTGCCGCGGTGGTCTCCGCGGCGATGGCCGGCGTCGCCGGCGCGCTGTACGCGCATTACGTGCGGATCGTGGACCCGGACGTGTTTCTGTTCGTGTATACGGTCACGATGGTGATCATGGTGGTCACCGGTGGAAAGGGCACGCTGGCCGGCCCCGTGATCGGCGGGCTGATATTCGGACTGCTGCCGGAGGCGCTGCGGGCCGCCGCGATCAGGCCCGAAGTGCAGTGGATCGTGTACGGCGTGTTGATGGTGCTGGTGGTCTACTATCTGCCGCAGGGCATCGTGCCGGCGGTGAAGCAGTGGCGCGAGCGGCGCATCGCGCGCGTGGCGGGATGAGTGCGTTGCTCAGGGTGAATCGCCTGTCGGTGCGCTTCGGCGGGCTCACGGCGATCGAGGATCTGAGTCTCGAGGTCGCCGAAGGCGAGGTGGTTTCGTTGATCGGACCGAACGGCGCCGGCAAGACCTCGGCGTTCAACGCGATCACGGGCTATCTCGGCCCCGACGGCGGTGAGGTTGTGTTCGCCGGCACGCGGCTGAACGGCCTCAAGCCGCACCGCATCGCGGAACTCGGGCTCGTGCGCACGTTCCAGAAAACCAGCGTATTCAACGGCCTTACTGCCCTCGACAATGTGCTGATCGGACTGCACCTGCAATCGGCGCAGACGCTGTTCGCGACACTGCTCGGTCTGCCGTCGGTGGCGCGCGAGGAGCGGCGGCTGGAGACGCAGGCGCGCGACATTCTCGCCTTCGTGGGCCTGGACGCGCGAAGGGGCGAACTCGGCAACGCATTGCCCTACGGCGAGCAACGCCTGCTGGAAGTCGCGGTTGCGCTCGCCGCGAAGCCGAAACTCCTGCTGCTCGACGAGCCGGTGTCGGGCATGAACCCCGCGGAGACCGCGAGCTTCATGAAGAAACTTGCCGAGATCCGCGCACTCGGCATCACGGTGCTGCTGGTCGAGCATGACATGAAAATGGTGATGGGCGTATCCGACCGCATCGTCTGCCTCGCGCAGGGCCGCGTCATCGCGACCGGTACGCCCGCTGAAATCCAGCACGATCCCGCCGTGATTCGCGCGTATCTGGGTGAGCGCCATGCGCGAGCGTTGAACGAACGCGCGCAGTCGGACGGCGCCCGGGAGCATGCCGATGCTTAGGGTGGAGAACCTCGAATGCGGCTACGGCAAGGTCGCGGCGGTGCGCGGCCTCACGCTCGAGGTGAATCGCGGGGAACTGGTGAGTCTCATCGGCGCTAACGGCGCGGGCAAGACGACCACGCTGAAAGCCATATCCGGCGTATTGCCGCCCAGCGCCGGGCGCATCGTTTTCGAAGGCGAGGACATCACGCGCGCATCGGCGCGGCGCGTGCTCGAACTCGGGATCGCGCATTGCCCCGAAGGGCGGCGGATATTTCCGCATATGACGGTGCGTGAAAACCTCGAACTCGGCAGTTATCTCCGGCGCGATCAGGCCGGCATTGCGGCGGACATGCAGCGGGTCTACGGGCGTTTTCCGATCCTGCACGAGCGCCGCGAGCAGGCCGCGGGCACGCTCTCCGGCGGCGAGCAGCAGATGCTCGCCATTTCCCGCGCGCTGATGTCGCGGCCGCGGCTCGTGATGTTCGACGAGCCCTCGCTCGGCCTCGCGCCCAATATCGTCGAGCGCACTTTCGAGGTCATACGGCAGATCCGCGCCGAGGGCGCGACGGTGGTCATGGTGGAGCAAAACGCGCTCGCTGCGCTCGAACTGTCGGACCGCTGCTACGTGATGGAGCAGGGACGCGTGACGCTCACGGGCACCGGACAGGCGCTGCTCCACGATCCGCACGTGAAGCGGGCCTATCTCGGCGCGTAGGACGCCGCGCCCCGACTTGTTCTTTGCGCGGGACCGGGTATCACGGATAATCGGCGATCGCGCCTCTCGAGCCTGGCACCATGAAAGTCGGCCTTTTCGTCACTTGTCTCGTCGACCTGATGCGTCCGCGCATCGGATTCGCGGCGCTGGAGTTGCTCGAAGCCGCGGGCTGTGAGGTCGTTGTTCCGGCAACGCAAACGTGCTGCGGGCAGCCCGGATACAACGCTGGCGATCGCGCGACCGCGCAAGCGCTCGCGCACAAAGTCATCGGCGAGTTCGATCGGTGCGACTATGTCGTCGCGCCGTCCGGTTCCTGCGCCGGCATGTTGCGCGTGCATTACCCGTCGCTGTTCGAAGGCGATGCACCGATGTTCGAGCGTGCGACGGCGCTCGCCGCGCGCAGCTACGAACTCACGGACTTCCTCGCGACGGTCGCGAAGTGGGATGGGGTGGTTAAAACATCCATAAAAACAATAACTTACCACGATTCCTGTTCGGGACTGCGCGAGCTGGGCGTCAAGGCGCAGCCGCGCGCGCTGCTCGCGAAGGTACAGGGGCTCAAGCTGAAAGAGATGGACGAAGCCGAGCAATGCTGCGGATTCGGCGGCGCGTTCGCGGTAAAGTTCGGGGACATTTCCACGCATATCGCGGATCGCAAGTGCGGCAACATTGCCGCATGCGGCGCGGAAGCGGTGGTGCTCGGCGATCTGGGCTGCATGCTGCACATCGAAGGAAGACTGCGGCGTCGCGGCGACCGCGACACGCGCGTGCTGCACGTGGCGGAAGTGCTGTGCGGCGACGCGGCGCCCGGAGGGAAGGCGGCATGAAAATCGCGGTGATGGGCTCGGGCGGCGTCGGCGGATTTTATGGCGGGCGGCTAGCGCACGCCGGTTGCGACGTGCGATTCGTCGCGCGCGGCGCGCACCTCGCGGCGATGCAACGCGACGGTCTCACGATCGAGAACGAGGCGCAGGGCAACATCCACGTCGCGAAAGTGGCGGCGACCGACGATCCGGCGACGATTGGCACGGCCGACCTCGTGCTCGTCGCGGTGAAGTTGTGGGATCTCGAGGGGACCGCGAAGCTCATGCGGCCGCTGATCGGACCGCAAACGGCGGTGCTGTCGCTGCAGAACGGCGTGATCAAGGACGATTTCCTGAAGCGCGAGTTCGGCGACGCCGCGGTCATCGGTGGTGTGGGATACGTCGGCACGCATATCGCGCGACCCGGTGTGATTCGTCAGACCGGAACGCTGCAGCGGCTCGTGTTCGGCGAGTACGACGGACGGCATTCGGCACGCACGCAGGCGCTGCTCGCGGCGCTGCTCGAGGCCGGCATCCAGGCGGAACGGTCCGACGACATCCGGCGCACGCTGTGGGAGAAGTACACGTTTCTCGTCGGACTTTCCGGCGCGACCGCGACCATGCGCGTGCCGATCGGCGCGGTGCGCGAACATCCGCGCGCCCGGGCATTTCTGTTCGAGCTCATGCGGGAGACGGTCGCGGTCGGCCGCGCGCTTGGCGTGAATCTGCCGCAGAACTACGCGGAAGACCGCCTCGCGTTCGCGGACGGCGTGGCCTACGACATGACGTCTTCGCTGCA
>CAZMBS010000084.1:0-13157 GCA_964564295.1 uncultured Streptomycetaceae bacterium
AAGCACACGGGACCTGCGGTCGTGTTCACGGATTTCGAGGATTTGCGCGCGCGCATCGATTCCGAAACGTTGAACGTGGACGAGAATTCCGTTCTGGTCATGCAGAACGCCGGCCCCATCGGCGCGCCCGGGATGCCGGAATGGGGCCAGCTGCCGATTCCGCAGAAGCTGCTGAAGAAGGGCGTGCGCGACATGGTGCGGATCTCGGACGCGCGCATGAGCGGCACCTCGTACGGCACCTGCGTGCTGCATGTGTCGCCCGAAGCGAGCGTCGGCGGCCCGCTCGCGTTGGTGCGCGACGGCGACCTGATCGAGCTCGACGTCGCGGCGCGCAAACTGGAGCTCAAGGTGAGCGCCGCGGAACTCGCGATACGCAAGGCGGCCTGGCAGCCGCGCCCGCCGCATTACACCCGCGGCTACGGCGCGGTATTCTCGCGGCACATCACGCAGGCGCACCAGGGCTGCGATTTCGATTTTCTGCATCACGGCGCGGCGACGCCGGATCCGGACACCCACCACTGAAATTTCACAGACCCAACAGGGGAGCAAATGGAAACACCGGTCAACAAGTTCAAGCAAGCCATTCGGGAAATGAAACCGCAGGTCGGGCTGTGGTCGAGCCTGTGCAACTACATCGCGTCGGAGGCCGTCGCGCATTCCGGTTTCGACTGGATACTGCTCGACACCGAACATTCGCCGAACGAGCTGCCGATGGTGCATACGCAGCTGATGGCGCTCGTCGGCGGAACGGCGACGCCGATCGTGCGGCCGGCGTGGAACGACATGGTGCTCATCAAGCGGTTTCTCGACGTCGGCGCGCAGACGCTGTTGCTGCCCTACGTGCAGAATGCGGATGAGGCGAAAAATGCCGTGCGGTACACGCGCTACCCGCCGGCCGGCGTGCGCGGCGTGTCGGGCATGTCGCGCGCGACGGGCTACGGCCGTTACAAGGATTACGTGAAGCGCGTGCACGATGAGCTGTGCGTGCTCGTTCAGGTCGAGACGCGCGCGGCGATGTCGCAGATCGAGGCCATCGCCGCGGTGGAGGGCGTCGACGGCGTTTTCATCGGCCCCAACGATCTCGCGGCCGACATGGGGTATCTCGGCAACTGGCAGCACCCGGAAGTCTGGAAGGTCATGGAAGAAGCCGCCAAGCGCATCCGCAAGGCCGGCAAGGCGCCGGGCATCCTCGTCGGCGAGGCGGACGGCAAGCGCTGCTTCGACATGGGATACGTGTTCGTTGCGGTGGGCGCGGATACCGCGCTGCTCGCGCGCGGCGCGGACGCGCTCGCGGCGAAATTCAAGTGATCGGTTTCCGGCCGTGTCGCGTGAGCGCACGCTTGCCGTGGCTCGCGCGTCAGCGCCGGTGATCGCGGGCGGCGTGGCAAATACGCGGTGCTATACTTCGAACGCCGAATGCGTCAGCGGTAGAGATCGTCAATTTAGAAAATAGATCAGAGGAGAAACTTGTGGCGAAATCCAGCGAGTCTCGTCGTCGAATTCTAAAGATGGGTGGTGCGCTGTCGATTGCGGCGTCCACCGCCGGAAGCCTGCTGGCGTTGCTGCCACGCCCCGCGCGGGCTGCTTTGCAGCCCGTACGGCTCGGTTACCAGTACCACTTGTGGGGTGCCCCGGCCGTAATCGCGCTCAAGAAGGGATTCTTCAAATCCGAAGGGCTCATCGTCGAAGATAAGAAGTTTTCGTCGGGCGTTGATGCGCGTAACGCCATGGTTGCGGGCGCGGTCGATATCGGGACCGTCGGAATGACGCCCTTTCTGGTTGGTGCGTCACGGGGGGAAATCGGGGCGCTTGCGACGGTCTGCTATGCCGGCCGAACCGCCATGGTCATGGCGCGCGCGGGCTCCGGTATCAAGTCGATTGCCGACCTGAAGGGAAAGAAAATCGGGTCTCAGGTGGGATCCACGCTGGACGGTGTTTTCAAGAAACAGATCGGTCCGGAAGCCGGTTTGTCGGAGAAGGACTACCAGATCATCAACACCAAGTTTGACGATCAGGTGTCCGCTCTCGCCGCCGGGTCCGTCGATGCAATGTTGAACCTGGAGCCGTTCTGCTCCATTGCCGAGGACCGCAAGCTTGCGGTCATGCTGACCGATTACTACAAGTACGATCTGATTCCCAACATGCTGGCGGTCAACCGGCCGTTCGCCGAAAAGCATCCGGATTCCTGCCTTGCCTTCCTGAGGGGGTGGCTGCGCGCGGTCGAAACGTTCGGCAAGTCGCTCGACGAGGCCATCGCGGTCATGCGCGCAGTCTACAAGGAGTCTGGCTACGACATGTCCGAGGCCCTCGTGCGCCGGGTGCTGGGGCGGCTGGTCGTGACCCCTGATTTCATTCCGGAACTGCCCGATTACATCCGCAAGGAAGCGGGCGGACTGCGAAGTGCAAAGCGCATTGCCGAAGTCCCGGACCCGATGGTGATTCTGTTGCGGGATTTTCTGCCCAGGGCGCGCGGCGGAAAATAGATCGGCGCCATCGGATATGCTGAACTACTCGCGACATGGCAAGGGACGGGCGCTCGTATTGTTGCACGGGTTTCTGGGCGGTACGGCGTACTGGGCTCCGCTTGCGACAGGTCTCTGCCACGCACACGACGTCATCGCGGTGGATCTTCCGGGTTTCGCCGGCAGCGCCAAGGTGCCGGCTCCGGATTCTCTGAACGGCTACGCACGGACCGTCGTCGAGCAACTGGACACGCTCGGCGTAACGAAGTTTTCGCTGCTGGGTTTCTCGATGGGAGGGATGATCGCGCAGGAAGTCGCGATGACCTTCCCTGCGCGGGTGGAGAATCTCGTGCTGTACGGTTCGGCGGCAGTAGGCGATCTGCCGCATCGATTCGAGTCGTGGGAGGAATCGATAAAGCGCATCGAGCGGGAAGGTGTGGAGCCCACGGCAGACAAGACGGTGGCGACCTGGTTCGTGGATGGACGGGCGCATCCGTACCATGACGCCTGCCGGGAGGCATGCCGGGGCGCCTATGCGCCATCATGCATCACCGTGATGCGCGCGATGCAGAAATGGAACAACGTATCGCGGCTGAGCGAGATCCGCATGCCGACGCTCATGATGGTCGGCGACAAGGACAGATCCACGCGGGTATCGGATTCGATCGTGTTGTGGGAAGGTATCCCCGGTTCGCGGCTGTGCGTCATCCCGGATTCCGCGCATGGCACGCATATGGAGAAGCCCGATCTCTTCAACCGGGTCCTTCTGGATTTCCTTGCCGGGTAGTGTCGTGGGACGGGGATTGGGCCCGGTTGTCAGGGCTTCCGGTCCGTGGTCGGAAAATTTTCACCTCCTGGTAAGGCGAGATCGGTGGCGCAGTCGATCGAAGTCCGCAACATAACTTTCGAGTACGGTACGGCCGCCGGCCGGCTGCTCGCGGTGCAGGATGTGAGCTTCGGGGTGGCGCCGGGCGAGTTCCTGTGCGTGCTTGGACCCTCGGGCTGCGGCAAAACAACCATATTGAACATGCTCGCGGGCTTCCTCTCGCCCACGCTGGGCGAGATTCTGTTCGACGGCAAGTCGATCGCAGGAACCACCGGCCACAATCGTGGTGTTGTCTTTCAGGATTTTGCGCAACTGTTTCCCTGGCGATCGGCGTGCCGCAATGTCGAGTTCGGGCTGGAATTGCGGGGTGTTTCCGCCGCCGAGAGACGGGAAACCGCCTTGAATTTTCTGAGGCTCGTCAAGCTCGAGAAGTTCGCCGCGTCTTATCCCCACGAACTCTCGGGAGGCATGCAGCAGCGCGTGGCGATCGCGCGCGCGCTGGCCTATAACCCGGGCGTGCTTCTGATGGACGAGCCGTTCGCGGCGCTGGACGCGATGACGCGCGACGACATGCAGCGCCAGCTTACGGAGGTCTGGCAGGAAACCGGCAAGACGATCGTCTACGTCACGCACAATGTCGCCGAGGCCGTGTACCTTGCCGACCAGATACTCGTGCTGGCGCCGCACCCGGGTACCGTGAAGTCGATGATCCGGATCGACCTGCCCAGGCCACGCGACCCGCTGAGCGAGCCGTTCGTGGACTTGCAGCGAAGAGTCATGTCTCAGCTCGTGCATTGAGCGGCCTCATGATGCTCGGTGTGGCGGCCGGTTCACGGCCTACTGACTGCACGATATCGCGGGCATTAGGGGATGCCGGCCCGGGCCATGCGCCCAAGCGGATCCGATCGAGATGAAGAATCTTGCCTCCAACGCGCTCGCTACGAGCGTTCCTTTCCTGCTGCTCGCGCTGATCTGGGAGGCCGTCGCGTACGTCGGGCTGTTTCCGGAAAAGCTCTTTCCGCGCATCGAGACGATAGTCATGACCCTCGCAAGGCTCGCGATGGATGGCATCCTGTGGCAGCACACAATCGGCACGCTGCTGCGCCTCGTGCTCGGTTTTCTGATCGCCATGATTGTCGGTGTCGTTGTCGGAGTCCTGATGGGACGCTTCCGGATTTTCGAGGACACGCTGCTGCCTGCCGTCAGCTTTGCCTACCCCATCCCGGGCCTCGCCTACGCGCCGCTATTCGTGCTGTGGTTTGGTCTCGGCGACCTGCCGGCAATCTTGCTGGTCGCCGTGGCTTCCTGCTTCGTGATCATCATCAACACCTGGAAGGGCGTCCGGGCCGTCAAGCCGTTGTGGACGCGAGCAGCGGAAGTCATGGGCGCGAATGAACGGCAGATATTCCGGAAAGTGATCCTTCCCGCCGCTCTGCCTTACGTATTGACCGGCATGCGGCTGGGAATTGCGCAGGCGTGGCGTATTCTGGTCGTGATCGAGATGCTGATGGCGGTCGAGCGTGGGCTGGGCTGGATGATATTTGGCGCGCGCCAGTTCCTGAATACCGATGTGATGCTATCGGGAATCATGGTCATCGGCATCGTGGGGCTCCTGCTGGAGAAGCAGGTATTCGAGCGCCTGGAGCGCTATACCGTTGTGCGTTGGGGAATGCTGACCGCATGAGGCCTTTCCTGCCGTCACGGTCGTTCTGGCGCGGACTGGCGGGTCTGTTGGCGCTGCTTGCCCTGTGGGAAGTATTCGCGCGCAGCGGATTGTTCACTCAGGCGCTGACCCCGCCGCTGATGCGGATTGCAGGAACGGTCTGGAACACGCTATGGGACGGGTCGCTGCTGGCAAACGCCGCATCCACCCTGATCCGGGTGCTCGCGGGGCTGTCCATTGCCTGTCTGATCGGCATTCCGCTGGGAATACTGATGGGGCGGTTCCGGGCCGTCGAGCGATTTTTCCTGCCGCTCGTCAGCGTATTCATGCCGATTCCGTCGCTCGCATGGGTTCCGTTGTTCATTCTATGGTTCGGTATCGGGGAGACGGCCACGCTTCTCGTCGTGACCTATGCCGCAACATTTCCCGTGGTCTACAACACGTGGACCGGTGTGCGGGCGGTAAATCCGCTGTGGGTGCGCGCAGCGATCTCCATGGGGGCCAGCCAGCATCAACTCTTTCGCGCCGTGGTATTGCCGGGCGCCTCGCCTTATGTGATCACCGGGGTGCGGCTCGCGTACGGCAGGGCCTGGATCGCGGTCATTGGTGGAGAGATGCTCGCAAATCCCGCCGCCGGACTCGGCCGGGCGATCTTCGATGCGCGCGAGTTCCTCGACTCCGAAATAATGCTGACATCGATACTCGCGATCGGTGTTATCGGCATCGTCTTCGAACGTTACATTTTTCAGTTCGTGGAGCATCGCACCGTGACCCGTTGGGGAATGATGAGCTCGGCTGCCCTCCAGAAATGAATCACTCCACGCCATTCGCGAGCGGCGGGGCTGCGTCTTGACGGCCTCCGTCCAAAACGCGCCGCACGGCCCTACGCTTCCCCGGGTTCTGACCGCGATCGTCGCGGTCGCCGCCGTGGCGCTGTATTTCACGCCGCCGCCGGCCGGCGTGCCGGTCAACACCATGCATGCGGGTGCGGTGCTGTTGCTCGCGATCGGGCTGTGGGCGGTTGGCTCGGTGCCCGAGCACATCGTCGCGCTGATGTTCCTGCTGCTCGCGATGCTGCTCGCCATCGCGCCGGCGAGCGTGGTGTTTTCCGGATTCGAATCGGGCACGCTGTGGCTCGTGCTGGGCGGCCTCGTGATCGCCGAAGCGGTGCGCGCGACGGGGCTCGGCGAGCGTTTCGCGCAGTTCCTGTTCTCGCGCGTCACGCTGACCTACCGCGGCCTGATCGTGGCATGCGTGCTGATTGCGATCGCGCTGGCGTTCGCGATGCCGGCCACGGTCGGGCGCGTGCTGTTGTTGCTGCCGATTTACATGGCCATGGCCGAGCGCCTGGGCCTGAAGCCCGGCTCCAACGGTCACACCGGCGTGTGCCTTGCTGCGATCATGACGAGTTACCAGTGCGGCACCGCGGTGCTGACCGCCAACGCGCCCAACCTCGTGCTCGCCGGCGCGGCCGAAACGCTGTACGGCATCTCGCTCAATTACGCCGACTATCTGCTGGTGCAGTTTCCGGTGGTCGGCATCGTCAAGGGGTTGCTGATCGCCGTGTTCATCTGCCGGCTGTTCCCCGATGAAACCCGGCCCGCGGCGGGCGCGCGGGCCATCACGCCGATGTCCGCCGAAGAAAAGCGGCTCGCGGTGATACTCGTGGTGGCGTTGCTGCTCTGGGTGACGGATTTTCTGCACGGCATCCGCGCGGCGTGGGTAGGCCTGGGTGCAGCAGTGATCGCGTTGCTGCCGCGCGTCGGCGTCGTTCCGGTTGCAACGTTTCCGGACCGCGTTCGGCTGGGATCGTTTTTTTACGTCGGCGGCGTGCTGGGGTTCGGCGCGGTGCTGTTTCATTCCGGCGTCGGCGAAGCGGTGGGTCGCGTGATGCTGGGTCTCGTCGATCTGCAGCCGGGCCGCGACGCGGCCAACTTTTTCGCGCTCACGCTGCTCGCGACGGTGACGGGCCTCTTCACCACGCATCCGTCGCAGCCCGCGCTGTTCGCGCCGCTCGCGGAAAGCATCGTCTCCGCGACCGGGTGGCCGCTCGAGGCGGCGCTGATGACGAGCGCGGTCGGATTCTCGACGCTGATCCTGCCTTATCAGGCGCCGCCGGTCATGGTGGGGATGGCGATGGCAGGGCTTACGCTGCGCGCGCTGCTGCGGCTTGCGGTTCCGTTGGCCGCGATCAGTGTTATCCTGTTGATTCCAATAAATTATTTCTGGTGGCTCGCCATCGGATATTTCGGATAGCTCACCACCCATGACGAGCAGACTCTTCACACCGTTTTCGATCGGCAACCTGCAACTGTCGAACCGCGTGACGGTGGCGCCGATGTGCCAGTACAGCGCCGTCGACGGTTCGATGACCGACTGGCACATCATGCATCTCGGTTCGCTCGCAGTCTCCGGCGCATCGATGATCGTCATGGAGATGACCGATGTCGTGCCGGAGGGCCGCATCACGCGGTACTGTTCCGGAATGTGGTGCGACGCCAACGAAGCCGCGATGCGGCGCGTCGTCGAGTTCGTGCGCGGCGTCTCGCCGGTCGCGCTCGGCGTGCAACTCGCACATGCGGGACGCAAGGCGTCGTCGGACCGGCCCTGGGAGGGGCGCGGCGCGCTGAAACCGGGGTCGGGCGCCTGGCGGACCGTCGCGCCGTCGGCATTGCCGCTTGCGGCCGGCTGGCCGGCGCCGCACGCGTTGACGCGTGCCGACATGGACGCCCTGCGTGAAGCCTTCGTTGCCGCGACGCATCGCGTCGCGCGCATCGGGCTGGATTTCATCGAGCTGCATTCGACGCACGGTTATCTGTTGTCCGAGTTTCTGTCGCCGCTGTCGAACCGGCGCACCGACGAGTACGGCGGCAGCCTCGAAAACCGCATGCGATTCCCGCTGGAAATCGCGCGTGCAGTACGCGCCGCGTGGCCGGCGCACAAGCCCATGGGCGCGAAGGTCTCGGGGTCGGATTACGTCGACGGCGCCTGGACGCCGGACGACGCCGTGGCCTACGTGCGCGAACTGCAGAACATCGGACTCGGCTACGTGACGGTTTCGGGCGGCGGCGTGGTGCTCGACGCGAAAGTGCCCGTCGGTCCCGGCTACCAGGTGCCGTTCGCGGAACGCGTCAAGCGCGAAACCGGCATGACGACGGGCGCCGTCGGACTGATCACGGATCCTCAGCAGGCGGAAGAGATCATCGCGTCGGGCAAGGCGGATTTCGTGTCGCTCGCTCGCGTGCTGCTTTTCAATCCGCGCTGGCCGCAGCATGCTGCCGTCGTGCTCGGGGCCGATGCGCGTTATGCGCCGCAATACGATCGCGGGTCGCCGAAGGCCTGGCCGCCGGCGAAGACGCTCGGCCGGCTGTCCTGACCGTCGTCGTCAGGGCGCCGGCGTCGCGCCGGCCGCCGCGGGCCCGGATGCGGCGCGCCGTGCACGGATCGCGGCTACCGTCGATACCACGAGCATGTCGAGCACGCAGTAGAACGCGCCGGCCGCGATCGGCGGATTGACGGTGGTCAGGTCGAGCCACGCCACGCGCGGCCCCCACGTCCAGTTTCCGAGCTGCGTGCCGTACAGTTCCATGGCGAGCGCGAGCACGAACATGACTGCGTAGAGCTTGCGCGCGCTGGAAAACACCATGCACAGCAGAAGCAGCGCGAACAACACGGCGCCGAAAGTGTCTGCTCCGGTGGCTGCGAGCCACAGCACGAACGGCGCCGATGCGAGGGGCACGAACCACACGATCCAGTCCTTCAGTCGCGCCGCGAGCAGCGTGCCCAGCATGAACAGCAGCGCGTGGCCCGGGGGCACGAACAACGGAATGTTGCCGAGGCGGTATTCGTAGAGTCCCCACACGAGCGACAGAAAAATTTCGCCGGCGGTCGCATAGACCACGCAGACGCCCAGGGTCAGCTGTTGCGCAGCAGGCGCACCGCGCAACCACCAGAGCAGCAATCCCCACACGCCGGCGTTGACCAGCGTCTGGCCCCAGTAATCGACGTGCTGATCGAGCAGCAGGCCGGACACGATCACACCGGTGATGATCGCGCCACGCCGCACGAACGTCGGATCGCGCCAGCGGCTCATCTGCCCTTGAAAACCGGTTTGCGCTTTTCGCGGAAGCCGGCGATGCCTTCCTTCGCGTCGTCGCTCGCGCGCACGCGGCCGATCGACAGCCGGCCGTAGGCGGCGAGTTCCGAAGGGCCTTTCGGAATGACGCGGCCGACGTATTCACGCAGCACGCCGACCACGAGCGGCGCGTTGTCGGCGAGGCGCCGCGCGTAGTCCATGGCGGCGGCGAGCTGGTCGCCGGGCGCGGTGAGCTTGTTGACGAGGCCGACTTCATGCATGCGCTCGGCGCTCATCGCATCGCCCAGCAGCATGGCCTCCATGGCGATCTTGTGCGGAATGCGCGCCGCGAGCCCCGCGATCAACGCGCCGGTAAAACCGACTTTCGCTTCGGGAAACATGAAGCGTGCATCGCTCGCGGCGACGCACAGATCGCACATCTGCACGATGACCATGCCGCCGCCAACCACCCAGCCGCCCACGGCAGCGATGAGCGGCTTGTCGAGCATGACGCCGACGTTGGGCACGCAGCGCGGAAAATCCTCGGGCGGACCCTTGATGTCGGCACCGCCTGTGAAATGCGCCCCGGCATGCGTGATGACGCCGACACGGTCGTCACTGTCGTTGAGTCGCAGCCACGCATCATGCAGCGCGAGCGCCATGTCGTTGTTGATCGCGTTGCGTTTCTCGGGGCGATTCAGCGTGATGACGGCCACACCGTCGCGCGACGCGTACTGCAGCACAGGTTCGGTCATGATCCGCTCCGGGGAAAAGCCGCGATTCTATCTCCGGGCGCTGCGAGCGTCGCGCGCGCATCGAGCGCGATCGCCCCTCGGCCCGCCGGAAGCACCGCGATCGGGTTCACATCGAGTTCCACGAGTCGCGGTCCCAGCGTCGCGGCGATCCAGCTCACGCGGACGATCGCATCGATCAATGCCGCGTGGTCGGCCGCCGGCGCGCCGCGCACGCCGCGCAGCAGTTTGCCCGCGCGCAAGCCCCCGACCATCGCGCGGGCGCGCGCGGGCGAAACCGGCGCGAGCGCGATGGCAATGTCGTCGAGCAATTCCACGAGCACGCCGCCCGCTCCGACGATTACGACTGCGCCGAACAGCGGGTCCTGGCGCGCGCCGATGATGAATTCGATGCCACCGCCGACATGATTCGCGACGAGACACCCTTCAAATCGTGCCGCAGGCGAGTGCTGAGCGACGGCCGCCGCGATGCGTTCAAAAGCCGCGTGCACGGCAGGCCCGTTTTGCAAACCGATGCAGACGGCGCCGGCATCGCTCTTGTGCACGAGAGTTTCAGAAAATCCTTTTAAAACAACAGGATAGCCGACTGCGTCTGCAACGAGTACGGCGTCGTCGGCGGTTGTCGCGATGCGGTCCGCAGTGGTCGCAATACCGGCGGTTCGAATCAGCGCTTTCGTTTCGATTTCCGGCAGCGGTCCGGGCGGAAGTGGATCGACCGCGGCCGCGACATCCCTGCACCAGGCCGGCTGCGCTTCCCCGTCGGGCGGAATGCGCGAGGACCGGCCGTACTCGATGACTGCGCGCGCGATGCGCAACGCGTCATCGAGCCGGTTCACATAGGGGCAGCCCATGTTGCGCAGCGCGGCGCGCGCGCCATCGACGAGTGACCCCGGCGTGAGCAGCATGATGGTGGGCTTGTTGAGCCGCAGCGCTGCCTCGCCCCAGCGCCGCACTTTTTCGTCGAGCTGCGGCGTGGTCGCAACAGCGGCGAGTATCAATCCAACGTTCGGGTCCGATGCATACGCCGCATACGCCGCCATGGCGCCGTCCATGCTTTTCTCGCGCGCAAGACCTCCCGTGTCGAGCGGATTCACGGGGCGCGAGGGCGGAAACCAGTCCGCCAGTGCCGCCCGCGTGGCCTGCGTCAACGATGCGAACGTCAATCCGTGCGCCGCGACGCGGTCCGCGACCACGGCGATCGTGCCGCCCGAGGGCGAAAACGCGGCGACGCCATCCGTGGCCGGCGCGGGAAATCTCGCGAGGAACGCCGCGCACTGGATGAGGCTTTCCGGATCGTCCAGCAGGCACACGGCGTGATCGCGACAGGCCGCGGCGAACACCACATGCGACCCCGCGAGGCTCGCGGTATGCGACCGCACGCTGCTCACACCGGCGTCCGTTCGTCCGGCGTTGATGACGATGACGGGTTTGCATGCCGCGCGCGCGCGGTCGGCCAGCGCGATAAATCGCGCGCCATCGAGCACGGACTCCACGTAGGCGCAAATTACTCGCGTCGCCGGATCGTCGATGAAATATTCGATGAAGTCACAGACCTCGAGGTCGGCCTGATTGCCTACGCTGACCGCCGCCGTAAATCCGGTACCGAGGTCTTGTGCGTGCGAAATGAGCGATGCCATCAGCGATCCGGACTGGCTCACGAGTCCGATGGGTCCCGCGGGCATCTGCTCGACAGCCAGCGCGACCGACGAGGTCAGCGCGAGTTTCAGGCGCGGATTGATGAAACCGAGGCAGTTGGGGCCGATGAGACGCATGCCGTGACTGCGCGCGATCCGCACGAGTTCGTGCTGTTTCTGGGCGCCCGCCGATCCGGTCTCGGCGTAGTCGGCGGTCAGTATCAGGCAGCAGCGCACGCCCGCCGCACCGCAGGCGTCGAGCGTCTCCACCATGGCAGTCGCGGGAACCGCGATCAGCGCGACATCGACGGGCGCCGGAGCCTCCCGGATGTGCCGGAACGCCGGAAGCCCCAGTACATCGTTCGCGGAAGGGTGCACGGGCACGATCTGTCCGCGATACCCGTGCTGCAGCAGGAAGCGCATCACGCGGCCGCCGAATTTCCCGGTGTCTGCCGACGCGCCGACCACCGCAACGCGCCCGGGATTGAGAACGTCCCGCAAAAGTGATGCCGTCGTCGTCATGGCGTCCGTGGAGTCCTATGGTAGCAGAGGAGTTGCATGCCGCTTCGCTATAATCCGCCGATCGTCAAAGGGAGAAAAATCATGGAAGGCATCGCGGTTGTTACGGGCGCCAGCGCGGGAATCGGAGAGGCGATCGCGAGCCGCCTGCTCGCGGAAGGCCGCACGGTGCTGGCGTTGCAGCGGCGCGCGCCGCAGCTTCGGCACGAGCGGTTGCGGTTTCGTGCCGTCGATCTTGCCGACGCTGCCGCGACGCTTGCCGCGGCGAAGCAAATCGCCGCGGAGCATCCGGTCCACTACCTCGTCAACAACGCGGGCGCGAACCGGCCGGGATCGCTGGAGCAGGCTACTGCCGAGGACATGGATTACGCGATGGCGGTCAACGTGCGCGCGGCGATGATGCTGATCCAGGCGTTTGCGCCGGGCATGCGCGCGGCAAAATTCGGCCGAATCGTCAACATGTCGTCGCGCGCCGCCATCGGAAAGACGGCCCGCATCGCCTATTCCTCGGCAAAGGCCGCGCTGATCGGCATGACGCGCACGCTGTGTCTGGAACTTGGCGGGGACGGCATCACGGTGAACGCCATTGCCCCGGGGCCGGTGGCGACGGATTTGTTCACGAATGGACACCCGATCGGCAGCGCGAAGCGGCAGAAAGTCATCGACAGCATTCCGGTGAAGCGCGTCGGGACGCCCGACGACATCGCCCGCGTGGCGGCGTTTCTGTTGCATCCGGACAGCGGCTATATCACCGGGCAGACGATATTCGTGTGCGGCGGGATCAGCGTCAGCGGTTCGGGCGGCGAGTAGCCGGACGTCGTCGCGAAAAGAAAAACGCCGCGATGTACGCGGCGTTTTTTACGTAACCTGACGTCTCGCGGAGCGTCAGAGCCCGTCGCCTTCGGTGAGCACTTCCGAGCGCTTCTTGCGAATGAACGGCAGCACGATCACCAGCAGCAGAGCGCCGGCGACGATCAACATGCCGCAGGAAATCGGGCGGGTGAAGAACACGGACGGATCGCCGCGCGAAATCAGCATGGCACGCCGCAGGTTCTCTTCCATCAGCGGTCCAAGCACGAATCCGAGCAGCAGCGGGGCCGCTTCGCATCCCCATTTCGACGCGTAATAGCCGAAAAACCCGAAGGCGGCGGCCAGATACACTTCCATGGACGCGTTGTTCAGCGAGTAGGCGCCGATGCAGCAGAAGAGGCAGATGCCGGGGAACA
>CAZMBS010000085.1:0-13076 GCA_964564295.1 uncultured Streptomycetaceae bacterium
GAACTCGACCTCGCGCGATCGCCCGTCGATCTGATGTCGCTCACCGCGCACAAGCCCTACGGCCCCAAGGGCGTCGGCGCGCTGTTCGTGCGCAGCGGCGCCGGCACGCGCATCGAATCGCAGATGCACGGCGGGGGGCACGAACGCGGACTGCGCTCCGGCACGCTCGCGACGCACCAGATCGTCGGCATGGGCGCCGCGTTTCGCCTCGCGCGCGAGGAAATGCCGGCCGAGGTGCCGCGCATGCGGCAACTGCGCGACCGCCTGTGGGCGGGACTGCGGGATCTGCCGGAGCTGCGCGTGAACGGCGACATGGACCGCCGCATCGCCAACAACCTCAATCTGACGCTGTCGCTCGAAAACTGCGACGACCTGCTCGCGTCGCTTACCGACATCGCGGTATCGTCGACGTCCGCGTGTTCGGCGGGCGGGGGCATGCCTTCCCACGTGCTGCAAGCACTGGGCGAGGACGGCATGAACGCGCTGCGCATCACGGTGGGGCGATTCAACACCGAAGCCGAGATCGATTACGCGGTCCAGTACCTGCGGCGAAAAATCGACGACTGCCGCTCGGGCGGCCTGCGCGCCGCGTGATCGGCGATATCCGACTCGTCGTTTCCGACATGGCCGGCACGGCCGTGCAGGACCGCGGCGAAGTCGCGAAAGCCTTCGCGGCAACGATGGCCGAACACGGCATCGAGGCCTCCGCGCAGGAAATCAACGCCGTGCGGGGCGCCTCGAAACGCGAGGCGATACAGCGCCTTATCGAATCGCGCCAGGGACGCACGACGCCGGCGCACGTCGAAAAGGTCTACGCCTCGTTCAAACAGGAGCTCCAGCGCGTGTTCACGCGCGACGTGCGCCCGATTGCCGGCGCGGAAGACACTTTCGCGTGGCTCGCCTCGCGCGGCATCCGGCTCGTGTTGAACACGGGTTTCGACCGCGACATCACCGACATCCTCGTGAACGCGCTGGGCTGGCGCAGCCGCGCCGCAGCCATCGTGTGCGGCGACGACGTGCCGCAGGGCCGACCGGCGCCGTACATGATCTACCGCGCGATGGAATCCACCGCGACGACGAGCGTCGATCACGTGCTGAACCTCGGCGACACGGTCTCCGACCTGCAGGCCGCGCATAACGCCGGCATCCGCGCGAGTGTCGCCGTGCTCTCCGGTGCGCACCAGCGCGATCAGCTTGAGCGCGAGCCACACTGGAAATTGATCGGCAGCATTGCCGATTTGCCTGCGCTGTGGAGCTGAGCATGGACTCCCACGAGGCTGCACCGGTTCCACGCACGGTCGCCGACATCGAGGCCTTTGTCGATTTGCTGAAGGCCGCGTGCAAGGATGCCAGGATCAACACGACGCTGGAACGGCTGCTCGCGATGCCGGACGAGAAGCGCAAGAACGTCGTTCACACCTGGGTCACGGATCTCCTGATCGACGGTGCGCCGCGGGATTTCACGCAGGCCGTCGCGTGCCTGATGGACGATGCCGTTGCGGAAAAGGCCTACGAGGTCATCTCCCAATGCAAGCGCGACGGAAAGTGGTAACGTAACGTCCGCCACGCCGATTCAACAATCAGGAGTTGCGCAATGACCCTCTGTCCTGTCGCACTCGCAGTCGGCTGCCGGAAATGTCCGGCTTTCGCGTTTTGTCCACTGAAAGGCGTCATCGGCGATCATCGGAAACCGGATGACGCACCGCCGCCCGGAACATCACCGGACGGCCGGAAGAAGGACGGGCAGCCTTAGCCGGAGCGCGAAGGTAGAATCGCCTCGCAAGACGCCGGGCTGCTGATCAATTGAATCTGCCGGAGAAACGCATGAACGGGAAAAGTCTTCACCTCGCGATGCTGCTGGTTCTGGGGTTCATCATCCCGTCGCCCTCGGCGCATGCGCGCATCACGCGCATCGAAATCGACAGCGTGGAGTCGCCGACGTTCGGCGGCGCATCGTTCGGCGCGACGGGGCAGTACGAGAAGCTGCGCGGCCGCGCGTTCGGCGAACTGGACCCGAATCACGCGCTGAACCGCAACGTGGCGCTGCTCGAGCGCGCGCCGCGCAACGCGGCGGGAAACGTCGAGTACAACCTCGACATCCTGATCCTGAAGCCCGTCGACATGAGCCGCGGCAATCGCACGCTGATCTACGACGTCGTGAATCGGGGCAACCTGCGCGCGATCGAAGTCTTCAACGTCGGCGGCGTGCCGGGCAATAATCCGTCCGCTGCCGCGGATGCGGGCGACGGCTTCCTGTTCCGTCAGGGCTACACCATCGTGTCGAGCGGATGGCCCGGTGACGCGCTGCCCGGCAACAACCGTCTCACCGCCCGTTATCCGATCGCGACCGCGCCGGACGGCAGACCGATCACGCAGAAAATCATCGCCGAATTCGTGTTCACGAAACCCGCTTACTCGATCAGCGTGGGCTACGATTCCGGCAGCAACACGCGCCCGTATCCGGCGGTGATCGAACGCGTCGCGGAAGCCCGGCTCTATCGTCGCGCGGGGGCTTCCGCGCCGCGCGAGACGATACCGCAAAACGCGTGGTCGTTCGGCAGATGCCCGGACGGCAGGAACGTCGTGCCGAGCGATACCGACGTCTGCCTCCCCGCGGGGTTTTCCACGAACCACATCTACGATCTCGTCTACGTCGCGCGCGACCCGGTGGTCATGGGCATCGGATTTGCATCGACACGCGACCTCGTGTCGTTCCTGCGCCACGAGCGCTCCGACGCCAATCCGCTCGCGCGCGGATCGACGGGCGACGCGGTGCGATGGGCGATCGGCTTCGGCCGCTCGCAAAGCGGGCGCTACATCAAGGACTTCGTCTACCAGGGATTCAATCTGGATGAAGGCAGGCGCGTGGTTTTCGAGGGCGTCATGCCGCTCATTTCCGGTTCCCGGCTCATGAGCATCAACGCGCCGTTCGGCATGCCGAGCCGCTCGCCCGGCCACTACGGCGGCGACCAGTTCCCGCACACCTATGCGACGGTCGAAGACCCTGTCAGCGGCAAACGCGACGGCTGGCTCGCGCGCTGCGCGACGCAGCAGGCTTGTCCGAAAGTCATGCACATGGATTCGGGCACCGAAGCATGGCTCGGCCGCAATGCGCTCGTGTCCGTCGATGCCACCGGCAAGCGGGACCAGCCGGTGCCCGACAGCGTGCGCCTTTATTATTTCTCGAGCACGCAGCACAATCCCGCGGCGAAACCCGGCTACGGCATCTGCAAGTACTGGAGCAACGTCAATCCGCGCATCGAAACCATCCGCGCGCTGCTGGTCGCGATGCAGTCGTGGATCACGGAAAACCGGGCACCGCCGGCGTCGCGGTTTCCGCGCGTGTCGGACGGCACGCTGGTCGCCCCGCTGCCCGCGGCGGCCTTCGGTTTTCCGAACATTCCGGGCGTCGCCTACAACGGCAAGTACAACGCGCTCGCGATGAAGGATTTCAGCGTGCATCCGCCGCGCACGCTGCCGGGCACGGATTACCCCGCGCTCGTGCCGAAGGTCGACACCGACGGCAACGACGTGGGCGGCATCCGGTCGTACATGCTGCAGGTACCGCTCGGCACTTACATGGGGTGGAATCACCGTCGCGCGGGCTACATGGAGGACGATCTCTGCTACCTGCAGGGGTCCTACGTTCCATTCGCCCGCACGCCCGCCGAGCGCGGCGGCGATCCGCGACCGTCGCTGCAGGAACGCTACGGCAGCCCGGAAAAATACGTCGCCCTGGTCGAGGCGGCCGTGGCGAAACTCGTGTCCGAACGACTGATGCTGAAGGAAGACGCGGCGCGCGTCATTGCGGAAGCGAGACAGCGGGACCTCGGATTCTGACCGGCGCGGCGGCCGTTGTCAGCGACCGCCTGTCGGGACCATACTGGGGTTCTCGAAAAAGGGAGGTTGCCATGATCGTACGAATTGCGGGTGCCATTCTGCTGATTGCGGTCTCACCTGTTTCGCCTGCCGCGCAGCGCGGGCAGGCGGATGCGAACTACCCGGTGCGGCCGATCCGGCTCATCGTGCCGCAGGCGCCCGGCGGCAGCAACGACATCATGGCGCGGCTCATCGGCGGGCAGCTCGGCGAACGCTGGGGCCGCCAGGTCGTGGTGGACAATCGACCCGGCGCCGAGGGCATGATCGGCAGCGAACTCGTCGCGCGCGCGGCGCCCGACGGCTACACGCTGTTGATGGCCTCCACCGCGTTCACGATGAATCCCGCGGTGATACGCAAGCTGCCGTACGACCCCGTCAAGGATTTCGCGTTTGCCGCGACGCTCGGCCGGGCCCCGGTGCTGATCACCGTCGGCCCGTCGCTGCCGGTCGGTTCGATCAAGGATCTGGTCGCGCTCGGCAAGGCCAAGCCGAACTACATCACGATGGCGTCGGCCGGCGGATTCATGCACTTCGTGTCGGCGATGTTCCGCAGTCATGCCGGCATCGATGCGGTGATCGCGCTGTACAAGGGCGGCGGGCCGGCGGTCACGGACGTCATGGGGGGCCACGCGCACATGGCGGTCGGCACCGTCGTGACGGTGGGTCCGCACCTGCGCACCGGGAAGGTCAAGGCGCTCGCGACCGGAGGCGCGAAACGTCTCGGGATCATGCCCGATCTCCCCACCGTCGCCGAGGCGGGAATTCCGAGTTACGAGGCTTCGATCTGGTGGGGCTGGGCAGCCGCCGGCGGCACGCCCGCCGCGGTGCTCAACAAACTCAACGCCGACGTCGCGACGATACTCAAGCTGCCGGAAACCGCGGCGCGGTTTGCCACCGAGGGTGCCGAGGTCGAAATGCGCACGCCCGCCGAAATCCGCGACATGATCAAAACCGATCTCGCGAAGTGGGCGAAAGTCGCGCAGGACGCGAACATGCCCAAGCAGTGACCGGCGCGCGGCGCCTACACCGCGATGTGCCAGTAGTCGCGCGCGTATTCGGGGCTCGTCAGATCGAACACCTGCCCGTTGGGGTCGCGAAACTTGCGCTCGGATTCCGTGCCGTCATCCGAGTGGATGATGCCGCCGTGCGGGACCGCGCCGTTCGCTTCGGCTTGCGCGGACTCCGCCGCCATGTCCTCAACCAGAAAACCGACGTGGTGCAGCCCCCTGCGGCTGTCGCCTTTCATGTTGACGTTGGACGGATGGATGATCACGAGGCTCACGACGCCGTCGGACAGGCCCACGGCCGTTTCGGTCTGGCGCACGCGCCGCATGCCGAAGGATTTCTCGTAGAATTGCGCGGTCTTCTCCATCTCCTCGACGACCATCGCGATGGGTCGCAGCTTGGCCATGGCACGGCTCCTCAGTTGAGTGTTTCGGGATTCAGCACGTTTTCGGGCCTGCCGTCCAGCCACGCCTCGATGTTTTTCACCGACTCTCCGTAGAAATGCCCGAAGATGTCGGAGTTCACGTAACCGAGGTGCGGCGTCACGGTCACGTTCGGCAGGCTCCGCAACGGATGATCGGCAGGCAGCGGCTCGCGCTCGTACACGTCGAGCGCCGCGTGGGCGAACCGGCGCTCGCGCAGCGCCGCGACGAGTTCCGCTTCGTTGACGATCGGTCCGCGCGACGTATTGACGAAGATCGCCGTGGGCTTCATGCGCGCGAAATCCGCCGCGCCGATGAGGCCGCGCGTGCGATCGCTGAGCACGACGTGCACGCTGATGAAGTCCGATGTCTCGAAAAGCGCCTGCCGGGTCACGAGGCGCGCGCCGCATTCGGCGGCCCGTTCCGGCGTGAGATTCTGGCTCCACGCGACAACGTCCATGCCGAAGGCCTTGCCGAAACCCGCGACGCGGCTGCCGAGCCGCCCGAGGCCGATCACGCCGAGTCGCCGTCCTTCGAGCACCGTTCCCACGCGCACACCCTCGTGCCAGCGCCCGGCGCGCACGCCGCGATCGGCGTTCGCAAGATCGCGCGCCGCGGCGAGCAGCAGCGTCCACGCCATCTCGGAAGTCGACGCCCCGCCCTCGCCGCCGTGCGTGTTGCTCACCGGTATCCGGCGCGCGGTCGCCGCCGCGAGATCGAGACTCGGCGCGCGCCGGCCGGTCATCGCTATGAATTTCAGGTTCGGCAGCCGGTCGATGAGCGCGCGCGTGAAGTGCGTGCGCTCCCGGAGCAGGTTCACGATCCCGAACGGTGCAAGGTTCGTTGCCGCGTCGTCCACCGAGCGAAACGCCCTGTCGAACACGGTGATCTCGACGCCGCGACGCCGAACGCCGCTCCAGTCCGCGCTCGCGAGCGCGACGTTCATGTAGTCGTCCAGTATTGCGAGTTTCATGGATTTCTTGTTCCCCGGGTCCTGTGTAAAAATGCGTTTCGTGCCGCCGTGGCCGCCGTGGCCGTCGCGCAACCGAAAGGATCACCATGCCCGAAACCAGCCTTGCGTTCGATCACGTCCACCTCGTAGCCCGGGATCCGAAAGCCACCGCGGCGTGGTACGTCGACAAACTGGGCGGCACCATCGAAAAAGATCTCATGGTCAAAGGCGCGCCGCAGGTCTACGTGTCGATCGGCGGCTTTTACGTGATCGTTCGCGGCGAGCGTCCCGTGGAGTCCGCGAACGACCGGCCGGGTCTGCAATGGGGCGTCGATCATTTCGGCGTGCGCGTGCGCGGCGATTTCAACCGGTTCTGCGACGGCCTGCGCGCGAAAGGCGTCGTGTTCAGCCTGCCGCCGACCGATTTCAATCCGACCACGCGCATCGCCTTCATCAATGCGCCGGACGGCGTGAGCGTCGAGCTGCTCGACCGCAGGGATCATGCGTAATACGCAAGTTATTGATAATAAACGATTTATCGCGCCGCTTCCTGCACACCTATGAAGCTGTGATCGCAGAAACCGGGCTCGGCGGCGTCGCGGATATCCTCGTACACCGCGTCGGGATCGTTGACTGCTCGTGCATCGAAGTGGCGCGCATGCACCGCGCCGTAGGTGATGCAGATGCCGCGCCGCTCGTCACGATCGATGCAGCCGTACACCGTGGTCATCACGTACATGCCGGCGACATCGTCGATGAAGTGCAGGTACTTCGCGGTGCGCACGACCCGCACGGCGCGGCTGCCCGAGCGCCGCGTATCGATCGCGCGCGCCGCACCGCCGACGATGCCCTGGAAATGCACGAGCGAATCCGACCGCCCCTCGGCGAGCAGCAGGTTTCCGGTGCCCGCTTCCACCTCGTAGTTGCGGTAGAACGCACAGTGCACGAACCGGCTCTGCACGATCTTGTCGAAATCCGCGTCGGCCGCGCGGGCGCCGCCTGCTGCGCAATGCAGCGCCACCAGCATTCCCGCCACGGCGATGCGACCCGTCATGGCAGCTTCGCCATGCCGAGCTCGGTCAGGATCGCCTTGAACTCCACGTACTCCCGATCGAACACTTTTTTCGCCTGCGCCGCGGGCGCGTAGGCATCCACCCAGAAGTTCTCCTCGAGATCTTTTTTCCAGTCCTCGGTGCGCACGAGTTTCTGGAAGACGCCATCCCAGAACGCGAGTTGCGCCGGCGTCATGCCCCTGGGACCCTGGATGCCGCGCCAGCTTCCCGCGTCGGCGGCGACACCCTGTTCGCGCCAGGTGGGCACCTGCGCGAACGGCCCCCACAGCCGCGTGGGCCCGGAAATCGCGAGCGTGCGCAGCTTGCCGGTGCGCAGAAACTCCACCATGTTGCCGGGACCGGTGTTGATCGCCTCGACGTGCCCGCCGAGCAGCGCCTGCGTCGTCGCGCCGCCGCCCTGGAAAATCACGGTCTTCACGCGCTTGATGTCGACGCCGCCGCCACGCAGGCAGATCATCAGCGATGTGAAGTTGCCGCCCGAGCGGCTCGTGGAAATGCCGAACGGCAGGCCTTCGGGATTCTGCTTGAGCCGATCGATGAGATCGCGCCCGGTCTTCAGCGCCGAGCCCGTCTGCACGTTGACGCTCATCCACTCGTCGAACAGCATCGCGACGGCCGTGAAATCGTTGTGATTGAACGACACCGTGCCGGTGATGTAGTTGCTGATCGCGCCGCTCGTGCCGATGATGATGTAGTGGCCGTCGCCCGGATGCTGGTTGAGATAGGTGTAGCCGATGGTGCCGCTGCCGCCGGGCTTGTTGACGACGTTCACCGGCACGTCGACCATGCGGTACTTCTGCAGCAGCCGCGCGATGACGCGCGCGGTGCGATCGGTCGTGCCCGCCGGTCCCGACGGTGCGATGATCTCGATCGGCTTCTCGGGCTTCCACTGGGCGTGAACGCCGCCCGCGAGGCTCGTCAGCACGCCCAGCACAATCGTCGCCGCCAGCCTTGCGTGTCGCATGTCGCCTCCGTCCGTAAGCGTGGAAACTATACCATGCGCGGGCGGGTTTCCGCCGCGCTATACTGCGCGGCATGGGCATGACCGCGGTGGAGAAAATTCTCGCGCGCGCGAGCGGCAAGGCCGCGGTGCGCGCGGGGGACATCGTGTTTCCACGGCCCGACTTCGTGATCATTCACGACGGCGTCGTGCGCGGCGCGAAGGAAGAGCTTGACGCGCTCGGCATCCACCGCCTGTTCGATCCCGACCGCGTGTTCATGGTATCCGACCACGACGTGGTCTACGTGAACGACCGCGCCGCCGCGCGCGGCGCGTTCAACCGCAAGGCGGCCGAAGCCTGGGGCGTCCGGAATTTCTTCGACGCGGGGCGCGGCGGGCACGGACACATTTTCCCGACGGAGCGCGGCTACGTACTGCCCGGAACGTTCTACTTCGACAACGACCGCCATTGCACGAACGCCGGCGGCGTCGGCGCCATCGCGATCCGCATGGGCACGGAGATCAATCGCGTGCTCGCGACCGGCACCAACTGGACGCCGGTGCCCAAAACCGTGAAGCTCACGATCCGCGGAACGATGCAGCGCGGCGTCTACGCCCGCGATGTCGGATTCGTGATCGGCAAACACCTCGGGCCGGACGGCGCGTTCGGCGTGGACGTCGATTACCGCGTGCTCGAATTCGCGGGGGATCTTGACCAGTTCAGCCTGGCCGCCCGCGTGTCGCTCTGCAGCACGCCCACGGAAATGCGTGCGATCGGCGTATTTTTCCCGCCGTCGGAGGCGATCCTCGCGTACGCGACGCAACACGCGAAGCGTCCGTTCACGCCGGTCTATCCGGATCGCGACGCGTCGTACGATGCCGAAATCGAACTCGACGTCGGCACGCTGCCGCCGCAGGTCGCGCTGCCGGGCGCCCCGCACAACGCGGCCGACCTTGCGAGCGTCGCGGGCACGCCGATCCAGCACGCGTACATCGGCTCCTGCGCATCGGGGATGTACGAGGACATCGAAATCGCCGCGTCGATACTGAAAGGCCGGCGCCTCGCCGGCGGCGTGCGCATGATCGTCGTGCCGGGAACGGAAGATTCCACGCGCCGCATGACGCGCGACGGCCTGCTCGACGTGTTTCACGACGCGGGTTGCATGGTCATGCCCGCGGGCTGCGGACCGTGCGCGAGCGGCCGGCTCGGCCTCATCAGTTCCGGCGAGACTTCGATCTCGACAGCCGCGGCCAATGGCGCGGGCCGCTTCGGCGCGAAGGACGCGCAACTTTTCCTCGGCAGCCCCGCCGCGGTCGCCGCATCCGCCGTGACCGGCAGGATCACGGACCCGCGCGAATTGCTGGCCCATTGATTTCGTTGATATATTCATGCCACGGAAATCCGTGAATTCCATCTCGCCGCGCATGATTGCGCTGAGCGAGTACATCGCCCGAGCCGCGAAACGGGCGATTCCCGCGGATGTCTCGGCGCGCGCGAAGAATCACCTGATCGACACGGTCGCGGCGATGGTTTCCGGCTCGCGGCTGCTGCCGGGCCGGAAAATCATCGCGTACGTGAAGCCGTTCGGCGGCGCGAAACAGGCCGGACTCATCGGGTCCCGCCATGTCACGACCGTGCTCAACGCCGCGCTGGCGAACGGCACCTGCGGGCATGCGGACGAAACCGACGACACGCATCCGCCCACGCGCACGCACCCGGGAACGAGCGTGCTGCCGGCCGCGCTCGCAGTTGCGGAGCACAAACAGCTGTCGGGCGCGTCTCTGCTGCGCGCGGTCGTGCTCGGGTACGACGTCTGCGCGCGCACGCTGATGGCGCTCAATCCGCGCAAACTCGTGCCCGACGGCCGCCACGCGGGCGCGACGGGGCAGATATTCGGCGCCGCCGCCGCCAGCGCGGCACTGCTCGGACTCGGCGCGCGCGAGGTGCGGTACGCGCTGTCGTACACGTTCGAGCAGACGGCGGGCGTCACGACGATGTTCCGCGACACCGAGCACATCGAAAAAGCGTACGCGATGGGCGGCATGCCCGCGCACAACGGCCTGCAGGCGGCGCTCATGGCGGCGAGCGGGTTCACCGGCGTCGAGGACATCTACTCCGGCGACCCGAATTTCTTTTCGATTTTTTCCCCGGACGGCGAACCGGATGCCCTCGTCCGGGATCTCGGCAGGACCTACGAAATCATGCGAGGCGGCATCAAGCGCTGGTCCGTCGGCGGCCCGATCCAGGGGCCGGCGCACGTGCTGTACGATCTCATCCGGCAGCATGGCATCCGGGCCGCGGACGTCGAGAAGCTCACCGTGCGCATGCCGCAGGAGCAGCTCGAGGTCGTGAACGAACGCGACATGGTGGACATTTCGCTACAGCACCTGCTCGCCGTGATGCTCATCGACGGCACCATGACGTTCCGGGCCGCGCACGACGAAAAGCGTGTGAAGGATCCCGCCGTGCTGAAGGTGAAACGGCGCATCGAGGCCGTGGCCGATGCATCGATACCGAACGCGGTTCGCGGCTGGCGCAGCGGCATCACGCTGCGGCTGAAGGACGGCCGCACGCTGGAGCATCAAACGCTGGCGGCCAAGGGCAATGCCGAAAACCCGCTCACGCGCGAGGAAGTCTGTGAAAAGGCGCTCGATCTCATGGCGCCGGTGCTCGGCAGGAAAAAAAGCCTCGCGCTGCTGGTCGCGCTCTGCAACGTCGAAAAAGTCGGAAACGTCCGGGCGCTGCGCAAGCTCTATCAGACCTGACAGCGCTACGGCGTCGTCCCGGCCACGGGCGGCGACGGATCGCCCGGCGGCGCATCGGCCTGCAACTGCCCCGCGTCTTCCGCGGCCTTCCGCAGCCGCTTCGCTTCCTTCTTCTGCTTCTTGGCAAGTTCCTTCTGGCGCTTCGCGAACGCGTAGTTGGGTTTCACTATGGGCGATCCTGTTCCGGTGGGTTGACGGTCGACTGCCCCGCATTATCAACCTGTTGCGCCCCGGCGCCAACCTGCCGGCGGTTCGTGACTGGCGGCGTGCGCGTGCAGCGCTCCCGCGATGCGCGTGCCCCGCTACTTCACCAACCCCAGCTCGGTCATCACCTGCCGCATCTCCACGATCTCCTCGCGCAGTTCCCTGCGCGCGTCGGCACTGCGCAGAAAACCGCTCACGAGCTGGCCTTTATCGAGCATGGCCTTCCAGTCGTCGGCGTCGACCACGCGCGCGAGCACGTTCTCCCAGTAGGCAACCTGCGGGGCGGTCATCGACTTGGGGCCGACGATCGCGCGCCAGTTGGAGACGACCGCGTTCGTGCCGAATTCCGTCCACACCGGCGCCGCGGCATACGGTCCGCCAAGGCGCTTCGGCGCGGTAAGCGCGATGAATCGCAGGCGCCCGCCCTGCACGTGGGGCAGCAGCGTCGCCGCGGGCGACATGACGAGATCGACGTGCCCGCCCAGCGCCGCCGTAATCGCCTCGGCGCCGGCGTTGAACACCACCGTTTTGAGTTTCCGCGGGTCCGCGCCGGCGGACTTCGCAACGAGCGCGAACGCGACGTGGTTGTGGTTGCCCGGTCCGCCCGAATACGAGGCGCTGACGGACGCGGCGTCCGCCTTGATTCGCGCGACGAGATCCTGCCCGGACCGGATCGGCGAGTCGGCCTTCACCGCGAAACCGACGTATTCGGTAAAGAGCTGCGCGACCGGCGTGATGTCGTCGGGCCCCATCGTGCTGCGGCCCGATATATAGTCGCCGACCAGCGTCGCGGACACCATCGAGAGATGGTGTCCGTCCATGCCCTGCTGGTTCAGATAGGTGAGGCCCACCACCACGCCCGCGCCGGGCTTGTTGACGATGGTCATCACCTGATCCACGAGACCCTTTTCGGCCGCGATTTTCTGGATCAGGCGCGCGAGCCGGTCGTTGCCGCCGCCGGGCGCGTTGGGCACCACCAGTTCCACACGCTTCGCAGGCTTCCAGTCCGCGGCATCTGCAACGCCGGATACGCAGAGCGCGATCGACAGCACCGACGCCGCGCCATGGCTGCACCAGGACACCACACGGTCGGATTTCATCCGGTCCTCCCCGCGAGTTCTGCTCGCTGTGCCGCAACGGATTCATCATAGCACTGCGCCCCGCCGCGTTGCGGGCGCGCTCCGTCGAGATGAGATCTCGACCGCGGCGCTACGCGTGTGGAAGGCGGCCCGCTAGCGCCTCCTGCATTGCGCGGGTCCACGATTACGCGCTTATTCCGCCACAACGCAACGGCCGGCTGTCCGTCTTGACACTCGCGGAGGCGCTGACTACCCTCGGCACGAGCGAGGATTTCCGATGGGCATGACCGCAGTGGAGAAGGTGCTCGCCGCGAAAAGCGGCAAGCGCACGGTGAAACCGGGCGACGTGGTGTATCCCGATCCCGACTTCATCATGATCCACGACGGCGTCGTGATGGGCGCGAAGCGCGAACTCGACGCGCTCGGCATCGACCGGCTCGCGACGCCCGACAAGGTCGTGATGGTCACCGATCACGACGTGATCTACGGCAGCGCGCGCGCGGCGGAGCGCGGCGCATTCAACCGGACGGCCGCGACGCAATGGGGTGTGAAAGCGTTCTACGACGTGGGACGCGGCGGGCACGGCCACATTTTCCCGATGGAAACCGGCATGCTGCTGCCCGGCATGTTCTACTTCGACAACGACCGCCATGCCACCAACGCGGGCGCCGTCGGCGCGTTCGGGTTTCGCATGGGCGGCGAAATCAGCCGCGTGCTCGCCACCGGCACCAACTGGGTGATGGTGCCGAAAACGGT
>CAZMBS010000086.1:0-12881 GCA_964564295.1 uncultured Streptomycetaceae bacterium
CGACGATGTCGCGCGCGCGGTGGGCCCGAAGCTCACCGAAATCTGGGGCCAGACCGTCGTGGTGGACAACCGGCCGGGCGCCGCCAATATCATCGGGGCGACCGTCGCCGCCAAATCGCCGCCGGACGGCTACACGTTTTTTCTCGCGAACGTCGCCTCGCAGTCGATCAACCCGAGCCTGCGGAAAAAGCTGCCGTACGATCCGCAGCGCGACTTCACGCCCGTGAGCCTGATGCTGACGTCGCCGATGGTGCTGGTCGTGCATCCGTCCATGCCGGTGAAATCGGTGAAGGAACTCGTGTCGCTCGCGCGATCCCGCCCCGGGCAGCTGAACTATGCGTCGGCGGGTGTCGGCAACCTGCAGCACCTTTCGATGGAGCTGCTGCAGTCCATGGCGAAAATCCGCATGAACCACATCCCGTACAAGGGCGCGGCGCCAGCGTCGGTGGACCTCATCTCCGGGCAGGTCGATCTCATGTTCGCCAACATCGTCGGCGCGATGGCGCACATCCGCTCCCAGCGCATCCGGCCGGTTGCGATTTCGTCGGCCAAGGGCTCGACGCTGCTTCCGGACACGCCCGCCGTCGCCGCCACGTACCCGGAATTCGACGTAACCACGTGGATGGCGCTGCTCGCGCCGGCAGGCACGCCGCGCGAAATCGTCGCGAAAGTGAATGCGGACGTGAACCGCGTCATTCAACTGCCGGAGATGCGCGATCGCTTCGCGCACCAGGGCGCCGAGGTGCTCGCGGGGTCGCCCGAGCAGGTCACGGAGTACCAGAAACGCGATGCGGCGCGCTACGCGCGCATCATCCGGGAAATCGGGCTGACGGCGGAGTAGCGGGTCATGTGCCGCCTGTACAGCGTCATCAGCGCCGCCGTCTCGCTGCTGTTCGCTTGCGGCGCGGGGGCGTGCACGCCCGACCTGCCCGGCCCGGGCGAGACGGTCGTGGGCGAGCGCTACGTCATCAAGTACCGCACCGTGCCCGCGACGATCATCGTCGGCGAACACTTTGCGGTCGAACTAGCCGTCTGCGCGAAGGACGGCGCGCCCGCGCCGGTGTCGGTGCGGGTGGACGCGGTCATGCCCGAGCACCGGCACGGCATGAATTACAAGGCCGACGTGAAAGTCATGGCGTCGGGACGCCATCGCGCCGAGGGGCTGTTGTTTCACATGCCCGGCCGCTGGGAATTTCTGTTCGACGTGCAGGCCGACGGCAAACCGCACCGGCTCGTGAACAGCATGGTGCTGCGATAACCAGGAGAGCAGGGGAATGAGTCATACCAGTGAAGTTCGCGACGGCATGCGCATCGATTGGGATGCGCCGATTACGATGGACGACGGCCTCACGCTGCGCGCCGACATTTTCCGGCCGGTCGCCGAGGGCCGGTATCCGGTGCTGCTGTCGTACGGGCCGTACGGCAAGGGCCTCGCGTTTCAGGACGGCTACAAGACGGCGTGGGAGATCATGGCGCGCGACTACCCGGACGCGGTCGCGGGCTCGTCGAACCGGTACCAGAACTGGGAGGTCGTCGATCCGGAGAAATGGGTGCCCGACGGTTACGTCTGCATCCGCGTCGACTCGCGCGGCGCGGGCCGGTCGCCGGGGTACCTCGACCACAACAATGCGCGCGAAAACCGGGATCTGCACGATTGCATCGAGTGGGCCGCCGCGCAACCGTGGTGCAACGGCAAGGTCGGCCTGAACGGCATTTCGTACTATGCGAGCAACCAGTGGCGCGCCGCGAGCCTGCAGCCGCCCCACCTGGCCGCGATCTGCGTATGGGAAGGCTGGAGCGACTGCTACCGCGAGTCCGCGCGGCACGGCGGCATCATCTGCGTGTTCCGCAAGAACTGGCAGGAAATGCAGGTGAAAACCGTGCAGCACGGCGGCGGTACGCGCGGGCCGAAAAGCCGCGTCACGGGCGAACTCGTGTGCGGTCCCGCGACGCTCACCGAGGCGGATCTCGCGAAGAACCGCGCCGACGTCTGGTCGGATTTTCTGTCGCGCGAAATGGACGGCCCTTATTACCGCGAGCGCTCGGCGCAGTTCGACAAGGTGCAGGTGCCGCTGCTGTCCGCCGCGAACTGGGGCGGGCAGGGGTTGCATCCGCGCGGCAATTTCGAGGGCTATTTGCGCGCCGCGTCGAAGGACAAGTGGCTGGAAGTGCACGGCGGCTCGCACTGGTCGCCGTTTTATACCGACTACGGCGTCGCGCTGCAGAAACGCTTTTTCGGCTACTACCTGAAGGGCGAGAAAAACGGCTGGGACCGGCAGCCCCGCGTGCAGTTGCAGGTGCGTCATCCGGGCGAGAAGTTCGTGTTGCGGCACGAGAACGAATGGCCGATCGCGCGCACGCAATGGACGCCGTACTATCTCGACCCCGAAACCATGGCGTTGACGACGAATCCGGTTTCATCAACAAAAACAATCACTTACGACATGATGGGCGACGGCGTGACGTTTTCGACGCCGCCGCTGCAGGCGGAGACCGAAATCACCGGGCCGTCGGCGCTCGCGCTCGACATTTCCTCGTCGACAGTGGATGCGGATCTCTTCGTCGTGCTGCGCGTGTTCGCGCCCGACGGGCAGGAAGTGCTGTTCTACGGCGCGCTCGATCCGAAAACGCCGGTGGGGCAGGGCTGGCTGCGGGCGTCGCACCGCAAGCTCGATCCGAAGCTCTCGACGCCGTACCGGCCGTATCACACGCACGACGAAAAACAGCCGCTCGCGCCCGGTGCGGTGTACGCGCTCGACGTCGAGATCTGGCCGACCTGCATCGTCGTGCCGAAAGGTTATCGCATCGCGCTGACGATCCGCGGGCGCGATTACGAGCACGACGGTGCCGCCGCGACGCTGTCGAACATGAAAAATCCGATGCGCGGCTGCGGCCCTTTCGTGCACGACGATCCGACCGACCGGCCGCCGGCGATTTTCGGCGGCAAGGTCACGCTGCATTTCGGCAACAGCCGCGCGCCGCACGTGCTGCTGCCGGTGATTCCGCCGAAGTAGCCCTCATCGGGCCTTGTCGGGGAGGTCGGGAATGAACAGAAAACAGGTTGGCATCGTCATCTTCGAAAACGTCGAGGTGCTCGATTTTTGCGGACCGTTTGAAGTCTTCTCGGTGACGCGTTTGAACGAGGAGAAAAGGCGCGAAGAGCCGTCTCCTTTCAATGTCTTTCTGCTTGCGGAGACCACATCGCCGGTTGTGGCGACCGGCGGGATGAAGGTTCTGCCGGATTACGATCTCGACAGCTGCCCCCCGGTAGATATTCTGGTCGTCCCGGGTGGTTGGGGCACGAGAACGGAAATCAATAACGGGCGCCTGCTCCAGTGGATCGCCGACCGCTCGAAACAGGTCGAAACGCTCGCTTCCGTATGTACAGGCGCGCTGTTGCTCGGTAAAGCCGGGCTCCTCGACGGCAAACGCGTTACGACGCACTGGCGTTCTCTCGACTGGATGCAGGAGCTCTTTCCGAAAGTCACGGTCGAAAAGCGACTGCATTTCGTGGAGGAAGGCGCACTGTTCCCTTCCGCGGGCATCTCCGCCGGCATCGACATGTCGCTGAAAGTGGTGGCCCGGTATTGCGGCGAAGCCGTTGCAAGGGCAACGGCAAAACACATGGAATACCCGTACCCCGAAACCGACGAGCGGCGAATCAACCTGGACTGACCCGTCGTAAGTGGAACTCTTCCGCGACACGAGAGAAACGACGTAATCAGCAGTTCAACGCGGGGTTTGGTTGCGCAAGTTCGAACGGGTTCTTTGCCAGATCGAAGGCAACGGTAGTAGCATGCATTTTGGACTCCATTCGCTCGTGACGCTAATGCCGCCACATGACTCGGCTTGGCACCTTTATGTTGTTCATAGAGCGGGGGAAGGTCATTTCATCAGTCGACCGGACGTCCGGGAAAAGCCGTCGTGCTACGCGATTGGCTATGAGGCCGACGCTGGCCTGCGAACGCATTAGTCAGCAATAGACGACGCCCTTGCGGCCTTGGGTTCTATTTCGGATATGCCCCAACGAGCCTGCCGCGTGGATTCTTGCCGGGTTGCTCGAAAACGAAGGAGTTCCTGCTCTGGTTGCGCCGAACGGATCGATTTTCTTGCCTTGGGAAACCGCCGCAGTGTTGGTGCCACACCAAAGTCTTCACACTGCGCGCTGGATCCTCGCGCAACCGGGTCCAACCGATGCGGAATTGGAGTTTCTGGCGACTGGAAAACTTCCCGGGGCGGAGGGCACGCAGTGAACAGTTTCCATCGAGCCACCCGGTTTCAGCCCATCTGCCTACTGCGGCGCCCCCGCCGACTTCCATTAACGCGTTTTATGTTAAGTCCTAACCTATTTACGCTCACTAGTTACTCTCAATTCGCATCCTAGGTAGATCTCAAGGTGGATTGGCCTATTAGTCAACTTATTACCGATCCCCGTGCCTCGTCACAGGTGGAGGCAGGACACGCGCTATCGAAGCATGTTCCCCGTGGGGATCATATTGACGCTAAAGTTACCGAGAAAGGACTGGTGCTTCTGGCCACTTCCGAGCTTGAGTTGGAGCAAGCGGCATGCTCACTCATGCAAGCGGTGCCCAGCCTCAATTTTGGCAAGCCGGAATTAAATTTCATCTTTGGGAACCGATTGCTTGAGCCGTATGCGATGGTGACTTTAGAAGTGCCCAGAGAATCTGCAACTCTCGTCTTGAACGATCTTCGCCATCGCCGCGCCAAATTGAAATCTAAAGACGACTCGAACAGTTTGGTGAAAATCGAGGCAGAGGTTCCCATGAGCGAGCTTTTTGGGTACTCCACCACTTTGCGCCTTATTACTCGCTCCGCCGGCTCATTCAAACAGTCTTTTTCCGGTTATGGACCTGCACCTTGCGTAGACGGTGCCGATAATACCGACGCCTAACTTTGACTATGGGCTTCCCCTGCTACACAAGCGAAACGCCGTAACCAGCAGTTCAACGCAGGAACAGATTGCTCCAGTTCGAACGCGATCTTTGCCAGACCGGCGGCAACGGTAGTAGCATGCATTTCGGACTCCTTTCGCTCGCGACGCTGACGCCACCCAATGGCTCGGCTCGGCACACGGATGCCGCACGAAGTGCGAAGATGTCCCATCCTCAATCCTGGAGCAGGCAATGAAAATCAAGCGCATCGAACACGTCGGTGTCATCGTGAAAGACATCGAAGCCAGCCGCAACCTGTGGGAAAACGTTTTCGGCATTCCGCTCGGCGGCGTGGAGGAGAACGAGCGGCGCAAGCTCGCGCTCTACTACGTCGGCGAATCGATGGTGGAGCTGATCGCCGGCAAGGGGCCGGACAACAAGCACCAGAAGCTCATCGCGGAAGGCCGCGGCGGCATCAACCATCTGTGCTTCGAGGTTGAGGACATCGACGCGGCGCTCGAGGAGCTCAAGGCGAAAGGCATGCCGCTCATCGATCAGGTGCCGCGCATCGGACACGCCGGCGCGCGCATCGCCTATCTCGATCCGAAGGGCACGGAAGGGTGCCTCATCGAACTCGCGGAACTGCCCGCGGGGCACGCCTGACGCGTTGGAGCGGCACGCGCGGGTCCCGGGGGAGTCGGCAGGTCCCGGTCAGTTTTCCTTGATGCCCGCTTCGCGGATGATCCTGCCGAAGGTCGCGGTGTCGGACCGGATGACGCCGGCGAATTCCTCCGCCGTGCCGCCGATCACATCGAATCCTTGATCGAGCAGGCGCCCGCGCACGTCGGGGATGTCGAGGATGCGGTTCACCGTCGTGTTGATCTGCTGCCGGATGCCGCGCGGCGTCGCGGCCGGCGTGATGAGTCCGAACCAGTTGCGGAACGCGTAACCCGGCACGGTCTCGGCGATCGCCGGTATCTCCTTCGCGACCGCGGAGCGCTTGCCGTCGGTGACCGCGAGTATGCGGATGCGCCCCGCGCGGTGCTGCGGCAGCAGGTTCGGGAGTCCCGTGACCACCAGCGGAATCTGGTTGGCCATGACGTCCATCATCGCGACGTTGCCGCCCTTGTAGCTCACGTGCAGGATGTCGATCTTTGCCATCGCCTTGAAAATTTCACCCGCGAGGTGCCCACCGCTGCCGATGCCCGCGGAACCGTACGAAAGCTTTCCCGGCGACGCGCGGGCCATGTCGAGCAGTTCCTGGATCGTGCGCGCGCGGAACGACGGATGCGCGCCCACCGACATCGGCTGCGCCGCGACGAGCACGACCGGCGCGAGGTCGCGCTGCGTGTCGTACGGCAGCTTGCGGTGCAGCGCGGGATTGGCGGCGAGCCCGTTGGGCGACAGGTACATTGTGTGCCCGTCCGGATTCGCGCGCGCGACCATTTCCGTGGCGATCAGCGTGCCGCCGCCGGGCCGGTTGTCGACGACGATCTGCTGGTTCCATTGTTCGCCGAGTTTCTGCGCGACGACCCGCGCGACAAGATCGAAGGTCCCGCCCGCGGCAAACGGCACGATGATCCGCACCGGGCGCGACGGATAGTCGTTGCTCGAGGCCGTGAGCGCAACCGGCGCGAGCAGCGCGCCGAACGCGCAGGCGTACAACCTCCTCATGATATTCGCCCCTTCCAGTTCGCAGCCGCATTGTTCGCCGGCCCAAGACTTCCGTATGATACGGGGTTTCAGTACATTGATGCGGATGGGGAGGCAACCATGACAACGGCAACGGTACAGCCGGCAACCCGGTCGGCGGCGCGGCGCGGCGAAATCATTCCTTCGGGCAAGGGGTGCGGCGCGGACGTGCGGGGAATCGATCTGCGCGCGCTCGACGCGGACGGTGTCGACACGCTGAAAACGGCGCTGCGCGAGCACCTCGTCGTGCGCGTGCGCCGCCAGCCGATCACCGATCCGCAATTGATCGCGCTCGGAAAAGCGCTCGGAGAGCTCGAACCTCCGGGCATGAGCATCATCGGCAAGCCCTACATCGACGAGCACCCGGACATACTGGTGATTTCCAACATCGTCGAAAACGGCGTGCCGAAGGGCAACCTCGGCGCGGGCGAGGCGGAATGGCATACCGACATGTCGTACCGCGACCGGCCGGTGTCCTACGCGATCCTGCACGCGCTCGAGCTGCCGCCCGCGGGCGGCAACACGTATTTCGCGAATCAGTATCTTGCCTACGACACGCTGTCGCCCGATCGGCGCGCGATGCTGGAAGGCCGCACGCTCGTGCACGACGAGACGTACAACAGCGCCGGACAAATGCGCAAGGGATTCCAGGAAGTGACCGATCCGCGCAATGCGCCGGGCGCGCGGCATCCGGTGTTTCGCACGCACCCGGAAACCGGCAGGCGGGCGCTGTACCTGGGTCGCCGCCGCAACGGTTGCATACTCGGATTGCCGCTCGAGGAAAGCGAGCGCCTGCTCGACGCATTGTGGGCGCACGCATCACAGCCGGAATTCGTGTGGGGACAGGAATGGGAACTCGGCGACACGTTGATCTGGGACAACCGTTGCCTGATCCACCGCCGTGATCCGTTCGACTCCGACGCGCGGCGCATGATGCATCGCGTGCAGATCAAGGGTCAGCGGCCCGTGTAGGCGCCGCCTCGAACGCGCGCGTCACTCGCCCCGGATACCCGCGGCTTTCACGACCTTTCCCCACTTCGCGATTTCGTCCTGCAGAAAGCGCGACAGTGCTTCCGGGGAGCCACCGACGGCCTCGGCGCCGGACGTGACGAGCATGTCCTTCACGCGCGGGGCGCGCAGACTGTCCGCCAATGCGCCGTGGATGCGCAGCACGATGTCGCGCGGAACGGCCTTCGGCACGAGCAGCGCGTTCCATCCGGAGGCATCGTAGCCGGCGACGCCGTTTTCCGCGATGGTCGGCAGGTCGGGGAATATCGGTGAGCGCGTCGCGGCGGTGACGCCCAACGCGCGCAGTTTTGCGGCCTTGACCTGCGGCACGATCGCCGCGATCGGCGCGAACGTCATCGCGACGTGCCCGCCCATCACGTCCGCGACCGCCGGCGCAGCGCCCTTGTAGGGAACGTGCGTGATGCGGGCCGCGGACAGCATGTTGAACAGCACGAGCGCAAGATGGTTCGAACTGCCGACGCCTGCGGATGCCGACGTCAGCGTGTCCGGCCTTGCCCGCGCTATCGCGAGCAAATCCCTGACCGACCGGACCGGCAGCGACGGATGCACGACCAGCACGTTGGTCATGCGCACGACGAGGCTTACCGGCGCGAGATCGCGCACGACATCGAACGGCAGACTCGAGTACACCGCGCCCGCGGTCGACAACGCGGTCGTGCCCATGAGCAGCGTGTAGCCGTCGGGCGCCGCGCGCACGACGGCCTCGACGCCGATGTTGCCGCTCGCGCCCGGACGATTGGCGACGACGACCGGCTGCCGCCACTGTTCGCTCATCTGCTGCGCCACCGCGCGCGCGACGAGATCCACCGACCCGCCCGCGGGAAACGGCGCGATCAACGTGACCGGCTTTTCCGGGTAGCCCTGCGCGACCGCCGTGCCGAAGGCGCCGGCGAGCATGCCGAGCAGCAGCAGGGTTGAAATGTTATTCAATAGTTTCATCGCATTACGTGTTCATGCGCGAGCGTGTGCTGCTTGAGCAGCGCATCGTCGATGGTGATGCCGAGGCCGGGGCCGCGCGGCACGTCGACGTGCCCGTCGCGCACCCGAAAGTCACTGTCGGGGCACAGCGGATCTTTCGCGGTGGCGTTGAGTCCCATCACGAACTCCGCGGCGCCCATCATGCGCGAGGCGGGTATGCTGGCGTAGAAATGCGCGCCCGCGGCCGCTTCGAGCTGCGACTGCACGGCCAGTCCGCCGCAGTTGATGCGGATGTTCGCGGCTTCGGCGAGCGCCGCGATCTTCCTCGCCGGCGCGATGCCCCCGATCTTGTAGAGCTTGATGCACAGCGCATCGACCGCGCGCGCCTGCGCCAGTGCGTACGCATCCTGCAGCGTGAACACGGCCTCGTCCGCCATGACCGGCACGCCGCCGGCCGCCTGGCGGATTTCGGCCATTGACGCGAGATCGCGGCGCGCCACCGGCTGCTCGATGTAACCCAGCCCCATCGGTTTCAGCGCGGCGATGGCGAGCAGCGCGTCGCCCGGCGTCCAGCCGGTGTTGGGATCGATGCCGATCAGGATGTCGTCGCCGACCGCCTTGCGCACCGCCTCGAAGTGCATCACGTCCCGGCGCCAGCCGCGCCGGTCGGCCATTTTGAGACACAGCACGCGGATGCCGAACGACTCCACCGCGCGGCGCGCCTCGGCGACGATGGTCCCGACGTCTTCGGCCATGCTGACCGACCATTCGAGCGGTATGCGCGGCTGGCACGCGCCGCCGATGAGATCGTGCACGGGCGCGCCGAGCGCCTTGCCCATGGCGTCGTGCAGCGCGATGTCGAGCACCGCGCGCGCGGCCGGATTGCCCGCAAGCCGGTTGTCGAACATCTCGTGGATGCCCTCGATGTCAAAGAGCGCCCGGCCGAGCAGCGCGGGTCCGTAGATTTCCCGGATCGCCGCGACCATGCTGTGCGTCGTGTCGGCGACAAAGTGGCCCGGACTGATCGGGCGTATCTGCGCGCAACCCGTCACGCCGTCCGCGTGGATCTTGACGAGCACGGGCTTGCCGAGCACGCGCTCGGCGGGCCCGGTGTCGTAGCTGCCGCTGGAAAACACGCGCTGCAGGCGCTCCGACAGCGCCGTGACGTAAATATCGATGCGATCGATCATGGTCGACTACTCCGGCTTGATGCCTGCCGCGCGGACGACCTTCTCCCAACGCGGAATTTCCTCGCGGATGAACTGTGCGAACGCGGCGGGACTGCCGCCCGCCGGCTCGAATCCCTGCGCGGCCATTTTCTCCCGCATGTCCGGCGCGCGCATCGCGGCGCCGATTTCCTTCGCGAGCACGCCGACGACCGGCGCCGGCACGCCCGCGGGCAGCAGCAAACCGTACCAGGACGCCGCGTAATAACCGGGCAGCGCCGCTTCCGCAATCGTCGGCACACCGGGCAGTGCGCTGCTGCGTTGCGATATCGACACGCCGAGCGCTTTCATCCTGCCGGCGGTGATCTGCGGCAGCGCGGTCGGTATCGACGTGAAGAGCGTCTGCACTTCGCCGCCCACGAGCCCGAGCACCGACGGCGCGCCGCCCTTGTAGGGCACGTGGACCATCTCCACGCCGGCCATCGACATGAACAGTTCCATCGCGAGATGGGTGACGTTGCCGATGCCGCCGGATCCGAAGGATACCTGTTTCGGCCGGGATTTCAGCAGCGCGATCAGCCCCTTCGCGTCGGTCACGGGCAGACCGGGGTGCGTCACGAGCACCGACGGTCCGAGCGCGATCAGGCTCAACGGCACGAAGTCGCGCCGCAGATCGAACGGCAGCTTCACGAACAGGCTCGGAATCGCGATGGTCGAATTCGCCATGAAAAGCGTATGCCCGTCCGGCGTGGATTTTGCGACGATGTCGGCGCCGATGTTGCCCGCCGCGCCGGGCCGGTTGTCCACGATGAACGACGCGCCGAGCGCATCGCCGAGCTTTTGCGCGATCACGCGCGCGGCGATGTCGGTGCCGCCGCCGGCCTGGAATCCCACCACGATGCGAACCGGCCGTGACGGATACTGCTGCGCGGCGGCGGGGCACGACAGCAGCACGGCGGCGGCCGCGCAAGGCAGCAGTCCGGAATGCATGATGGGTCTTTCCAGTCGGGTCGGGCTTCTACTATAGCGCACCGGGCGGCGGAGTCCGATTGACCGGGACCGGGCCATTTGTTACGGTGGCCCGCGAATCGGAGGAGCAGTGATGGCGACGGCGGCGAAGACGCATCGGGACGGGGCGGCGGCGTTTCAGGTGGTGGCGCTGCCCGCGGCGCTCGGGGCGGAAGTGCGTGGCGTGGACCTGCGTGCGCTCGACGACGATACGTTCCGCGTGCTGCACGCGGCGTGGCTCGCGCACGTGCTGCTCGTGTTTCGGGGCCAGACCCTGGCGGCGGAGGATCTCGTGCGTTTCGACCGGCGCTTCGGCACGCCGGTCACGTCGTCGAACCTGCACGAGCGCGCGCTCGACGAGCGCACGGCAAACCGGCTCTTCAACCTGCCGCCCGAAATCACGGTGGTCACGAACGTGAAGGAGAACGGCAGGCCCGTCGGCATACTCGGCGACGGTGAGATCGTCTGGCATTCCGATTTCTCGTTCAAGGAGCGGCCGACCGCGGCGCGCATGCTGCTGGCCGTCGAACTGCCGGCGTGCGGCGGCGTCACGACGTTTCTGAACTGCTACGCCGCGTACGATGCGCTGTCGCCGGACACGCGCCGGCGCCTGTCGGGCCTGACCGTCAAGCAGGCGAACCTCATCGACACCGCGATGAAACTGCGGCCCGGCGCGTCGCTCGACGAGGACATCCGCACGACGCCCGGCCCGAGCCATCCGATCATTTCCACGCACCCGGAAACCGGGTGCAACATGCTGTTTCTGGGACGGCGCCACGGCGCCTACGTGAACGGCCTCCCGCTGGAGGACTCGGAGGCGCTGCTCGACGAACTCTGGACGCATTGCACGCAGCCGCGATTTTGTTACGTGCACGACTGGAAGGTGGGCGATGTCGTCGTGTGGGACAATCGCGCGACGCTGCATCGGCGCGAGGCATTCGATTCGCGCGAGCGGCGCGTGTTGTACGCAGCCCAGGTCGAAGGACATCGGCCCTACGAGGCGACCGATGCGCTGCGTTTGCCGCCGCATCCGCGAGCGCAGGCCGTCACAATAAATCCATAAGTATCAGGTACTTGCATTTATCGCGCGGCGGCGGCGCCGATGTGCGGAACTTTTCGCGTGCGCGGTTGTTCAATGCACGTGCGGTTTCGGGTTCCAACAATAAGAAAAGGCGGTTGCATGGGCGGAAGGCGGGTGCGGTGGGTCGTCGCGATGGCGACGGCGGTGTTGATTGCGGGCTGCGAGGCGCTGACGTCGTCGCCGAACGTCGGGGCCGAGTGGGAGTCCCTGCTCGCGGACATCCGCGAATTTGAGCGCAAGATCGGTTTCGACAAAATCGAGAGTTTCCGGGAATTCGCGGAGAACCCGCCGCAGATTTCGTTCTGCGGCTATGCGTCGCGTTTCGTCCTGCCCTATTCGTACGAGGATCCGACGATACGCTGGCTGCACGACGTGCCCGCGGAGCACTGTCGCGATCTCGCGAAAGGCTACGACACCTACTATGGCGAGGTCGAGGCGCTGGGCGAAAGCCGCGCGCCGGTGACGCCGGAGATGGTGACCGGCAGGTTCGACCGGTTTCTGTACCTGATCGTCCACGAGGATTGCCACGACCAGTTCGACCTGCCGTACGGGGTGGAGGAGGCGTTGTGCAATCTCGTCACCTATCGCGCGATGCAGGGATTCGGGCGCGAGAAATACTGGCGGTTTTCAAGCGAGAACCGCGCGATCCGGCGCTATGCGGACGAGCAGTCGAAGGCAACGCGCGTGACGCTCGCGGTGTACGCGCAGCTCGCCGAGCTGTACGCGCGGCACGCACGCGGCGAACTCAGGCCCGAGCCGTTTCTGCAGGAACGGGACGCGGTGCTCGCCGCCGCGACGAAAAGTCTCGGCTGGACGCACGGCGAAGCCGGCCCCATACGGCTCGCGAACGACATGACCTACAGCCGCCATTATCCGCTCGTCGAGCGCGTGCACGACGCGCTGGGGCGCGACCTCGCGCGCACGGTGGCGTTTTTCAAGCGGGTCGACGCGGAAAAGCCGACGGCCGCGGCGATTCTCAAGCAGGCGCGCGCGCGGGACGAGCAGTCCCTGGCGTTCATCCGCGCCTACGAGTCGGCGGTCGTGCAGGTCGTCGAGCGCACGCTCGCGCAGGCCGTGGCCGCGCGGTAGGTCACA
>CAZMBS010000087.1:0-12762 GCA_964564295.1 uncultured Streptomycetaceae bacterium
CCGTCAATCCGCCTTCGCGCCGGAAGTGCGGATGATCGACGCGAACTTCGCGATCTCGGACTGGATGAACTTCGCGAACTGATCCGGCGTGTTCGGCGCGGGTTCGGCGCCCTCGCGGATCAGCCGGTCCTTCACGTCGGGCGCGTTGATCGCGTTGGTGATGCCGCCATGGAGCCGGTTCACGATGTCGCGCGGCGTGCCCGCGGGCACGAACACGCCGTACCAGGTCGGCACGTCGAACCCCGGCATGCCGGATTCCGCGACGGCGGGAATATCCGGCGCGGCGGCGGAACGCTTCGCGGTGGACACCGCGATGCCGCGCAGCTTGCCGGATTTCACGTGCGGAATTGCAACGACGATGCCCGAAAAGAACATCGTGACATGGCCGCCGAGCACGTCGATCAGCGCGGGGGCCGCGCCCTTGTACGGAACGTGTGTCATCAGCACTTTCGCATTGTGCTGCAGCAGTTCCGTCGCCAGGTGATTCGGGCCGCCCGTGCCCGAGGACGCATAGGTGAGCGCGTTGGGCTTCGCTTTGGCGAGCGCGACGATGTCCTTCACGGTCTTGACGGGCAGCGACGGGTGCGTCACGAGCACCATCGGCGCGGTGGCGGCGAGCGTCACTGGCTGCAGGTCCCTCACCGGGTCGTAGGCGATCTTGCGAAAGAGGTTCACTGTGATCGCGATTTCAGCGGTATAGGCCATCAGCATCGTGTAGCCGTCCGGCGCCGCCTTGGCCGCAAGATCGGTGCCGATCATGCCGCTCGCACCGGGACGATGATCGACGATGACCTGCTGCCCGTACGCCTCGGACAATTTCACCGCGACGATGCGCGCGAGGATGTCGACGGTGCCGCCGGGCGCGTACGGCGCAATGATGCGCAACGGCTTCACGGGGAAATTCTGCGCGTGCGCGGGAACCGTCGCGGCAGAAATCGCCAGCGCCGCGATGCCGAGGGTGTAACGTAACTTGTTGTATTTAATCATTTTTCTCACCACGCAAGAGCGTAACCTTCACGCCGCGGATCGGCGCCGGCATGCCGCAAACCGGTTTCCGGATCGACGCGGATCGCGCACACCGCGGCGTTCGACGCCGGGTACAGCGGCCAGACATCGACGTCGTGGCCGACTCTGCGCATTTCGTCGATCACGCCGGCGGGCATGTTGGTTTCGAGATTGAGACGGCCCGGCAGGTAGCCGTGCGGCGCGAACGAATTCGGGAAACTCGAGGTCGAGAGCCGCGGCGCTTCGACCGCCTGCTGCACGGTCATGCCGTGATCGACGACGTTCAGAAACACCTGCAGCATCGCCTGCGACTGCACGTCGCCGCCCGGCGTGCCGAACGCCATGAAAAGCTTGCCGTCGCGGAATGCGAGCGACGGATTCGGCGTGAGGCGCGGGCGCTTGCCGGGTTTCACTTCGGCGGGGTGCCCTTTTTCGAGCCGCGACTGCGTGCCGCGCGACGAGATCGTGAGGCCCGTGCCGGTGATGACCGGGGTGTCGTTCGACGAATCCGACAGCGTCGCGGAGTAGGCGTTGCCGGCACGGTCGACGACGCAGCCGTAGATCGTGTCGGGGCAGAAGCGCGCGTCCCTGCCGCGCGGTGCGGCATAGGCTTTCGCTGGTGCGCCGGCGCGCTGCGCCTTGCCTTCGGGATCGCCCGGTTCCGGCATGCGGCCGAACGCGCGGTCGGACATGATGCGCGCGCGCTGCCGCGCCGCATACGCGGCGGAAATCATCGCATCGCGCGGCACCTTGACGAATTTCGGATCGCCGACGTACGCCTCGCGATCGGCAAACGCGAGGTTCAGCGTTTCCGCCACCGTGTGCACGTACTGCGGCGAATTGTGGCCCATCGCGTTGAGATCGAACCCTTCGAGGATTTTCAGCGCTTCCAGCAGCACGACGCCCTGGCACCACACGTCGCACGAGTGCACCGTGTAGCCGCGGTAGGTGGCGGAGATGCTGTCTTCGACCGGCACCGTGAATCCCGCGAGGTCGGACCGGGCCACGAACCCCTTGTGTTTTGCGTGATAAGCCGCGATCTCTTCGGCGATCGGGCCGCGATAGAAACAGTCGTGCACGGCGCGCAGCTTGCAGTCGCGATCGCCCTTCGCGTCGCGTTCGGCCTGGATCATTCGTCCGATCGTGCGGCCGAGGTCCTCCTGCCGGAACAACTCGCCCACGCGCGGCGCGCGACCGCGCGACAGGAAGATTTTCTGGTTGTCGGGCCAGCGGCGGAAACTCTCCTCCAGGTACGCGATGTTGCTCGCGAGCAGCGGATATGTCGCGAAGCCGTCGCGCGCGAGTTCCATCGCGGCGGTCGCGGCCTCCTCGAACGTGATGGTGCCGAAACGCCGCAGCGCTTCGATGTGCGTCGCCGGCGCGGCGGGCATCACGGTGCGCAGCAACCCTTCCGGCACGAACTTGCCGGTGCCTTCCGCGATGAGGCGGGACACGTCGGTCGCGGCGGGCCAGTAGCCGAGTCCCGCGAGGCTGATGACGCGATTTTCGTTTTTCAGATAAATCAGGGTCGGCGCGACGCCGGCGAAGCTCACCATGTCCGGCTGCAGCACCGCGAGCGCCATCGCCGTCGTGACGCCCGCATCGACCGCGTTCCCGCCGCGATCGAGCACGCGCATGCCCGCGAGCGTCGCGAGGTAATGGCCCGATGCCACGGCCTGGTGCACGCCCACCACCGTCGGGCGCAGGCTCTGCGCCTGCACCGCCATCTTGTTCAAACGTTTCTGCGCCATAGGTGCTTTCCTCAATGTAAGCCGTCACCCGCCACCGGGTGAATCCGCCTCTCGGTCCGCCTTGCTGCTTTCCCGCAGCAGATGATCGATGCTGTCCGGCACTTCCCCGCGCGCGAGCATGCGACGGAATGTTTCATACACGTCGGTTCTCGAGCCGGCCTTGCGTAACGTGTCCTCGTCGTTGAACCAGACGTAGACGATCAGTTTGACCGGCTTCGACGTAAAACGAAAGAACAGACGATAGCGCTCCGGCAACCCTTTTTTTACCCGCCTCCAGTTGCCGTAGTCCCTGCCCAGGGTCTTGCCCAGCCGAAAATCCGGATGGTCTGGGCTCGCCGGCACGCGCTCGGTAATGGACTTGTACAGCGAAGCGAGCAGGCGCGTCCTGGGATGGGTCTTGTAGTTGACCGGATGCTCTGCCGCGAGTGTGGTCACTTCGGTCTCCAGTGCGTCGAGCGCGACGGCGAAGGCCCGGAAGTAGTAGAGATGCCAGCCGTTGATTTCCACGACCGCTTCCGAAAACAATCAGTCGCTAATCCGTCCTGACGCCTTTTACGAGCTTGCCGATGCGCTTGAGCTGGGCCGGGTCGGCTGCGGTGATCCGCTCCGGCTGTGCCGCCATTTGCGACTCCAGAAAGCCGAGAAAGCCCAGCAGCACGGGATCGTCCGTTCCCCCCGCCCGCACTTTCTTCCCCGGCGACCGGGCGGACAGCAGCACCTGTCCGTCGGCGAGGACGGTTGCACGAACGGCGCCTTCAAACTCCGGATGCGCCCTGAAAAATGCCGCATCCAGCCGAATGCCCTTGGAGTTTCCGACCGGTGTGACCTTCCCGGAATATTTCTCGACGACGCTGGACATGACCTGCTCCCGATAGGCTTGCCGATGTGCTTACGTGTGTAGCCACATTATAACCGATCTGTCCCGAAAACAGGGGCTACCCGAGGCGCTCGGGGCACGCTGGCTTGACCTCCGGCGGCTTATTCCAGCCGGATACCCGCCTCGCGTATGACTCTACCCCATTTCTGCATTTCGCTCCTGAGGAACGCGGCGAATTCGGCCGGGGTGCTGCCGACCGCGGTAGCGCCGTCGGCGGTAAACCGGTCGGCGATGTCTTTCGACTGCGCCGCGGCCGCCATTTCCGCCGCAAGCTTTTCAACGATTGCGCGCGGCACGCCCGCCGGCACGAGCACGCCCTGGAACGCCTGCGCCTCGTAACCCGGCAGCGTTTCCGCGATGGTCGGCACGTTGGGCATGCCGGGCAGGCGCTGCGCGCTCGTGATCGCGATCGCCTTCAGCTTTCCGGAGTTCACGTGCGGCGCCGCGGAAATCGTCGTCGTGAACAGCATCGTCACGCGCCCGCCGATGACGTCGGTGACCGCGGGCGGAATGCCCTTGTACGGCACGTGCAGCATGTCCGCACCCGCCATGCGCTTGAACAGTTCCGCCGACAGATGCGGCGCCGAACCCGCGCCCGGCGTCGCGAACGTGTACGCGCCGGGTTTCGCTTTCAGCAATGCAATCAGTTCCTTGACGGAATGCACCGCCATGGACGGATGCGCGACGACGATGTTGGGCTGCGAATTGACCTGCGTGACCGGCGCGAAATCCTTCACCGGATCGTACGGCAGTTTCGGGTACAGCCCCGGATTGATGGCAAACGTCGTCGTGATCATCAGCAGCGTGTAGCCGTCGGGCGCGGCTTTCGACGCGATCTCGGTTCCCACGATGGTCGCCGCGCCGGGCCGCGCATCGACGACGATGCTGTGCCCCCATTTCGCGGTGAGCTTCTGGCCGATCAGCCGCGCCGTGATTTCCAGTCCGCCGCCGGCCGCGAACGGCACGATGACGCGCAGCGGTTTGTCGGGATAGCGGTCCGCTGCGCCGGGCCGGCCCTGTGCCGCGGCGGGCGTCGCGCCGGCGAGCAATGCCAGCAGGAAGAGTCGGGTGGCGCGCATCGTATCCGTCGTGCGATTGCGATGCCGTGATGGTATCGCACTCCGGCGCCGCCGGGCGCACCCGGCGACCCTTTCGCGGCGGCGTCGGAGTCGTTATGCTAGCGCCCGCGCGAAAGCTTGGCGTTTCCGGCAATCGGAGCCGCCGATTTTCCGCCTGAAAAGCACAGGGGAGGGGATCATGGCAGGTACGTTCTTACCGCGGGTCGTCATGGTGCTTGCGTTGCTCGCGCTTTCGTCTGCGTGGGCCCAGGACTATCCGACGCGACCGATCCGCATGCTGATACCGCAACCCGCGGGCGGAACCATGGACAGCAACGCGCGGGCGATATCGGATCCCATGGTGGCGGAGTTCGGCCAGCAGATCGTCATCGACAACCGCAGCGGCGCGAACGGCATCGTGGCGGGCCAGCTGCTGAAGAACGCGCCGCCCGACGGCTACACGCTGCTCTACACGTCGGGCTCGCTGTTGTACAACGAAATCGTCAGCGTCAAGGTGCCGTTCGCGGCGCTACAGGATTTCGAACCCGTCACGACGGTCGCGCGCTCGCAGGGCTATCTCGTGCTCGTGCATCCCTCGGTGGCGGCGAAATCGATGCGGGAACTCGTTGACCTCGGCAAGTCGGGCAAGGCGCGTCTGCACTACGGCTCCGGCGGGCATGGCAACAGCCAGCATTTCGTCGGCGAACTGCTGAACATCATGTCCGGCGCGTCGTTGGTCCACGTGCCGTACAAGGGATTCGCGCCGCTCATCATCGCGCTGATGGGCAACGAAATACAGGTGGCCTTCGGGGCACCGGTGACGGTGTTGAAGCACGTGCAGGACGGACGGTTGCGCGCGCTCGCCTACACGGGCGAAAAGCGCTGGTCCGCGATGCCCAACCTGCCGACGGTGTCCGAGGCGGGCGTGCCGGGCTTCTGGTTCGAGCCCGCGGGACACGGCATATTCGCGCCGAAAGGCACGCCGCGTCCGATCATTCTCAAGTTTCAGCAGACCGTGGCGAAGGTCGTCAAGTCACCGAAGCTGCTGGCGTATTTCGACGCCGGCGGTTACGTGACCGTGGGCAGCACGCCGGAGGAGTTCCGCAAGTTTCTCGCCGAGGATCTGCAGAAAATGCGCGAGATCGCGCGCAAGGCGAACATCAAGCCGCAGTAACGCGCGGGCCGTCCGTCACCGGTTATCGAGGTTCGCGACCCGCAGTCCCGCGGCGGTGAATCCGCCGTCCACACGTATCGTCTGGCCGTTCACGTAACTCGCGTCGTCCGACGCGAGAAATGCGGCGACCGCGGCGACTTCGCGCGGTTCGCCGTAGCGCCCGAGCGGCACCGCGCGCTGCCAGCCGGCGCGCCGCTCGTCGTTGTGCTGGTCGCGGCTGCGCGGCACGTCGATCGGTCCCGGAGCGACCGCGTTGACTCGAATGCGGTGCGGCGCGAGATCGACCGCCATCACGCGTGTCATCGCGACGATGCCGCCTTTCGCCGCGGCATACGCGGCGCGCCCGCTGCTGCCGAGGAAACCGGAATGCGACGAGAAGTTCACGATCGCACCGCCGCCGAGCGCCGTCATGTCGCGCGCGGCGGACTGCGCGCACAGGAACGTGCCGACGAGATTGGTGTTGAGCATGTCGTGCAGCAGGTCGAGCGGTGTCTCGGTGAAAAGTTTCTGCGAGCCCTTGCCCGCGTTGTTGATCACCACGTGCGCGGGGCCGAAGGTGCGGCGCACGAACGCGAACAGGGCGTCGATGCTTGCCGGCTCGCGGATATCGACATGGCATGCTGCCGCGTTGCCGCCGCCCGCGACGATGTCCTTGCACACGCGCTGCGCCGATGCTTCGTCAAGGTCGGCCAGTATCACCGCCGCCTTTTCCGCCGCCAGCAGTCGCGCGGTGGCTTCGCCGATGCCCGTGCCGCTACCGGTCACGACGGCGGTTTTTCCGGCAAACCGTGATGTCATTGAGATCTCCGAGGGGGCGCTCGGGGCCGATTGTAAGCGATGGCACGTTTGCCAGCGCGGCAGCGGTCATGCACAATTCCCGTTCGAAAAAGGAGCGCACGATCAACCCTTTACGATTCCGCGGCCCCGTTGCGCGGCGCCTGGCGGGCGTGGCGTTGACGTTCATCGTACCTGCCGGCGATGCCGTGGCGCAGGGCTATCCGGCGCGCGCGATCCGCATGATCGTGCCGCTCGCGCCGGGCGGCGGCACCGATGTCACGGGGCGCATCGTTTCGCAAAAGCTCGCGGAGCAGATGAACGCGTCGATCGTCGTCGACAACCGTCCCGGCGCAGGCACCATCATCGGCACCGAGGCGGTCGCGAAGTCCGCCCCCGACGGCTACACGTTGATGACCGCCTCGCCCGAATTCTCGATCAATCCGAGCCTTCAGCCGAAGCTGCCGTACGACCCGTTGAAGGATTTCGTCGCCATCGCACAGCTCACCACGGGGCAGTATTTCCTTTCCACGCACCCGAGCGTGCCGGTAAGAACGGTCAAGGCGCTCGTGGCACTCGCAAGAGCGCAGCCGTCGCGCGTGACCTACGGATCGTCGGGAAACGGCAGCGCCAACCATCTTGCAGGCGTCATGCTGCAGCACATGACCGCCATCCGGCTCGTGCACGTGCCGTACAAGAGTGCGGGGCTTGCGGCCACGGCGCTGATGAGCGGCGAGATCGATTTCATGGTGAGCAGCACGAGTGCCGCCATTCATCCGATTCGCGCCGGACGGTTGCGCGCGATCGCCGTGACCGGGCCGACACGACTCGCGTTGACGCCGGAAATTCCCACGGTATCGGAGGCCGGCGTGCCGGGCTTCGAAGTAACCGGCTGGTACATGCTGCTTGCGCCCGCGGGGGTTCCGCGCGAAATCGTAACGCGGCTCAACGCGGAAACAGCGAAAGCCGTTCGCAGTCCGGCTGTCAGGGACCGCTTCGCGGCGCTCGGCACCGAACCCGTGGGCAACACGCCGGAGGAATGTGCGGCATTTCTGCGCGCGGAAATCGACAAGTGGACGAAAGTCGTCCGGGCGTCGGGCGCCCGGCCGGACTAGCCACCGGAAAAAAACCGCGCCCGCCGCGACCTGCCGCAGCGGCGGGTCGGAGCGGGCGCGAGGGTATCGCGGGCGGTGCGCCGCTCGTGCCGGCTATGCCGCGAGTTTCTGCGTGCCCGAGCCGGCTTTCGCGATGAGCCCGGTGGCTTCGAGATCGGCGCGCATCTGTTTCTTTGCATCCGCGGTCATCTCGGCGCACGGGGTGCGGACCGGTCCGCCCACCATGCCGATGCATTCCATCCAGTACTTCTGCTCGGCGATGGCCATGCGCCCGCCGCTGCCGTAGCCCGGTATCCATTTCGCGAGCACCGAGCGCAGCGGATTGATGCTGCGCGCGATTTCGGTCGCCTTGTTCCAGTCGCCCGCGAGCGCGGCGCACGTGTAGTCGTGCACCGGCAGGTATCCCGGCACCTGGTAGAGATGGGGGCAGTAGTTGAGCAGCCAGCGATCCTGCGGCACGCCGAGGTTGTAGAGCCACGGCGCCTCGTCGGCGACGGACACCTCGACTTCCTTGCCGATGGCATCGCGCAGTTGCGTGGTCGCCTGCATTTTGCCGACACCCTGCTTGAAGCCGCAGATGTTCGGCAGCTTGGCGAGCCGCTTCGCGAGATTCGCGGAAATCGGATGCGTCGCATCGGTATTGAACAGCACGATGCCGATGTCGAGACGCTCGGACACGAACTTGAAATAGTCGAACACCGCGTCGTCGCTGCGCGCGGCGACGTACGGCGTCAGGATGATCACGAAGTCGGCCCCGGTCGACTGGGCGTGCTGCGCGAGCTTGATCGCCTCGTACGGATTCTGGTGATGGCAGCCGGCGATGAGCGGCACGCGGCCCTTGGCGGTATCCACGTTGATTTCCACGACGCGCATGCGCTCTTCGTTGGTCATCGCCCAGAACTCGCCGACGTTGCCGACGCAATAGTGTCCGGCGACCTTCAGCTTCGTTATGCAGTGTTCGAGGTTCGCGGCATTGCCTTTTTCGTCGACCTTGTCGTCGGCGGTGAAGGCGGTCGGCAGCGCGGTCCAGACGCCGTGCAGCATCTGCTTCGCGTATTCCTTGGCTTCGTGCTTCTTGTATTTCATGGAATCCTCCGGAAGGCCCCGGCAACAATCCCCGGGGAAGACTGTGAATGGAGCCAGCATAGCAGAAGGGCATGTGGCTCGCCAGACGGCGCATCACCGTGCCGCCAGCACGAAAAGTGTATTCCATCAAATGGACTGTCTTGGCGAGTCGTGCACGCGAACGGCACGACTTCGGCTATAGTTCCGGTTCCGAAAAATGGAGCACCGAAGCATGGGTTTGGCGCGCGAACTTGCGGAGCGCATCGTGGGCACGGCGGCCGCGGATTTGCCGTCCGAAGCGCTCGACTGGGGCAAGGTCGCGGTGCGCGATACCATCGGCGTGGCGCTCGCGGGATCGCGCGAGCCCGCGCCGCGCAAGGTCGAGGAAATGCTCGGATTACCGGCCGACGGCGGACCTTGCCTCATCCTCGGCGGCTGCCGGCGCGCCGGCAGTCTCGACGCCGCGCTGATCAATGGAACGGCTGCCCACGCGTTGGACTTTGACAATACGGCGTTTCACATGGGCGGACACGTTTCCGCAACCATGGTGCCGGCGCTGCTTGCGGCGGGCGAGGCACACGGCGCGAGCGGGCGAGACTTGCTCGTGGCACACGCGGTCGGTTTTGAAACCGGCGCGCGTATCGGCCGCGCCGTCAACTTTCATCACAGCGAGAAGGGATGGCACCCGACGTCGACGCTCGGCGTTTTCGCGGTGGCTGCGGCGTGCGCGCGATTGCTGGGACTCCCGGTGGCTGAAACGGAAACCGCGCTCGCGCTGGCGACGTCGCTTGCGGCGGGCACCAAGGCCAACTTCGGAACCATGACCAAGCCGTTGCATGCCGGCCAGTGCGCGCGCGGCGGCCTGATGGCGGCATTACTGGCGCGCAGCGGGTACACCGCCAATCCGGATGCATTCGAACACAAGCAGGGATTTTTCAACGTGTTCAACGGCGCCGGAAATTTCGCGGCTGCGCGCGTTCTGGAGGGCTGGGGCGATCCGTTCGACATCGTGGAGCCCGGCGCGGGCTACAAGCAATACCCGTGCTGTTACAGCACGCATGCCGCGGTGGAGACCATGCTGAACCTCGTGCGCGATCACGGGCCGTTCGATCCGGCGGCGCTGGCGCGCATCGAGACCTGGACGTCGGCGCGCGGACTCGCGCACACGGACCGTCCCGATCCGGACAGCGTGCTCAACGCCAAGTTCAGCGTGCAGTACTGCGTGGCGCGGGCATTCCTGCACGGCGCGGTGCGGCTCGAACATTTCGAAGGCGACAGTTACCGCGATCCGGTGGTGCGCGCGCTGCTGCCGAAGGTCCGGTCCGTGCCCTATACGCCCGAGCAGTTTTCCGACGAGCATCCGTTCGGTGCCGAGGTCAGGATCACGCTGACGGACGGCACGGTGCACGCGGGGCGCATCGAGCGGCCGACCGGACGCACGTCGCGCAATCCCATCGCGCCGGCACGCATGAGGGCCAAGTTCGAGGATTGCGCGGGGCGGGTGCTGGCGCCGGACGCCGTTGCCCGGGCCTGCGACAGGATCGACACGTTCGAGACGGCGGATGCCGTGCGTATGCTGACGTCGTTGCTGCAGCCTTCGGTTCCGGCGGCGGCCGGCCACCGCCGGGTGGCTTGAGCGGCGGGAACCATTGGTGGTGCGGCCACCGGCTCGACCACGGGCGCAATCAGGGATACAGGCGGGAATTTCAGGCGTTACACATCCAGGGACGGGAATATGGCAAATCAGAAGTTCGATGTCATCGTGGTGGGCAAGGGAAACGCGGCGCTCTGCGCGGCGTTGTCGGCGCGCGATCTCGGCGCGAGCGTCGCGATGCTGGAGGCGGCGTCGGTCGAGGAATCCGGCGGCAACAGCCGGTTCGCGGGCGGCGTCATGCGTTTCGCCTACAGTTCGGTCGAGGACCTGCAGAAAATCACCGACATTCCCGAGGACGAGGCGAAGAACACCGACTGGGACAGCAACACGGTCGACGAGTTCTACGATGACCTGTACCGCGTCACGGCGTTTCGCACCGACCCCAACCTCAGTGAAACGCTGATCACGAGGAGTCACGAAGGCATGGTGTGGCTGCGTTCGCAGGGCGCGAGCTTCATTCCGAACTACGGTTCGCAGTCGGCGATCGTCAACGGCAAGCGCAAGTTCTTCGGACGATTCCCGCTGACGGTGAACGGCGGCGGCGCGGGGCTCGTGGCGGATCTCACCAAGACCGCGGAGAAGAAGGGCATCGCCATTTTCTACGAGACGCGCGCGATATCGCTGGTGTACGACGGCACGCGGGTGCACGGCGTGCGCGCGAAACAGCAGGACAAACCGGTCGAGTTCGAGGCGAAGGCGATCGTCCTCGCCTGCGGCGGGTTCGAGGCGAACCCGGAATGGCGCACGCGCTACCTCGGCCCGGGCTGGGAACTCGCGAAGGTGCGCGGCTCGCGGCACAACCTGGGCGAGGGGCTGCGGATGGCGCTGGAAATCGGCGCCTGCCCGTACGGCAACTGGTCGGGACGGCATGCCGTATCGTGGGAGCGCCACGCGCCGGAGTTCGGCATCGTCGAGAAATCGCACGATCCGTACCGCCACAGCTACCCGCTGTCGATCATGATCAACGCGGAGGGAAAGCGCTTCGTCGACGAGGGACAGGACTTCTACAACTACACCTACGCCAAGTACGGCGCCGAGGTGCTGAAACAGACCGGGCAGTACGCGTACCAGGTGTTCGATGCCAGGACGAAACCCCTGCTCAAGAAGGAATACAGCGGCCGCGAGGTGACGAAGTTCGTGGCCAACACGCTCGAGGAACTCGCCGCGAAGCTCGAAGGTGTCGATGGGCAGGCATTCCTCAAGACCGTGCGCGAATACAACGCGTCGATCAAGACCGACGTGCCGTTCAATCACGCGATCCGCGACGGGCGCTGCACGACCGGCATCGAGCCCGTGAAGTCGAACTGGGCCAATCCGCTCGACACGCCGCCGTTCGAAGCCTACGGCGTGACCTGCGGGATCACCTTCACGTTCGGCGGGCTGAGGATCAATCACGAAACGGGGCAGGTGCTGGACCTCGGGTACCACCCGATCCCGGGACTCTATGCCGCGGGCGAGATGGTCGGCGGCATTTTCTACTTCAATTACCCCGCGGGAACGGGACTCGTGTCGGGCATGGTGTTCGGGCGCATCGCGGGCACCGGCGCCGGCCATGCCGTGAAATCGTCCTGACCGCGCCGAACGACCTTCAGATCAAGGAGCATCCCTTGCCGAACCAGCACCCTACAGCGTCCGCCGCCGCCGATCTTCAGCGCAGTGCCGGCGGAGCGACCGGACGTGACCGCAAATACCGGCGCGTAATCGACGCGCACATGCATTGGTACCCGCAGGAATTCGTCGACCTGATGATCCGGAAAGGTCCGGCGCACGGCGCCGTGATGGGCGAGGATGCCAAGGGCAATCCGGTCGTGAAGTCGGTGCCGGGCTGCACGCAGACGTCGAACATGCGCCGGACCATGACCAACATGGACGACATCATCCGGGCGATGGAAGACCGGCAGTGCGACACGTATGCGCTGTCGATGACGAACCCGCTGATGTACTGGGCGCCCCCGGGGTTCGGGCTCGAGCTCGCCGCCGCGCACAACGACGCCTGCGTGCGCGCGCACGAGAAATATCCCGATCGCTTCTACGGCACGATCATCCTGCCGATGCAGGACGTGAAGCTGTCGGCGCAGGAGCTGGAGCGCATGGCGAAGCATTCGTGCATGCGGGCCGTGTTCATCGCCGAGCACATCAACGGCAAGAACCTGCACGAGAAGGAATTCTGGCCGATCTACGAGCGCGCCGAAGCGCTGGGGCTGCCGCTGTTCCTGACCAATCTCTATCCGACCGGCGCCGAACGCATGAAGGATTTCTTCATGATCAACACCATCGGCAATCCGCAGG
>CAZMBS010000088.1:0-12365 GCA_964564295.1 uncultured Streptomycetaceae bacterium
GAAATCGGCGTTGAACGACTCGGCAAGAAGGTTCCGCCGCGCTTCCCAGAACTCTTTCGCCCGGTCGATGAGCCAGAGATCTTGATCATCAGGAATGCACTGCGATTTCAGAACCTTTGCCGGGATTCGCTTCAAATAGACTTCGGGACCGGTCACTCCGATCGACCGGTTCACTTCGCCCGCGATGTAGGCGATGTCATCGTCCTCGCCGTAATCGAATATGGCGGCGATCCGCGGGTGCGTGAGCCGTCCCACCGCCTGTGCCTCGTGCCGGAACCGCGTCAGTGCATACTGCAGCTCGCCCGGATCCATCGCCGACTTGGTGATGGTCTTGATCGCCACCTGGCGCTGAATCGCCGGGTCGAACGCCTTGTAGACGAGCCCCATCCCCCCCTTGCCGAGGATGCCCTGAATATCGTACTTGCCGATCTTGGGCGGGATGTTCATGTCGCGGGGCGCGGGCGATTATGCCGCCGGGGGCGCGGGTGGCGTCAATGGCAGCAACACGGTGAACTTGGTCCCGACGCCGACGGTAGAGTCCACGCTGATTTTCCCGCCGTGCTGCTCGATAATCTTGTAGACGATCGAAAGGCCCAGCCCGGTGCCCTTGCCGACTTCCTTCGTCGTGAAAAACGGATCGAAAATCTTTGACATCACCTCGGGCGGAATGCCCTCGCCGTTGTCCTCGATTTCCACGGCAACCCGGTTTGCCCCTTCGCTGCGGGTGGTGATGGTAATGACGCCGTCGGCGGATTTCATGGCCTGCGCGGCGTTGTTGATCAGGTTGAGGAACACCTGGTTGATCTGCGACGGCGAACACGTGATCGGCGGTATATCGCCAAACTGTTTGCGGACGGCCAGCTTCTTCAGTTCATGCTTGGCGAGGACCAGGGCGCTGTCCAGGCCTTCGTTGAGATTGAAGCTGGCCACCTTGCTGCGATCGAGCCGGCTGAAGTTCTTGAGGTTGGACACGATTTCGGAAATCTGGTCGATGCCGTAAAGGCCGTCCTTGGTCAGATTGTTGAGGTCGTTGACTACCTCGTGCTGCTTCATCTGGCTCAGCAGGCCGTGCACGGCGCCAAACTGCTGGGAAAGCACCTTTGGATCGGCCGTGCCGGATTGCAGCATCGTCAGCAGTTTCCCGGTTTCCGCGACGACCTTCTCCACTTCCGGCAGCTTTCCCTTGACCGAGCCGAGGCTGTTCTTGATGTAGGCGAGCGGCGTGTTGATTTCGTGCGCGATGCCCGCAACCATCTGTCCGAGCGAGGACATTTTCTCGGTCTGGATCAGTTGAGCCTCGGACTCCTTGAGCTGCGACAGCGCGTTCGAGAGTTCCTGCGTGCGCTCGGCGACCCGCAGTTCGAGACCCTCGTTGGCGGCCTGCAGTGCCAGGTTGGCCTCGTTCAGCATGCGGTAGCTCGCGACGAGCCGTGACCCGAGCATGCCGATGAGCACGAGCAACGCCGACGCGAAGTACACGAGGGTCACGCGCCAGAAATCGACATCCGACAGCTTGTCCTCGATTTCCCGGTTGAACGAATTGGTCAGGTTGTCCACGCGCGGACCGGCGGTCAGAAACGACACCTTGTTGAACAATTCCTGCTCCACGGGCTTCGCGCCGAGCAGCTGTTGCACGCTGCCGTCGAATCGCGCCAGGCCTTCTTTCAGCGCGGGGGGAAACGCCGCCGAGGCGTCGCGCATGTCGGTGGACTGCACCTCGAGATTCTTGCGATGGCTGTCGCTCGCGCTCGCATAGTATTTTTGCGCCTCCGCGATGGCTTGCGCGACGAGATTTTCCATCGCCACCAGCCGGTCACGCTGCGGGAAATCCTGCCACGCCCCGCGGATGAGTCCGGCGATTTCCGAGTCGGCACCGGTGACCTGCGATAACGCCTGCCGCGCCGCGACCGATGCCTTCCGATAGCGTGCCACGAGATCGGCTTTTTCCGAGAACGCCTTGTTGAGTCCGGCGAGCCCGTTGTCGAGTACCGGGCTTTCGATCTCCTTCGCCGCGGTCGACAGCGCCTGCTGGACGCGTTGCAGTCGGGCCGCGTGATCGACGGCCGTGCCGGCCGCTGCCGACGGCGCTTCGGTGCGGGCACGCAGTACCTCGACGTCCCAGCGTACGTCGATGTCCTTGAGTTCCCGGAACTGGCCCAGCACCTCGTTCAACTTCTTGATGTCGATGCCCTGGGTTTTTTGGTACAGGAAGCCCAGCGCGCCCGCGAGCGCCAGTGCGCCTGCGGTGATCCCGATCACCAGCAACGTCCTGCGCGAGGCGAGGGACCGCAGTCGGGGCGCGCGCGCCACCGGCGGATCCGCCGCTACGGTGGCGTCATTCGCCAAGGTACGCCTGCCTAACCCGCGGGTTGCCCAGCAACGCGCGCGCGGTGTCCGCCAGCACGATCGCGCCGCTGTCCATGACGTAGCCCCGGTCGCACACTTCAAGGGCCAGACGCGCGTTCTGTTCGACCAGCAACATGGTCACTCCCTCGGATGCAACTGCCCTGATCGTTTCAAATATCTTCTGTACCATGATCGGCGCGAGTCCCATGCTGGGTTCGTCGAGAAGCAGGAGCCTGGGCCGGCTCATCAGCGCGCGCCCGATCGCGAGCATCTGCTGCTCTCCACCCGACAGCGTTCCGGCGAGCTGGCCGCGTCGTTCGGCAAGCTTCGGAAACCAGCCGAAAACCCGCTGCAAGTCCACCGCGGTATCGGCGGCATCGCGGCGGATGTACGCCCCCATCGCCAGGTTCTCGGCAACGGTCAGACGCGCAAACACGCCGCGGCCCTCCGGCACCAACGCCAACCCCTCCCGCACCAATCGGAATGCAGGTAAGCCCGTGATATTGTTACCATTATAGACGATCGCACCGGATACGGGCGGAATCAATCCGGCCACGGCCTTGAGGGTTGTGGTCTTGCCGGCGCCGTTGGCGCCGATCAGGGTAACCAGCTCCCCGGCGCTGACGGCCAGGTCGACGCCCTTGACGGCGTTGATTCCGCCATACGCAACGCGCAGTCCGCGCACTTCAAGCAACGGCGCCCCCCAGATAGGCGGCAATGACGGCGGGGTCGCGCTGAACCGTCGCCGGGGCGCCCTCCGCGATCTTGATGCCGTAGTCCAGCACCGCGACCCGGTCGCACAGCCCCATCACGAGCTTGACGTCGTGCTCGATCAACAGAACCGTGACGCCATCGGCGCGGATGCGCGCCAGCAGCCGCGTGAGTTCGCCGGTTTCCGTCGCGTTCATGCCCGCAGCCGGCTCGTCGAGCGCGAGCAGGGCAGGTTCGGTTGCGAGGGCTCGCGCAATTTCCAGTCGCCGCTGATCGCCGTACGGCAACGCGCTGGCGAGCACGTTGGCGCGTTCCGCGATCCCGCAGTACGCCAGCAGCTCGCGGGCGCGATGTTCGATGGCGGACTCCTCCGCGCGCATCGCCGCCGTGCGCAGCACCGCGCCGATCACGCCGACACGCGTGCGCACGTGACGCCCGACCATGACGTTCTCAAGGGCGGTCATGTTGCCGAACAGCCGTATGTTCTGAAACGTGCGTGCGATGCCGCTGGCGACGACCTCGTGGGGTTTGGCGCCGGCGAGCTGACTTCCGCGAAACGCAAACGTCCCCCGGTCCGGAACGTAAACGCCCGTAAGCACGTTGAACAGCGTCGTCTTGCCGGCGCCGTTGGGTCCGATCAAACCGTATATCTCGCCGTGCCGTACCGAAATCGACACGTCGGCGAGCGCCGCGAGGCCGCCAAAGCGCTTGCAGATTCCTCTGGCGTCGAGCAGCAGTTCTTCAGCCACCGCCACGCCCTCCCGCCGCCGAGCCGGCGGCAATGAACTCGCGGCGGCGCGTCGCCGAAGGCCACAATCCCGCGGGACGCAACAGCATCATCAGTACGAGCGCGAGACCGAACAGCAGCATGCGCAAATCGGATGGATCGACGAGGATCCGGCCGAACCACTGCTGCTGCAACGGGCCCGCGTAGCGCAGGGCCTCCGGCAGCGCCGTCAACAGCACGGCGCCGAGCACCACGCCGCCCACGTTGCCCATGCCGCCGAGAACCACCATGCACAACACCATGATGGAATCGAGCAGCGTGAAGCTCTCCGGGCTGATGAATCCCTGGAACGCGGCAAACAACCCGCCGGCCACGCCGCCGAACGTCGCGCCCATCGCAAACGCCAGCAGCTTCACGCTGCGCGTGTTGATGCCCATTGCGGAGGCCGCAAGTTCGTCCTCGCGAATCGCGATCCACGCGCGACCGATGCGCGAATTCTCGAGTCGCAGCGAAATCACGATCGCGGCGAGCGCGCACGCGAGAAACACGAAGTAGTAGCTGTGCACCGGGGCGAACGTGAGGCCTGCAATGGTCCACGACTTGTTCAGCGCGATATCACCGACGGCCAGCGGATCGATGAGCGTGATGCCCTGCGGGCCGTTCGTGATGTTGATCGGGCGATTCAGGTTGTTCATGAAGATGCGCACGATTTCGCCGAAACCGAGCGTGACGATCGCAAGGTAGTCGCCGCGCAGTCGCAGCGTGGGGGCGCCGAGCAGCACGCCGAACACGGCCGCGACCAGCGCACCCAGCGGCAACAGTGCCAGGAACGACCAGTGAAGACCGAACTGCGGCGACGCGAGCAGGGCATAGCAGTAGGCCCCGACGGCGAAGAACGCGATGTAGCCGAGGTCCAGCAGGCCGGCGTAACCGACCACGATATTGAGACCCAGCGCCAGCATCACGAACAGCAATGCAACGTCGATGATGCGCACCCATGTGCGGCCCAGCACCGCCTCGACCGCAAACGGCAGCACGGCCAGCAGAATTGCGACGGCGACGAAGACCGCCCATCGCAGGCGCCGATCGTTCGCAAGCCGTTGTGCAATTGCGGTCATTTCGCCGATGCCGCGCTCACGCGCGGTCGCCGCTTTTCTGACCCAGCAGCCCGGACGGGCGCAGTACCAGCACGCCGATCAGCACCAGGAATGCGAAGATGTCGCGGTAGTTGCTGCCGAGCACGCCCCCGGTCAGGTCGCCGATATAGCCGGAGGCCATGCTTTCGATGATGCCGAGCAGCAGGCCGCCCAGCATTGCGCCGGGCACGTTGCCGATGCCGCCGAGCACCGCGGCCGTGAACGCCTTGAGCCCCAGCATGAATCCCATGAAGTAATGTCCGATGCCGTAATACAGCACCACCATCACTCCCGCCACCGCGCCGATCGCGGACCCGAGCAGAAACGTGAACGTGATCACCCGGTTCACGTCGACGCCCATGAGCCCGGCAAGATCGGGACTTTGCTCGGTCGCGCGCATGGCACGACCCATGCGGCTCGACTTGATGAACCACAACAGTGCGGCCATCAGCGCGCAGGCGAGCACGAATATGAAGGCCTGCAAGTCCGAGAACTGCGCGCCGCCGACGGAGAACTGCGCGGGTTTCAGGATTTCCGGCATCGCGATGTATTGCTTGCCCCACACCAGCGCGGCCGAGTACTGCAGCAGAATCGATACGCCGATCGCGGTGATGAGCGGCGCGAGCCGGGGCGCGCGGCGCAGCGGACGGTACGCCGTGCGTTCGATGGCCGCGCCGAGGGCGCTGCACACGAGCATGGCGAGCGCCGTGGCGATCAGCAGTACCGCCGCCGGCGGCAATCCCATGGCCGACAACGCGTGCGCGACGCTCAGCGTGATGAGCGCGCCGACCATGACGATGTCGCCATGGGCAAAATTGATGAGCCCGAGTATGCCGTACACCATCGTGTAACCCAGCGCGACGAGTGCATAGATGCTGCCCAGCACGAGGCCGTTGATGAGTTGCTGGAGAAACGTTTCCACGGTGGCGGCGGAAAGAAAACGGCACCGCGAAGGTGCCGTTCATGCGTGCGCGCGGTCCCGAATCGCGTTATTTCTTGGCGTCGGCCGGCGCCGGCGCAGCCTTGGGCGCGTCCGCCGCGGGTTTTGCCTCCGTGGCGGGTGCCGAGGGCGTCACGGTTTCGAGGGGACTCCACTTGCCGCTCTTGACCACGTAGATCGTGATCGGACCGTTGACGAGGTCGCCCTTGGCATCGAACGCGATTGGACCGATAACGCCGTCGTATCGGGTCTTGCCGATTTCGGGAAGAAATTTTGCGGGGTCGGGAGAGCCCGCGCGTTTCATGGCTTCGATGAATACCATGACCGCGTCGTAGCCCATCGGCGCGAAGAGTTCGACTTCGGCCTTGAACTTGGACTGGAATTTCTCCAGAAACGCCTTGCCGCCCGGCATCTGATCCTTGGGCAATCCCGGAATCGAGGCCATCGCGCCCTCGGCGGATTCCCCGGCGAGCTTGATGAAGTTGGGGGTCTGCATGCCGTCGCCGCCGATGAACTTCGCCTTGATGCCGAGCTGCTGCATCTGCTTCACCATCGGACCGGCCTGCGGGTCGATGCCGCCGAACATGATGAGATCGGGTTTGCGACCCTTGATCTTCGTGAGGATTGCCTTGAAGTCCGTGTCCTTGTCCGTCGTGTGCTCACGGGCCACGATTTTCGCGCCGAGTTCCTTGGCGGTCGATTCGAAATTGTCCGCGAGACCCTGCCCGTACGCGGTGCTGTCGTCGATCACGGCAATCGACTTCGCGCCGAGCTTGCCGACCGCGTAACGCGCGAGCGTCGGGCCCTGCTGTCCGTCATGCGCGACGACACGGAACGTGGTCTTGTATCCTTTGAGCGTGTAATCGGGATTCGTCGAAGAAGGCGAAATCTGCGGGATGCCGCCGTCGGCGTAAATTTTCGACGCCGGGATGGATGCGCCGGAGTTGAAATGTCCGACGACCGCGGCCACCTTCGCGTCGACCAGTTTCTGCGCGACCGTGGTGGCCTTCGTGGCGTTGGCTTCGTCGTCCTCGGCGACCATCTCGAACTTCGCTTTCTTGCCGCCGATTTCCACGTTTTTCGCGTTGGCATCCTCGATCGCGAGTTGCACGCCGTTGCGGATATCGACGCCGATGTGCGCCTGCGGACCGGTCAGCGGCGACGCGACACCGATTTTCACCGTGATGGATTCCGGCGGCTTGGGTGCTTCCGCCTGTGGTTTGGGCGGCGGCGGAGTTTCCTTGCCGCAACCGTAAAGTGCCAGCATCAGCGCAACAGCCGTCACGCGAACTACGTGCCTGCGGTCCATGGGGATCCCCTGTCGGTAAGTTATTGTTGCAACGCGGGAAATGATTATCCGCAGCGCGTTCTGCAATGTCAATTTTGCCGCACGAAAAAGCCGGCATGCGCCGGCTTGATTGCCGCCCTGCGGTAGCAGTTGTTACTTCATGGACAGCGCCCACTGCACGAGCGCTTTGATGTCTTCGTCCTTCACATGCGCGTTCGGCGGCATGATCGCATCGCCCCAGACGCCCTTTCCGCCGGCTTTCACCTTCTTGATGAGCAGCGCCTCGGCGCCATTTTGGTTTCGATACTTGGCGGCAATATCCTTGAACGCAGGACCGATCATGCCAGGTTTCTTGTCGACAGAATGACAGGCTGTGCAGGCGTTCGCCTGCGCAAGTTTCTCCGAGGCCTGCGCGGCGCCGTTCAACGCAAGTCCCAACACGGCGAACGACGCTGCTGCTGCTAGCTTCATGATGACTCCTTGGGGTTTCACTACGTTTCTCAAGTCTGCGGACCGATCCGCCTTCGCGGATAAGCGATTGTTTTCAATCGCAATTTACCAAACAATGCTCGAGGTCGGCAAGTGTGGTCACGGGCGGCAGACAGCTAACGCCACGGCAAACCCATGCGTTGACGCCGTCCGCGGAGGTGGCCCTGTCCAATGTGGGGGGCAATCCGGTCAGCCCGGAGGGAATGGCAAAGATCATCACGCCGGGACGAAACCGTTCCGACAATCGGCGCGACCAGGCTTGCATTTCCGGCGCCGCGCCGCGCAAAACCACCACCGTTGGTGGCGCCAGATACTCCTCGAGCGCAACGGCAAGGCTCGCGCACGCGCTCGGCTGCTGCTCCAGTTCGGCGTACAGGTGTCGCAGCGCGCGCTCCGCCGCATCGAGATATCGGATTTCGCCGAGCACGTGGCCCAGCCGCTGCAGCGCGACCGCCGCGATGCCGTTGCCCGAGGGTGTGGCGTTGTCATACACCGGCTTCGCGCGGTGGATCAGAAGTTCGTGATCATGGCTCGTAAAATAGAACCCACCGCCGGTGCGGTCCTCGAACTGCGCGAGCAACCGATCCGCGAGCGCCCGCGCGAAGTCCAGATCCTGCGCCCGGAATTCCGCCTGCATCAGTTCGAGCAGGGCGTCGAGCACGTACGCGTGGTCGTCGAGATAGGCGTTGAGATGCGCTTTTCCGTCCTTGCAGGTCGCGAGCAGGCGGCCGTCGCGCCATAGCGTGTCGCGCATGAAATCGATGGCACGTTGCGCGGAATCAAGCCAGTCCCTGCGCTCGAGCGCGCGCGCGGCACGCACCATGCCGCGAATCATCAACGCGTTCCAGCTCGTCAGCACTTTTTCGTCGCGGCCGGGCCACACGCGCCGTGCGCGCGCCGCGAGCAGCTTCCCGCGAGCGCTCGCGACCAGCGCTGCACAGTCCGAAACGGGCCGGCCGAGCGTGTCGGCGACAGCCGTCAGCGGTTTCGTGATGCGCAGATGCCAGTGGCGGTCCTCGAAGTTCGGTGCGCCGTCGAGTCCGTAGTGCGGCGCGACGACCGAAAACTCGGCGTCGGTGAGCAGGGCGCGAACCTGATCCGGCGTCCAGACGTAGAACTTGCCTTCCTCGTGCTCGGAGTCCGCATCGAGCGAGGAGTAATACCCTCCCGCTGGCGCCTGCATCTCACGCATCACCCACGCCGCGGTCTCCTCGACCACCCGGCGAAATGCCGGCGCGCCCGTCACGACCCAGGAGTCGGCAAAGAGCGCGAGCAGCGGGCCGTTGTCGTACAGCATTTTCTCGAAGTGGGGGATCGTCCAGGTCTCATCCACGCTGTAGCGCGCGAATCCGCCGCCGACATGGTCGTAGATGCCGCCATCGGCCATGTTTTGCAGGGTGACACGGGTCATCTCCAGCCCGGGACCGGTCCCGGTCAGCGCATGGCGCCGCAGACAGAATGCGAATTCGGCAGGGTGCGGAAATTTCGGCGCGCGACCGATTCCGCCGTGCCGGGAGTCGAAGGCCTGCGCAAGTTCCTGCGACGCGCGCTCGACCGGCGTCGCGTCCATCGGGGCGTCCGTCGCGGGCGCCGCGGGCAGGGTACTGCGGAGGGCCTGCATCAGCGCGGCGTTCTGCTGCGTGATTTCCGATCGTTGCTCGTGGTAAACCCGAGCAACCTTCGGCAGCAGGTCCCTGAAACCGGGCATGCCATGGCGCGGCAGCTTGGGAAAATACGTGCCGCCGAAAAACGGCGTGCCTTCCGGCGTGAGGAACATCGTGAGCGGCCATCCGCCGCCGCGGCGCACGAGCAACTGGTGCGCCGTCTGGTAAATCTGGTCGATGTCCGGCCGTTCCTCGCGATCGACCTTGATGTTGACGAACAATCGATTCATCTCGGCGGCCACCGCGACGTCTTCGAACGATTCGTGCGCCATGACGTGACACCAGTGACACGCGGAATAGCCTACCGAAAGCAGTATCGGCCGATCGTGTTCCCGCGCAAGGCGCAACGCCGCCTCGCCCCAGGGATGCCAGTCTACGGGGTTTTCCGCGTGTTGCAGAAGGTACGGCGAGGTTTCTGTCGCAAGACGATTGGGCATCGGGCGGGAGGCAAGACTGCGGGCGTGCATTTTGTCACATTCGCCGCCGAAAACCTGCGCCGCATTGCATCCGCCTCCGGGTCGCGTTCCGTATAGCGGCCACTCCAACAACAATTTCGACAGGGGCGGCGATGCCGACAGTGGACTACCGTGATGTACCGATTTCCAATTCCGACGCCGGCGCGCTCGCCGGCTTCGAGCGGGCGCTTGCGGGATTCAACAGCTATTTCGGCAATCCATTGGCCGAAATCGATGCGGTGCTTGCCGCGCATCCGGACTTCGCGATGGCGCACTGCCTGCGCGCCGGCATGCTGCTCACCGCGACGGAAAAGAGCGCGCTGCCGCTTGCGCTGGCGAGCGTCAGGGCCGTTGAATCGGCGTGGGCGCGCGCAAATGACCGTGAACGCCGGCATGCTCTGGCGGCGCGCGCATGGATCGGAGGCGAGGTCGGGCGCGCTGTCGCGCTGTACGGCCGCCTGTCGATCGACTACCCAAGGGATCTCGTTGCGCTGCAGGTCGCCCACCTCGGGGATTTCTACCTCGGCCAATCCGGCCTGTTGCGGGACCGGATCGCGCGGGCACTGCCTGCATGGAGTCGTGACGTTCCCGGCTACGGCTACGTGCTGGGCATGCATGCGTTCGGCCTCGAGGAAACCGGGTTGTACGAAAGGGCCGAGCAGGCAGGCCGTCGCGCGCTGGAACATGACCGGTGCGACCCCTGGGCCATACACGCGGTCGCGCACGTGATGGAAATGCAGGGCCGGGTCGCCGAGGGCGTCGACTGGCTGGTGTCCCGCGAGCCGCACTGGGCGCCCGACAACGCGTTCGCCTTTCACAACTGGTGGCACCTCGCCCTCTATCACCTCGATATCGGTGACGTTCGCGCGGCGCTCGATGTGTACGATCGATGCATCAAACCGCGGCCGTCAACGGTGGTGCTGGAACTCATCGATGCAACCGCGCTGCTGTGGCGTCTGTTCCTGCGCGGCGTCGATGCCGGCCACCGCTGGGCCGACCTCGCGAACGGCTGGGAGCAACTTGCGGAAGATGGCCACTACGCGTTCAACGACGTCCACGCGATGATGGCGTACGTCGCGGCGCGTCGCGGCGCGGCGGCGGCCCGCCTCGTCACGGCGCTCGACCGGCGCGCGGAAGGCGGCGGCACGAATGCCGGCATGACGCGGGATGTCGGACTTCCGTTGTGCCGCGCGCTACAGGCGTTCGGCCGCGAGGAGTACGCCACGGCAGCACGTATCCTCGTGGGCGTATCGCCCGTGGCGCACCGGTTCGGCGGCAGCCACGCGCAACGCGATATCGTGTCGCTGACTGCGATCGAATCCGCACTGCGCGGCGGCGACGCGCCGCTCGCCCGCGCGCTGGCCGCGGAACGCATGGACCTGAAGGCGCGCAGCCGGTCGAACGCACGGCTCATGACCCGCGCGCTCGAACTGTCCGCGGATCCGCGCCCGGCGGTCGCGGCAGCGTAAACGCAGCAGGCGCTGAGCCCCGAACTGGCCGGGCCGTAGCCCGTCAGTTCGACGGGCGATCCGGCAGCGGCAGCGAAGCGATCCGGCTCTGCAGCGCGGCGAGCGCGTTCTGCGTGCGGCGCAATTCTTCGAGAACCTCGGCGTGGGTCGCTGGCGAGCGCAGTTCCTCGAGTTCGGCTGTCTTGCTCGCGTCGAGATTGTTGATGACCACGGCGATGAAGAGATTCAGCATGACGAACGTGCCGAGCAGCACGAAGCTGATGAAGTAGATCCACGACCACGCATGCGCCTCCATCGCGGTTTCCATGATGTCCACCCAGCCTTCGAGCGTGACCATCTGAAATAGCGTGAGCAGCGCGGCGCCCAGCGTTCCCCAGTGCTCGGCGTCATGCTCGTGAAAGAGATGAAAACCGGTCACGGCGTAGATGTAAAAGATGATGCTCATCAGCATGATCACGTGGCCCATGCTGGGAATCGAGCGCACCAGCGTCGCTACGATGAGCCGCAGTTGCGGCACCGTGGAGATGAGCCGCAGCACGCGCAGGATCCGGATCAGCCGCGCGACGAGCGCGAATTCCCCCGTCGCCGGAATCAGCGACAGCAGCACCACGGAAAAATCGAACAGGTTCCAGCCGTTGCCGAAATAGAGCCGGAAGCGCGGCACCACGGCCGTAATCTTGAGCGCGGCTTCGATGATGAACACGCCCAGAATGATGTTGTTTCCGAGGTGCAGCAATTCGTCGTGCTTCGCGACGATGTCCCTGGATGTTTCGAGTCCGATCAGGACACCGTTGAACAAAATGAGCCCGATCATCAGCGGGTCGAACCAGCGCGCGTCGACGACGCGTTTCGCAAACGCCTGCATCGAAATTAATCCAATAAAATCAATCTGTTACAGCGCCTTTGCTGGAGGTGGACACCAGCCGCACGTACTTGGCGAGCAACCCGCGCGTGTAACGCGGCCGGGGCTGCTTCCATTTCCTGCGCCGCGCCGCGAGTTCCTTTGCGGAGACATTCAACTGTATCAGGCGCTTCGTGGCGTCGATCGTGATCGAGTCGCCTTCCTTCACGAGTGCGATCGGGCCGCCCTCGAACGCTTCCGGCGCCACATGGCCGACCACCATGCCCCACGTGCCGCCC
>CAZMBS010000089.1:0-12288 GCA_964564295.1 uncultured Streptomycetaceae bacterium
GCCGCGCGCGGTGGTGATGTCCGGCGCGGGCGCGTCCTGCGGATTCGCAACCCACGCGAGCCGCAGATATTTCACCTTGCCGGCCGGCAGCTCGACGCGCTTCTGGGTAAGCCGCTGCCCCGCCATTTCCAGGCTGACGACCGGCGCCTGCGCGACGAGCGTGCGCCAGTTGCCGAGATCGTCGCTCGCATCGACGCGCAGTTTCCCCGCGTAGCCCTCCGGACCGGACGCCCAGTCGAGTTCCAGTGCGCGCAACGGCCGGTCGAGCGCGGTGAGATCGACCAGATAGCCCGCCGTGCGCGATGCCCCCAAGGCTCGCGCGTCGGTGGCTCGCGCATCGGTCGAAGTCACCTGCACGCTGCTTGCGCCGCCCGGTGCGCGCCGCACCGAGATCGACAGGCCGTCGAGGCTCGCGCCCGCGGGAGCGCGCAACGGAAACAGCGTCAACGCCACCGGCTTCGGCGCATCCGGCTCCGACATGCGCCGCGGACGCCAGCCGTGCGGCACGAGTTCGCCCGCACCGTTGAACACGCGGACGTCGGCGAGATCGGCGCGCGCCACGCCGCGATAGACCGCCGGCGGCAGCGTGATCTCGTACAGCGCTTCGCGGCCATCGGCATCGAGCGTCATGCCAAACGCGTAATCCGTCGGCTTTTCGGCGGCGCAGACGTTGAACGCCGCCAGCAACGCAGCAGAAAACATGCATTTAATCATGCACTTATCTCCTTGGCGCGCGGCGGAACCGGTGCGAAGTAACCGATGACGATGATCAACACGCCCACCCCGATGAACGACACGACGCGCTCCACGGTGCCGGTGTGCGCGAGATCGACGAGAAAGAGTTTTCCGACCACCACTGCGAGCAGCACGGCACCGACGATCCACAACGCGCGCAGGCCGCGCCGCGCGGCTGTCACCATCGCGGCGAGCGCGAGCAGGCTCCAGAACAGCGAAAACGCCGCCTGCACCAGGTTCGAGCGCAGCATCGCCTGCAGGTCGAACGGCACGTCGGCATAGTGGTGCAGCGTGCGCAACAGCACGCCGTTCAGCACGATGAACATCACGACGCCGATCGCGCGCAACGCGACGACCGGTTCCGGAAGGGTTGCCCCGTCGAGCGCGAGCCGCCGCAACTGCAGATACCACGTTGCGATCGCCAGCAGCGCCGCGGCCTGCGCGAGGTCGAGCGGATTCAACAGCGGCACGTAGGGCAGCGGCGCCGGATCGCCATCGCTGCGAAAATTCACGAACACGAGCCACCCGAGCAGATACGCGACGAGCGGCAGCGCGCCGCGATACAGGTAGTCGCGCACGTGGCTCGCGACCGGCCAGCCGAGCCGCGCGCCGCGCACGGCGAGAAGCGCCACCATCGCCCCGGGCACGACCGCCCATGCGATCAGCGGCCACGCGCGCCGGCCGTCGACGATGCGGTCGATCTGCCAGCCGACTTCCCACGACAGCAGCACGGCGAGCAACCAGAATCCGAAAGCATGGAGCCAGCCGTGCCGATCCGGCTCGATCGTTTCGTGCAGCCGCAACGCCCACAGATGCACGGCGAGCGCCGCGATCCATCCGACGTAGGCATGATTCGCGAACGGATGCGCCAGCGGAGATACGCGCGCGGCAATCAACGCCAGAACGACGGCGGCGAGCGGTGCCGCGGCGAGCGCGATGCCGCGCGCCGGGCTCCAGTCGAGGCGCCGGCCGATCCATCCAAACGCGAGGCACGAGCCCGAGAAGAACAGCAGATACAGCGCGACTTCGAAAGTTTCCGTCGCGTGGCGCACGAGTTCCGCAACGCCGCCGCCGAACCACCACAGCGCGCCCCAGCAGAACAGCACCTGCGGCGCGAGCGGTTCGGTGCTCCCGGTCTGCGCGGTGCTGCGCGACAGATACCAGGCGCAAAAGAGTCCCGCGATGCCGACCATGACGGAGCCGATATAAAGGCTGTTCAACACCGGGTGGCCGCCCGTCGGCGCATCGGCGCCGGCGAGAAACGCGAGGCCGGCAGCAAACTGCAGCAGCACGCCGAACACGCGGCCCAGCACGCGGTTCTGCCGCACGCTGACCCAGACGATGGCGGCGCCTTCCACCGCCCATACCGCGGACGTCAGGCGCCCGTCAAACGCCAGCGGTATCGCGAGCGTGGCGAAACCGATGCCCAGCGCGAGAAACGATTCCACGAGCAGCCGCAGACTCTCGCGCCCGCGCCGATACAGGCACGCGGCAAGCGCGATATAAAACGCTGCGAGCCCGAGCGCGCTCCAGGCCGCGCCGAATTCCATGCCTTTCACGAGGCCGGTCTGCATGCCGAACGCGATGATCGGCACGCCGAATACCAGCGTGCCGTCGACATAGTGCGCGAGCCGCGGCGCCTCGCGCAGCGCGAACAGCACGGCGATCGTCACGTACATCAGGAAAAACAGCACGAGAAACGGCTCGGTGCTAGCGAAAAGCCCCGGCCGGTAATACTTCGCACCCCACGCGAGTCCGATCACGAATGTGAACGCGAATCCGACGAGGTTCAGCTCGCGCCACGCCTTGTGCCACGCGATGAGCACGATGCCGGCGTTCAGCACCGCATAGAAACTGAACAGCGCGACGTGATTGCCGCTCCCGGTCGATGCGAGCACGGGCGCGAGGAAGCCGCCGGCGGCGCCGGTAATCGCGAGCGCGCGCGAATCCTGCGTCACCGCGAGGATCGCCGAGAACACGGCAATGCCGGCGAGCAGGAAAAACGCGAGCTCCGGCGGCACCAGCCGATAGAGCCGCAGCGCGGCAAACACGGTGAGATACAGTATGCCCACGCCGCCGCCCTGCAGCATCAGCGCGTAACCGGCGCGCGCGGCGCGCAGGCGCCAGCCCACGAAGAGCAGCGCGATGCCGCCGGCCGCAACTCCGGCGATGCGCAGTTCGATCGGAACGAATCCGTGCTCCGCAGCGTACTTCAACAGGAACGCCACGCCGAAAAACAGCAGCACCACGCCCACGCGCACGAGCGTGTTGCCGCCCGTGAACCAGCGCATGATGAAATTGTCGGCGGGTTGGGCGACCTGAGTCGCGATTGCCGCATCGACTGCGGGCCGGGCATCACCGCGGGTTTGTGACTCCCGCAAAATGGCCGCCGCGGTTGCAGCGTCAGCATCCGGAAAGGCAGCCAATGCCGGCTCGGCCTGCTCGGGCTTCGTGGCAGCGGGTGTTGCACTGGCGGCGAGCGGCCGGGGAATCTCCGGAACCGGCACCGGCGACGCGGACGCCTCGCCCTGCGGCGCGCGCCGTTCCAGCGCTTTCACGCGCTCGTTCAACTGCCGTATCGCGTCTTCGATCGTCGCAAGGCGCGCATCGTCGGCCGGTGCTGCTTTTCGCGACAGGAACCACCCGATCACCGCGCCGGCGATGGCGCCCAGAATGAGTCCTTCTCCACGCCCGAATACGGCGCCCGCAACCGCGCCCAGTATCAATCCGACAAACCACATGGCTATTTCCTCTGCTGGGGTTGCGCCGCGCCCGGGTCCAGCCGGTCGAGATCCTTGCCACGCAGCGTCGCGAGCAGCAGGTCTCCGGATTCCGATACGCGAAATTCGCCGTAACGCGCCTGCTCATAGTACTTCGCGTGGCCTTCCTGAAAGAAAAATGCATTGGTTGCAAACCGTACCTGGCGCTCGCGCACGCGGTAGCGCAGCAGGGCTTCGTCCGGCGCGAGTCGCGCGCCGTCGTCGAGGCGCCGGAATTCGGCCACGCCGCGAGCATCGATCCCCACGACGATGCGGCCGTCCCGGAGATCGGTTCGCCCCCAGCGCCCGAACGCGTCCTCCGCGATTTTGAAACGCAGCGCCATGTAGTCGCCCTGCATCAATGATCGGGGATCGACCGGCGCGAGTTCGAGCAACACGACGCGGCCGCTCGCAAGCTGTTGTTCCTTCTGAAAAATCGCGTAGTTCGCGAGCGCGAGTATCACGACGCCGGCCAGTATCAGCATGCCTTTACGCACGGTCCGCCTCCCGCGCGGCGGAATCGGGCGGGACGAGCAACCGGATGCCGAACCACAACGCGATCAATACGACACCGATGGCCGCCAGCACGCCGGACTTCGCAATCAGCGTCATGTGCAGCGCGTAATAGTAGTACGACAGCGAGGCGAGCAGCGCCACGATGCCGAGCCCGGTGAGCGCGCGTGTGCCGGCGGCAAAACCGAGCGTCATGACCAGCAGCGCCGCCGTGACCCCGTGCGCGTCGCGCGCGACGGCGGCCGTCACGGCAACCGCGATCAGCGTCGCGAGGCCGACTCTGCTCGTGGCCGCCACACCGCCGCGATCCAGCATGCGGTAGGCGACAAACACCCACAACGCGCCGATGACGGCAGATCCCGCCCATAACGGCAGTTTCGCGGCTGCCGCGCGATGCGGCCACAAGTCGACCGCGTGCCCGAAAAACAACATGGCCTCGATGTTGATGAGCGACAACGCAAGGCCGTAGCCGACCGGGCGCCAGAACGTACCGCGCGACGCCCACAGCGATTCATTGAGCCAGATCGCCGCGAGCCCGGCTGCCGCGAGCGCCGGCGCGACGCCGAACAGGCCCAGGCGTCCCAAGCCGTACGCGAGCGAGATCATCGCGATCCACGTCGCCCAGACGCGATGCACGGTGTTGGCAAGGCTCAACGCCAGCACCGCCTCGAAACCCGCGATCATGAGTGCGAATCCCGTCGGATCGGACCGGAAAGAGCGATGGATGCCGAAGACGAACAGCACCTGCCCGGCAAGGCTCACGGCAAGTCCGAACTGCTGCAGGAAATCATTGTGGCGCGCCGCGCGGAATATGGCATACGCGGCGACGCAGAAGATCAGGCCTACCGCAACTCCGGCCGACTCGTCGCGAAACACGAACGCGAGCGCGGCGCCGACGAATCCCAGCAGGAACAGCGCGCCGATCCAGCCGGCGATGCCCAGCATCGCCCGCACGTACCAAGGCCCACCCGCCGGCGCGGCAACCGGCAACACGCCGGCGACGAGCCCGGCACCGGTCAGTTGTTGCCACAATGCCTCGCGGGACGGCACGGTCACGCCTCCTCGGCCGCGATCGATCGGAGCCAGCGCGCGCCTGCCGCGGCCATGCCGATGACAAGCAGCCCGACGAGCAGCATGCCGCCCGCGTCCAAGTGTCTGCCCAGCGTCCGCGCGACGAGCCACGCGGACACTATGATCGAGATCAACACGCCGCCCGCCAGCATGTAGAGATCGCGGCAACGGCGCCGGTAGTACCAGTACGCGACACCGATCCACGCGATCGCGGCCAGCACGCCGCCGGCGTCATCGAACGGGCCGAGACGGATCCGTCCGATGGCGTGCACGGCAAGAAACGTGACGAGCGCGCCGCTCGCCGTGGCGATCAGCCGCGCCGGCCAGCGCGCGGCCATCCAGGCAATTCCGCGGCCCGCTCCGACTTCCCACAGCACGAGCGCCGCGGTGTTGATGCCGAACAGCACCCACAACTGGCGCGCGCCGCCGAATAGGACCCCATCGATGCCGCGGAATGCATGAAAGTACAGCGTGGCCGCGAGGTTCAGGAGCCCGACGACGAGTATCCACAACGCCGGCAGTCGCCCGATCGCGGCCCACGGCAGGATCAGCACGGCCCACACGGCGAACAACTCGTAGGGGTCCGCGCCCGTCTGGTAGGTTTGCCCGATCAGCGCGAGCAACGTTCCGGTCAGCAGCGCGGCGGCAAGCAGCGAGGCCTTGCCCGCCGCGCGATCCAGTCCGGCGATCGCGGCGACCGCGACCGCGGCAACGAGCAGTGTTTCCACCAGCGCGAATTTCCCGAACCGTCCGAGGGCCTGCCAGTTGTAGGCAATGAAGAATCCCGCGCTCGCGGTCAGAAACACCGCGCCCATCCACAGCGTCAGCGCGGACGCAAACTTCCGCCATGCAGGACCGTCGGGCGTGACGCCCGTCAGCGCGAGGGCACGCCGAACGTCGGTGAGTCGCCCGGCATCTGCCCACTCCAGCATTACATCACGCACGTTGCTCACCTGACGCCCCGTCCGGTTCAGCGCACGTCGCCACGCAGCGCAAGTACTTGATCATGCAACAGTTCCGGCGTCACTGCCGCAGGTGCAACCGGCGCGCCCGCGACGAGCTCCACCTTCGACAGCAGGCGGCGCCGGAACGGCCGGGTCATCGCGGGGCCGTCCTTGCGTGAAAAGAAACTGCCCCACAGTCCGCGCAGCGCCAGCGGCACCACGGGCACCGGCGTGCGCTCCACGATGCGCTTGATGCCGGTACGAAACGGAACCATGTCACCGGTATCCGTGATGCGCCCCTCCGGAAAGATTCCGATCACATCCCCGTCCGCCAGGCCGGCCGCGATCGCATCGTTCGCGCTCGCGAGCATGGCCGGGTCCTCCTTCGCCGGCGCAATCGGAATCGCGCGACCGACGCGGAATACGAAGTTCAGCACCGGCACCTTGAAAATGCGATGGTCCATCACGAACCGGATCGGCCTGCGGCACGCCGCAGCGATGATCAGCGCATCGACGAAGCTCACGTGGTTGCACACCAGCACCACGGGACCCGCGTCGGGTATGTGCTCCAGTCCGCGCTTGTCGAGCCGGTACACCGAATGGATCAGCATCCAGACGATGAACCGCATCAGGAATTCCGGCACCAGCGAATAGATGTAAATGGCCACGACGGCATTGAGCAGCGCCGTGATCAGGAACAGCTGCGGAATCGTGACGCCGATCTGGAACAGGCCTATCGCGATGCCCGCCGCCGCGACGATGAACAGCGCGTTGAGTATGTTGTTACCGGCAATGATCCGCGAGCGGTGCGCGGGCTCGCTCCGGCTCTGGATCAGCGCGTAGAGCGGCACGATGTAGAAGCCGCCGAACACGCCGATCAGCATGAGGTCGGCCAGGATGCGCCAGTGGCCCGCTTCCCCCACGAACGCGGCGATCCCCACGGGGCCGTGCGCGATGTGATTGCTCAGCGCGAAATACAGGTCGACCCCGAACAGCGTGATGCCGATGGAACCGAAGGGCACGAGCCCGATTTCCACCTTGTGTCCCGAGAGCCGCTCGCACAGCAGCGACCCGACGCCGATTCCGATCGAAAACACGATCAGCAGCAGCGTGACGATGCCCTCGGTGCCTGAGAGAATATTCTTCGACAGCGTCGGAAACTGCGTGAGAAACATCGAGCCGACGAACCAGAACCACGAGATACCCATGACCGACAGGAACACCGTGCGGTTGCCGCGCATGAACTGGAAATTGCGCCACGTTTCGGTCACCGGATTCCAGTTGATCCTGAGCTGCGGGTCGGCGGCAGGCGCAGGCGGTATCCGGCGGCTCAGCACGAAGCCGGCGGCGGACAACGCGACCGTGGTTCCGGCGACGGCGGCAATGCCCCAGCCCTGCTGGCTCACGAGCCAGCCTCCCAGCATCATGCCGAACAGAATCGCGACGGAAGTCCCCATCTCGACAAGCCCGTTGCCGCCGACGAGTTCGCTCTCCTTGAGATGCTGCGGCAGGATCGCGTACTTCACCGGGCCAAACAGGGCCGACTGCACGCCGCCCAGGAACAACGCGAGAAACAGCAGCTCCAGGCTGCGCATGAAAAATCCGGCGGCCCCGAGCACCATCACCGCCAGTTCGATCGCCACGGTGATGCTGATGAGCCGCGATTTCTCGTATTTGTCGGCGAGTTGCCCCGCGGTCGCGGAGAACAGAAAAAACGGAAGGATGAACAGCGCCTGCGCGACGTTCTGCAGCACGTCAGTCGACAGCGTGGTGAACGACGCGGTCTGGTACGCGAGCAGGATCACAAGCGCCTGCTTGAACACATTGTCGTTCATCGCGCCCGCGAACTGCACGCCGAAAAACGGCGCGAAGCGACGCTCGCGCAGCAGAGTGAACTGACTCGTCTCGCTCACGCCTCCCCCTCCCGGAATCCGCGCCCGTTCAACGCAGCGTCACGACGAGCCGCTGCGCCGACGCGTCGGCCGACACCAGAAACGCCACGACCGACTCCACGCTGACCACGCGGTAGGTTCCGTTCAGCAGTTCGTCGTCGCTGCGGTCGTCGAAACGCACGTTGGCCGCGAAAAGCCGTGCGCCGATGCGCTGCGCGGGCGATATCCGGATCTCGGCGGCAGTATATCCCGAGTCCGCGAGCCAGCGCTGCGCGCTGACCCGGCCGGTCACCGTGCCCGCGGGGGCAACGGCCGCGGCGAGCACTTCGAGCAGCCATTGATTGCTGTTCTGGTGGCGGCTGGAAAACGGGTGCGCGATCAGGCTGTAGGACGGCGTGTGCAGGTCTCGCGGCAGCGTCGAGCGCAGCACCGCCGCGAGGCGTTGTTGCAGCGCCGGCGATGGCACGACGATCAGCGCTTCATGTTCGTGCACGTCGTCCATGAAGAAGTTGCCCAGCCCCTCATCGTAAAGGGACGAACCGGCCGTGCCGCAATGATTCAGCAAGTGCGTGAGCAACCAGCGGCCCTTCGGATGATCGCGCAACGCGAAGGCCACGTGCGAGTACCGCAGCCCATGGCGGGAAAGGTCGCGCCCGACCCTCGCGACGAGCGCGACCCGGGCGCCGCCCGCTTCGAGCGCGTCACGCGTGCTATGCGCGAGTTCCAGTGCTTTCTGGATTTCGACGGGACCTGGTGCTTTCTGCTCGCAACTGCGTCCGGCCCAGGCCGGCGCCGCGGCGCAGAGCAAAACCAGCAACGCACCGAACATCAGACGGGAAACCTGCATGGCCCCCCCTACCGTTGATATTGCGAATGGTGCAGCAGCGACCGGCCGATTTCGTTCGGTACGAACGCGATCGCCTTCCCGCCTGCGGTCAGCAAGTGGCCGACAGCGTTCGCCGAAGCGGTAACGGCCGTTCCCACGGCGAGCGCAGAAGCGGTCGCGGCATCCACGACCAGCGTGACGGATGCGCCGCTCGCGTCCGAGGCCCCTTGCAGCACGACGGACGCGCCGCGCGCCGTGCTCTCGATGGCGGTCACCAGAAACTGGCCGCTCGCATCGACCATGCGGAAGCTGCCCGTCACGACCTGCGCGGAACCGCTGGAAATGTCCATGGACGCGCGCGCGCTGGCGATGGAATCGCTTTGGGCCCAGACGGCCGGGCACGAAAATGTTGCCGCGAGGATCGCGATACCGAGTTGCCTTTTCATGATTGCTCCTTTTCAGAGTGGATCGGGAAACCGTCCCGTTCGGCGTTATGACTAAATGACTAGACTGTTAGTTATATTGGGCAAAATCATCAGGCGTTGTCGCGGATGTAGTCGACAACGATTTGCATGGCGTCGATGAGGAACGCCTTGTTGATCCAGAAATACACTTCCTTGCCCTGCTTCTCGCTCGCCAGCACGCCGGCCTCTTTCAGCACCTTCAGGTGATGCGACACGGCGGTGCGCGACAGCGTCGACACCTCGACGATCTGCCCCACGTTCAGGCGCTCGCCGGGATCGAAGGTGAGCAGGATGCGCTGGCGATGCGCGTCGCCGAGCGCCGTATAGACCTTCGAGATGGTGCGCCACTCCTTCGGAATCGCGCGCATGTAATTCTTTTTCATGTCTATAAGTTTAGACACGTAGTTATGTTGATGTCAAGCCCCGCCCGAAGTTCCCCGCCGCGCGCAGCGCTTTCATACGCTGGCGGTATACATGCAACTACTTGATTGCTAATACTTTTACCGAATCTCTTGGAGCAGCTCCAGACCCCATCCCACGCCGAAGCCGGTCGTATCCGATGCCACGGCGCCCAATCCCCCTTTGCAGCTGTGGGCAGACAGGTCCACGTGTATCCACGCAAGCCCGTCCGTGAAGCGCCGCAGCAGCCGCGCGGCGAGTATGTGATCGGCGCCGCCCTCCATGGTGCATTGCTTCACGTCCGCGATGCCGCTGTCGAGCGCGGAATCGTAGTCGTCGTCCATCGGAAACACGCAGACACGTTCGCCCGACGCCACGCCGGCCGCAACGGCCCTGCGCGCCCATGCGTCGCTCGTCGCAAACACGCCGCTGTAACGATCGCCGAGCGCCGTGTGCATGCTGCCCGTCAATGTCGCGAAATCGACGATGAGATCGGGCTTCGCGCGCGCGGCGAGCGTCAGCGTGTCGGCCAGAACCATGCGGCCTTCGGCATCGGTATGCACGATCTCGATGGTGGTGCCGTTCAACGCGGTCACGACATCGTTCTGCTTGTAGGCTCGCGGGCTCAGATGGTTTTGCGCGATGGCGAGCCAGCAATCGATGTCGACCGGCAGGCGCAGCGTGCTGGCCGCGGTTAAAATGCCCAGCGCAACCGCCGAGCCGTTCATGTCCTCATGCATGCCCTGCATGTAACGCGCGGGTTTCAGGTTGTGTCCGCCCGTGTCGAAGCAGATGCCCTTTCCCACCAGCGCAATGGTCTTCTTTGCTTTTGGATGCCGGTAGCGCAGGTGCACGATTGCCGCGTCCGCCTCGGCACTGCCCTGCGCAACGGCGACAAAAGCGCCGGCACCCATTTTTTTCAATCGAATGACATCAAATTCTTCATGCCGCCAGCCGCGTTCCTGCGCGAGCTTGCGCACGCGTTCGCGATAGAGGCCCGGCGTGAGTTCATTCGGCGGCAGCACGGTGAGTTCACGGCACAACACGTTACCTTCGGCCAGGGCGTGCTGCGTTCCGAAGCCGTCCGCTGCCCGGTAACCAAAAAGCCGGATGCGTTGCAGCGCCGTGCCGTCCGGCTTCCTTTTGCGTTCCGGCAGGCATATCCCGTTGACCCATGCCACCTGCACCGACAGTTCGGCGAGGCATCGCCGTTCCTTCGGGCTGCCGTAGACGCCAATCGCCAATTCCGAGGGCCGCTCCGCAAGCAGCGGTTGCGCGGCCTTGCGCACGAGACTCTGCTGTTCGAATGCCGGAAGCGCGGTGTCGACCATCACCCATGACACCAGTTCGCCGCCCGGAAGGTCGGTGGTCATCGCGGTCTTGCGGAGATCGCCGAGCTTTTTCCTGCGCCGGGAGAGCACACCCTCCAGCACGGCCGCTCCGGGTATCGAGCGCAGTCCCGTCAATGGCAGGTCTCCGGGCAACACGATCAACGCGTATTTCGCACGCTTCAAATCTTCCGCGCGCAGCGCGTGCGCATTCTGGTCAAGACCGGCAAGCATGAAGTTTCGCCGCTGTTGGGGACCAGGGATTATAGCGCCCGCCCGTGGCGGAATCGTACGGCGCCGACCCCGGGATGCCCCGTGATCGCGAGGTATAATATTTTCATGGTCCCACTGCTGATCGCGGCGGTTTTTCTGTCTGGCACGGCGCACGCTTTGGCCGAGGAAATCGTGAGCATCGCCACGCGCGCCGGAGTGACCCAGACCTATTTGCTTTCAGCACCCGAGGCCGGCAAGGCGCGCGCGATCGCATTGCTGTTCCCGGGCGGCGCGGGCAAGACCGATCTCGAGCGCGAGGTCAGGCGAGACACGTTGGATCGCGGGAACTTTCTGGTCCGCTCACGGCGGCATTTCGTCGCGCACGGCATCGTCGCCGCTGTCGTCGACTCGCCCTCCGATCAACCCTCGGGAATGGACGATTTATTCCGGCTGGACCGGGCGCACGCCGAAGACATCACCAGGGTCGTTGCGGACGTGAAAGCCCGGTTCCCCGGCCTGCCGGTGTTTCTCGTCGGCACCAGTCGCGGCACGGTTTCCGCCGCTGCCGTCGGCCAGCGGATCGGCAAGGCCGTGGACGGGGTGGTGCTGACCGCGACGCTATTCAACTCCACGCGGAAACAGCCCGGCCTGGGCGGATTCGATTTTTCGTCGGTGCCGGCGCCATTGCTGTTCGTACACCATGTCGACGACGGGTGCGCCAGCACGCCGTACGGGGCCGCGAAGCGGCTCGGAGATCGTTTCCCGCTGATATCCGTGTCCGGCGGACTGCCGCCGCTGTCGCAGCCGTGCGAAGCCATGAGCGCGCACGGGTTTCTCGGCAAGGAGCCGGACACCGCCGGCGCCATCGCCAACTGGATGCTGAAGCAGCCACACGCGAGCGACATCCGCTAACCCATGCGCCAATATCTCGACCTGATGCAGCGCGTGCTGGACCACGGTGCGCGCAAGACCGATCGCACCGGCACCGGCACGCTGTCGGTGTTCGGCGCGCAGTTGCGGTTCGATCTCGCCGCCGGGTTCCCGCTCGTCACGACCAAGAAGGTCCATCTGAAATCGATCATTCACGAGCTGCTCTGGTTCCTGAAGGGCGATACCAACATCGGCTACCTGAAGGCGAACGGCG
>CAZMBS010000090.1:0-12192 GCA_964564295.1 uncultured Streptomycetaceae bacterium
CATCATGCCCATCGACATGAGCACGCTGGCGACGATGATGTCGATGATCAGAAAAGGGATGAAAATCACGAAGCCGATCTGGAACGCGGTTTTCAGCTCGCTCGTGACATAGGCGGGTACCAGCACCTTCAGCGGTACCTCCTCGAGGCGTTCCGGCTTGGACCCGCCCGCGAGGCGCAGAAACATCGAGAGATCGGGCTCGCGTGTCTGGCGCAACATGAACGTGCGCAGCGGGTCGGTCGCCTTGTCGACTGCCTGTGCGAGCGTGATCCGGTTTTCTGAAAACGGCTGGTATGCCTCCGCATGGATGCGCTCGAGCACAGGGGCCATCACGAACAACGTGAGAAACAGCGCGAGGCCGATCAGCACCTGGTTGGGCGGCGCCGTCGGCGTGCCCAGCGCCTGGCGCAGCAGCGACAGCACGATGATGATGCGTGTGAACCCCGTCATCATCAGCAGCACCGCGGGCAGAAACGTGATGGACGTGAGCAGCAGCAGCGTTTGTATGCTCAGGCTGTAGGTCTGCGCGCCGCCGGGGCCGGGCGTGCTGGTGAGCGCCGGCAGGCCCGAAGATTGCGCGAGCGCCGGCATGGCGATTGCACCTGCCACGAAGGCGGCACCGGACAGCAGTGCCTTTCCGCTACCCACCGCGTTTCTCCATCACCTGCCTGAGCCAGACGGCGAAACCCTGCGGCGCAGGCGCCCGGGATACGGCGGGCGCGGCGACCTGCGCGCGCGGCATGGTGTGCAGCGCATCGATGCGTCCGGGCGCGACTCCCACAATGATCCAGGTTTCCCCGACTTCCAGCAGCAGGATGCGTTCGCGCTGACCGACTGCGGTCGCGGTGATGAGCTTCAGCGTATCGTTGCCGGTGCCCGGCGCAAGAGAAAACCGGCGTGTGAGCCAGGCGCAGGCGAACACCATGCCGATCACGAGCGCAAGGCCGATCACGAGCTGCGCGATGCTCGACGCGGAGACCGCGCTCTGGGGGCCGGACCCGTCCGCGAACGCCGGCGCCGCGCACAACAGCATGCCGGCGACGGCTGCAACGCCGAGGTTCATCGCTTCAGCTTCCGGATGCGTTCCGAAGGTGTGATGATGTCGGTCAGCCGGATGCCGAACTTGTCGTTCACCACGACGACCTCTCCTTGCGCGATCAGGCAGCCGTTTACCAGCACGTCCATCGGCTCACCCGCGAGTCCGTCGAGCTCGACCACCGATCCCTGCGCGAGCTGCAGGAGGCTCTTGATCGGTATCTTGGTGCGGCCCAGTTCCACCGTCAGTTGGACCGGTATGTCGAGTATCAGGTCGATATCGTTCGCCGCGCCGGGGTTGGCGGTCCCGCCGGAGAATTGCTCGAACATCGGGGCCGCGGTTCCGCGCATCGGCATCGGCTCAGCGGTCGGCGCCGCGGCGGCCTGCTCCGCCATCGCGGCGGACCAGTCGTCACCGGCTTCTTGCGTTTGGGCGTTCGACATGTGGGGTTCTCCGGATCAATGTTCGGTTGGCGCGCTGGTCAGCATGCGCTCCACCTTCAGCGCGTACTGGCCGTTGAGAATGCCGCACTTGCATTCCATGACGGGCACGTCGTCGACTTCGGCGACCAGCGGGCGCGGGATGTTGAGCGCGATGACATCGCCCGCCTGCATGTTCAGTATCTGGTTGAGCGAGACTTTGGCGCTGCCGAGCTGCACGACCAGTTCGACCTCCGCCGCCTGCACCTGCTGCGACAACATGCGCACCCAGCGCTTGTCGGTTTCCATCTGTTCGCCCTGCATGCTGCTGCACAGTATGTCGCGCACGGGCTCGAGCATGCCGTACGGCAGACAGATGTGAAGGTCCCCGCCCGCGTTGCCGAATTCGATGTGATAGGTCGTGACGACCACGACTTCGTTGGGCGTCGCGATGTTCGCGAACTGTGTGTTCACCTCGGAGCGCAGGTATTCGAACTTCAGGGGATGCACCGACGCCCATGCTTTTTCCAGGTCTTCGAACACGACCCCCAGCATGCGCTGGATGATGCGACTTTCGGTCGCGGTGAATTCACGCCCTTCGACGCGGGAGTGAAACTGCCCGTTGCCGCCGAACATCGTGTCGATCACGAGAAAAATGAGATTCGGCTCGAACACGAACAGCGCCGTGCCGCGCAGCGGTTTCACCTGCACCAGATTGAGGTTGGTGGGCACGACCAGATTGCGCACGAACTCGCTGTATTTCACGACACGAACGGGGCCGACCGCAACCTCGGCCGCGCGGCGCATGAAATTGAACAGCCCGATGCGCAACTGACGCGCGAAACGCTCGTTGATCATTTCGAGCGTCGGCATGCGCCCGCGGACGATGCGTTCCTGCGTGGCGAGGTTGTACGGGCGCACGCGCGCGGGATCCTCCTGCGGCGCGGATTCCTCGGGTTCGCCGCTGACGCCCTTCAGCAGGGCGTCGACCTCGTCCTGCGAGAGAATTTCCTTGGACATGCACGCCTACTGGATGATGAACGCGGTGAACAGGATTTCAATCACGGCGAAGTTGGGCTCGTTCGCGGCGGGCTTGGCCGACTTCTTTTTCTTGGGCGCGGGATCTTCGGGCGGCTCGTCGGCGGCTTCCGGTTCAGCCGCCTCCGCGGCGTCGGTCTGGGTCGCGGGGTCGGCCTTGGCAACCGTGACCGGAGGTTTCGCCGCAGGCTTGGACTTGCCGGGCGGCTCCGGTGATATCACCGCCATGGTGGCTGCCTTGATGTCCGCCGCCAGCTGCTGCTTGCCCGAAAGCGTGATGAGTTCCGAAGCGCGTTTGTTCGAAATCAGCAGCAGGATGCGGTTGCGGATCTCGGGCGTCAGATGCTTGATGGCATCCGCCGTTTCCTGGCCGGCGACTTTCATATTCAGGCCGATTTGCGCGTACTGTTGCTGGCCATTTTCGGGGATCAGGTTCACGGTGAACTGATCCAACGGCACGAAGACCGGCGGCTTGGGCGGGGGCGCCTTGGCTTCCGCGGCAGGATCTTCGTCGCGGCCGAACATCCACCAGCCGCCCGCGCCACCGAGCGCGAGCAGCAGCGGCACGGCGATGATGAACATGAGTTTCCCCTTCTTCTTGGGGGCTGCGGGCGCTTCGGCGGCGGTTTCTTTTTCGGCCATGGCGTAATCTCGTTTGGCGAAAGCGGTTGAATTATCGGAGGCGCTAGCGTGGGGTCATGAACGAATAAGCAGTGCGAACCCGGCGCTTCTCGCGCGATCAGGCGAAGGTGTCCACGAGGCCGTGTCCCGCGCCGGGTCTGGTGCGCTGCGCATCGGGCGACGGCAGGTCCGCCTGCCCGGGGCCCGTGCGCTGCGTGCCGGTGCCGGCGGCCTCGCGCTGGGGATGCGCGCCCGTGCCGGTCCGGGAATCCTGCGAGACGCTTGCATGCCCGAGTTCGAGGCCGTTGCCTGCAAGCGCTTCGCGCAGGGTCGCGAGCGAGTTCTCGATGGCGTCGCGCACGACGACGTGCGGCGAAACAAAAGTGACGCTGGCGCGGTCGTCCGTGATGGTCAGCGTGATCTCGACCGGGCCCAGCTGCGGCGGATTGATCTGCAGCGTCGCCGATTGCACGCGTTCGGTGGCGAGCCACGCCACGCGATTGCCGAGTTCCTGCCCCCAGTCGGGGCTGGCCACCGGCACGTCGATCCGCACCGGCGCCGGCGCCGCGACCGACGTGGGAGGGGTTTGCGTTGGCACAACGAGCTGCGGTGGCGGTGCAAGTCCCGCTTGCGTGCCAACGACAGGCGTATCGGCTGGTCTGAAGACGGGGCGGTCCAGGTCGGGGGCGGCTGCCGGGTCGAAGTTGGCGCGTTCCGCCGGATGATCGGCGCGTTGCGGCGCGGCATCGGTCGCGGTATCAGGGACAGAGCGTTGCGTTGAAGTCGCGCTCCCGCGGGACTGGATATCGTCGTTCGCACCGTCGCGACCGGTGAATGCCGCCTGCACGAAACGCGATGCGGCAGTCGGTGCCGTCGGCAATGCGATTGCGAGAAAAAGCGCGCCGGCGGGATCGGTGCCGGGTTCCCCCGCCGACGCATCGATCAGCGGTTCTTCGTTATTGTCCGGGCGTGCACGCAGCGCGCGCGGTTCATCGCCGGGTCTGCCGGCCAGCATTTCCTGCTCGAGCAGGGCTGCGAACGCCAGCACGCGTGCGTCGCCGGCGAGCGGCGCTTCAGTAGGCGTAACGGCACCGGCCGGCGGTGCGAGCGGGGCAGCGGCATTGACGATCGGGAGGTCCATGGGGTTCCTTGTCAAAGCGGAAGGGTCGGGTATGCGGGACGCTGGCTAGCGCGCCTTTGCGCGCTGCGTGGCGCTGCGCGCCGTGACTTCGTCGGCTTCCCGCTGGTCAGATCGCGAGATGCGCCGTGCCTCGGTGCTGGCGTGGCGTTGCGCGAGCGTGTCGAACGCCTTCAGGCGGTACTGGCGATGCTGCCACTCGCGGCGACCGGCTTGCGTCAACTCGCGCGACTGCTCGACGGCGTTGCGCTGCTGATCGATCGCCTGATCGAGCTTGGCCATGAAGTGGTGGAAGTTCTGCAGGCTGTTGGCGTCGAAGTCCTTGTTGAGAGCGGCTCGAAACCGCGCGCGGTATTCTTCGCGATAGTCGAGCAGCAGATTCAGCTTGGATTCGGTGTGCGACATCTGCGCCTGCAGTCCGCCCAGGCGCATGGCGGCGTCGCTGCTTTTGCGCTCGGCGAGTTCGAGCAGGGTGCGTAGGGAAAACGTCTTGGCCATGGCGGACTCTCGTGTCGTGGTTAAAGATAAATAAAATCAACGCATTACGATTTCTGGTGAGGTGACGGTCCGACTTCCAGCGTGGTCCGCAGTCGCAGCAGGCTGTCCTGAAACGGCGCGCGCTCGGACATGCTCTGCTGCAGAAACGCTTCCATGTGCGGATGCCGCGCGATCGCCTGATCGAGCTGCGGATCGCTGCCTGCGCTGTAGGCGCCGACCGTGATGAGATCGCGATTGCGCTGGTAGCGCGCGTACAGCGACCGGAACTGGCGCACGTAATCGAACTGCGTCTGATCGACGAGGTTGTTGAGCGCGCGGCTTACCGATGCTTCGATGTCGATCGCCGGGTAGTGTCCCTGGTCCGCCAGCGCGCGCGACAGCACGACGTGGCCATCGAGGATGGCGCGCGCGCTGTCCGCGATCGGGTCCTGGGGATCGTCTCCCTCGGTCAGCACGGTGTAGAACGCGGTGATCGAGCCGCCGCCGCGTCCGGCATTTCCGGCGCGTTCGACGAGCTGCGGCAGTTTGGCGAACACGGACGGGGGATACCCCTTGGTAACCGGCGGTTCGCCGATCGCGAGCGCGATTTCGCGCTGCGCCATCGCGTACCGGGTCAGCGAATCCATGATCAACAGCACGTTCCTGCCCTGGTCCCGGAAATATTCGGCGATCGCGGTGGCATAGGATGCACCCTGCAGGCGCAACAGCGGGCTCACGTCGGCGGGCGCTGCAACGACCACCGAGCGTGCAAGCCCGGATTCGCCCAATATGGTTTCGATGAATTCCTTCACTTCGCGTCCGCGCTCGCCGATCAAACCGACCACGATTACATCGGCGCTCGTGAAACGCGCCATCATGCCGAGCAGCACGCTTTTTCCGACGCCGCTCCCGGCGAAAAGGCCCATGCGCTGCCCGCGCCCGACAGTCAGCAGTCCGTTGATCGCGCGTATGCCGGTATCCAGCACCGTGTTGATCGGGGCGCGCTCCAGCGGATTCAGCGGCCGGTTGTGCAGCGAGACGCTGCGCTCGAACGCGAGCGGGCCCAGCGCATCGAGCGGGCGCCCGGTGCTGTCCAGCACGCGTCCCAGCAGCCCGGTGCCGACCGGCACGTGCTTCGCGTAGTCCGCCGCGCGCCGCCGCGGGTGCACCATGGCTGTCAATCGCGGCCGCGCAGGCGCGATTTCCGTCGCTACGATGCGCGCGCCCGGCACCACGCCATACACGTCGGTCGCTGGCATCAGCAACAGGCGCTGCTCGGAAAAGCCGACGACTTCCGCTTCTACCGCCTGCGCGTTCGGCAGCCGCACGGTGCAGCAACTGCCCACGGCGAGGCGCAGCCCCGTCGCCTCCATGACCATCCCGGTGACCCGGATCAGCCGTCCACTGACGGCGTGCGTATCGGTTGCGGCGGCAGTCTCGCCGCAGTTTTGCAGGAACCGGCGAAGGGCGGCAGCGCGTGACATGGATCAGTCGCCCGAGTGCCGTGGCGGTGCCGTGGCCTGGCCCAGCGCCACTTCGACGCGCTGCCAGCGGGTCTCCAGCGTGGCGTCGATTTCACCCGACGCGCTTTCGAGGCGACAGCCGCCTCGCGCGAGTTCGGGGTCTTCCGCGATCGCGCACCGGCACGCGTCGAGCTGCTCGATCAGCGCCGCACGGACCACCCTCGCATCATCGGGATGCAGCATGAGGCGCGCGGGCTGGCTTGCCTGCGTGATATCACGCAACACCTCTTCCACCGTGGGCAGCACGAGTTCCGGCCGCACCGTCAGGGACGCATGCACGATCTGCTTCGCGACGCGCAATGCGACCTGCAGCACTTCTTCCGCGAGTTCCTGGTCGAGCCGCGCGATCTCCTCCTGTGCGGCGTTCAGCAGATCCGCGAGCCGGCGGGCCTGTCCCGCGAACTCGCGCGTCGCATCGCGCTGCGCCGCGGCCATGCCTTCGCGATAACCCGCGTCGTAGCCTTCGCGCGTGGCCTTGACTTCGGGCGACGCGGGCCGTGGCCCGGACCGCGGCTGCTGGGCCTGCGTCCGGGCGGCCGGCTCGTTGAACGAACTCAATTCCCAGCGCTGGTACGCCGACAGTTTTTCCCGCGGAATGACCGGACTCGCGCTCATTCGTTTCCCCGTCGCGCGTGCTAGACGTACGCCTCATCGGCCTTGCCGCCGAGAGCAATCTGCCCCTCGTCGGCGAGCCGCCGCACGATCTTGAGAATTTCCTTCTGCTGCGCCTCGACATCGGACACCTTGACCATGCCCTTCGCCTCAAGGTCTTCCTTCATCATTTCGGCAGCGCGTTGCGACATGTTCGCGAACACGCGCTCGCGCAGCTCCTGCGACGATCCTTTCAATGCCACGATCAGCGATTCGGACTGCACCTCGCGCAGCAGCAGCTGCACCGCCTTGTCGTCGAGTGCGAGCAGGTTCTCCCAGACGAACATCTGGTCGACGATCTTCTGCGCGAGCTCGGCATCGAATTCCTTTACGCTTTCCACGACGGCGCCTTCCTGCGTCGCGGGCAGGAAGTTCAGTATCTCCGCCACCGTGCGCACGCCGCCCATGGACGTCGCCTTCTTGGTGCCTTCGCTGCCCGTCAACAACTTGAGCAGTACGTCATTCAGTTCCCGCATGGCATTGGGTTGTATGCCGTCCAGCGTGGCGATTCGCAGCACCACGTCGTTGCGCAGGCGGTCCGGGAGCTTGCCGAGCACCTCGGAGGCCTGATCGCGTTCCAGATGAACGAGGATGGTCGCAATGACCTGCGGATGCTCGTTGGCGACGAGTTCGGCCACCGCATCGGACTCCATCCACTTCAGGCTGTCGATGCCGCGCGTGTCGCCGCCCTGCAGAATCCGGTCAATCACGCCGGTGGACCGGTCGTCCCCCAGGGCTTTCTTGAGCACGCTGCGCAGGTATGCGCTATTGTCCGAACCGATCGACGGACGGTCGCCGGCATCAGCGCAGAAAGCATCGAGCACGCCGGCTACCTGGTCGCGAGAAACGCCTTTCAGCGCCGCCATGGCGCTGCCGATTTTCTGGACTTCCCGCGGGCCAAGGTGCTTCATCACTTCCGCCGCTTCGTCCTCGCCCAGCGACATCAGCAGAATGGCGCTTTTCTCGATGCCGTCATCGCTCATTGGCCACCCACTCTTTCACGACCGTCGCGACCACCTTGGGGTCCTGCTTGGCGATCTGTTTGGCGTTTTGCAGCACCAGCTCGTACTGCTTGCCGGCGCCCTGCGCCCCCGCTGCCGCGAGCTGTTCCGGCGGCAGCACTTCGGGCGGCGGTGCGATTGGCGTGCTCAGCGTTTTCAGCAGCGGCCGCATCACGCCGAGCAGCAGATAGAGGATTACCGACGCGATCAGGAGATTCTTGCCGATGGCCCACGCCATGTCGATCGCCGCCGGCTGTTTCCAGAACGGCACATCGGGAATTTTCTCGACATCCGGCGTCGCGAACGCGCTGTTCATCACCGACAGCGTGTCTCCGCGCTCCTTGTCGAAGCCCATGACACCCTTCACGACTTCGGTGATCTGTTCCTTGTCCGCGGCCGACAGCGGGCGCGACGTGGACTTTCCGGCCGCATTGGTCTGCTTGCGATGGTTGACGACGACCGCGACCGACAGCTTCTTCACGCGACCCATCGACTGGCGCGTGTGCCGGATCGTCTTGTCGACTTCGTAGTTCACGGTGGCATCCTTGCGCGTGCTCGGCGGCGCGGCGGCCGGTGTGGTCGTGGACTGGCCCTGCGCGCCCGCGCCGGGCGCCGGCGTCGCCGGCTGGTTCGCGGCCGCGCCCGGCACGCCGCCCTGCGCCTGGGCGACCGACGCCGACTCGCTCGACTGTTGGCTGCGGATCGCGGCTTCTTCGGACTTCTGGTTCGGCTTGTAGGTTTCGTCCGCCTGCTCCGTTTCCGTGAAGTCCACCTCGGCGGCGACCTGCGCGCGGACGTTCTGCGCGCCGAGGATCGGCGCGAGTATGGCCTCGATGCGCCGCACGTAGCTTTGTTCGAGCTCCTGCCGGAACTTCAGCTGGCCGGGATCCAGCGTGTTCCTGCCCTGTGCGCCGGAATCCCCGGACAACAGCGCGCCGGTCTGATCCACCACCGACACGTTCTTGAACGGCATGCCCGGCACGCTGTTCGACACGAGGTGCGCGATCGCCGCGACTTGCATGTTGTCCAGCGAGCGGCCCGGGTACAGGTTGACCAGCACCGATGCACTGGGCTTGGGCTGTTCGCGCAGGAAAGCCGACGGCTTTGCGAGGGCAAGATGCACGCGCGCGCCCTGAACGGCGGCGAGCGACTGAATGGAGCGCGCGAGTTCCCCCTCGAGCCCGCGCTGGTAGTTGATCTGCTCGAGAAACTGGCTGGTGCCGAATTTCTGATTTTCCATCAACTCGTATCCGCTCGGTCCGCCCTTCGGGAGACCCTGCGCGGCGAGTTTCAGGCGGATTTCGTGCACCTGGTTCGCCGGAACGAGCACCGCGCCGCCGCCCTCGGCAAAGCGGTACGGCACGTTCATCTGCTGCAGCGCGCCGATCACCGCGCCGCCGTCGCGATCGGAGAGGCTCGGATACAACACGCGGTAATCCGGGGCTGCGCTCCACATCCAGCCGCCCGCGATCAGCGCGACGGAGACGGCGATCGCGAGCATCAGCGCGACCAGCTGCTGGGGAGGCATCTGGGCGATGCCTACGATGCGATGTGACAGTGCGTGTTCGGATGATTGCGCCATAGTGCGAGCCCCGTGTCGTGCACGCATTATGGTCAGGGCATGCGCAACGCAAGCGGCGAAAAAGGCGGGGTTTCAGCGCCTAATTGCCGTCACATCGCGCCGGGGGGGCTGTTAGCCTAGCCGCACTTCAATTTGTCCCTCGTCTCATGGCAACTCACGATTTCGAACCGGGTGGCGTCGGGTCCCGCTACAACGGCGTGCTGCGCGACGCATGCGCCGCTTTCGATCATGCCGCGCGCCAGCTCTGCAGTGGGCGCGACGACATCGAGCGCGAGGTTGCGCGGATGGTGCGCGAGCTGGCGCAAGCCGCGCAGGACCTGCAGGAGCGACTGGTCGAAAAAACGGCGCGGGCGGAACGCATTGCGGCCTCGCACGCAGTCATGCCGATCGGGATCGTGATCGTGGATGCCGACTCCCGCATTGTCGACGCCAATCCTGCGGCAGAGCGCATGCTCGGCTTGCCGCTCGCGGGCCGGAGCTGGAAGGACGTCGCCGCCGAGCGACTCGGCGGATCGCGTCGCAAGCGCACCGGCGCCGCGGCCGATGGCACCGGCCTGCGCGTGAGCGGCCACCTGCTGGAAGGCAGCCTGGGCCGCTGTTTCGTGCTCGACGATTCCGGAGGTGTGGCGACCGACGAATTCGACGCGTTGCTGTCCGCCGAACGACTACTATCCTGAAGAGTGCCGATATGGACACGAAAGCCATGGATGGCGTGCTCGCGCAGCTTCGCACCGCCGCCGCGCTCGCAGCCGGCAAGCCGAGAACGACCGCCGTGTCCGATGCGGCGTCGCGCGCCGATTTCGCGGCGATGCTCAAGTCGTCGCTGGATCACGTGAACGGCATGCAGCATCAGGCCCAGGGCCTTGCGCGCGCGTTCGAATCCGGCGCGCCCGAAGTGAAGCTGCACGATGTCGTGATCTCGCTGCAGAAAGCCGGCGTTTCGTTTCAGCAGACCGTCCAGGTGCGCAACCGCATGGTGGCCGCCTACCAGGAAATCATGAACCTGCAGGTGTAAGTCCGCCGCCGCGGCGGCTACCGCAGTCCGGAGAGTTTCACGCGCCGCGCCCGCTGCTGCTGCAGGATGTAGCGCTGGATCAGCGCCAGGACCTTTTCCGGCAGCGCGATGAATTCGCAGCCCAGGCGGTGGCTGCGCGAGCCGTTTGCGAGCGTGACCTCGAACGTATTGCGCACGGCGACGGATGCCTGCACGACGCCGGTGTCCGGCAGTTCCAGCGTGCACGGGTAGTGTGTTCCGGGGTCGAGCAGCAGCCCATCGGAACCGCAACCCGTGGCGATGCCGCCGCAGCTCAAATCCAGCACGCGCAGGGCCACGCGGTGCAGCTTGCCGTTGCGATGCACCGAGACCACGCATTTCAACGGGTTCAGCACCGGCGTGGTGAGCCGGAAAAAATCACGCCGCTGCAAACGCAGCAGCCGCTTCGGCAGGGGGCTGCGCAGCGCGGGTTTGCCGCCCTGCATCGCGGCGAACGCGCGTGCGCACGCGAAGTGAATCTGCACCCGGTCGTGTGTCGTCACGAAAACAAGCTTGCTGCTGTCGATCGTGCGTTCGTTGAGCGCAACGCTCGGCGCGCAATCGTATACGAGTCCGGTGGCCGGCCCGACGTCGAGCAGAGTCGTGACGAAAGAGTCGGTGCCGTTGCCGAGGTAAACCGTGGTCAGCGCGTTGCGGCTGCGTACCGCGCGCAGTATGGACAGAATTTCCACATCGGATTCAATGGCATACCGATCGTCGCCCGAGTTGAGCAGCTCGATCCGTGCCGGCGCGGCGGCGGTGGCAGTGGCGTTCATGGGAACCCGGAAAGACTAGCCGCCGGCGTCACGCAGCGGCGGGTAGAACAGTACGTGAAATCCGTGCCATTTCCGTGCCTGCAATGATCGGGGTATAGCCCCTTCAGGCCGGTGCTCCGGGCGCCCCATAGGCACCGGCCAGCCGGCGCTCGCGCCCTGCGGAGCTCAGTATCGTCTGCAGATCCGCGAGCCGCGGTTCGACACAGGCGCGAATTGCCGCGTCGTCTTCCAGCACCTTGCGGATGAGCGCGGCCTTGCGGCTGCGGAACGCGTCGTCCGTGGCGGTGTTGTCGTCCAGCACCGTGACGCGCGAGAACCACACACCGAGTTCCTTCTCGAGATCGATCAGGCGCTGCCATTCTCCGTGCGAAGCGGCGGCCCGCATCGCGGCAGTGATGCCGCAAATGCGCTCGTAGGCTTCGAGAACCGGTGTCATGATCAGGAAATCCGAACCGGTTGCACCGATGCGGCGGGCTTTTCTCCGCCCGGCACGGCGGGCCCGATTTGCGCCCACGCGCCGCGCAACTCTCCCAGCAGTCGTTGCGTTTCGTCGAGTTCCCGCGTGCTGTTGTGCGCGTTCGCGACCAGCAGCTGCCGGCACATGTAGTCGTAGAGCGCCGCAAGGCGGTGCGCGAGTTCGCCGCCGGCAGTGGTATCGAGGCTTGCCTTCAGGCCGTTGTCGATGATCATGATCGCCTTGGAAATCGATTCCCCCTTCGCGGCGATCGAACCCGCCGCCAGATGGCGGCCCGCATCCGACACCGCGAGCATCGCACCGTCGAACAGCATCAGCACCAGTTTGTGCGGATCGGCGGCTTCGACGCCGGACTCGATGCCGACGTTCGAATACGTATTGACTGCGCGGCGGGCGGAAGCGGTCATGATGGTTCTATCCTC